>JAOPVE010000313.1 GCA_025963185.1 Actinomycetes bacterium
CTTCGTGGATCCGTGCCGACCGTCTTCAGCCCGCACGCCTGGTCGTTCTTCGCCGTGGGCGGCGCGTTGCGGCGGATCGTCCTCGGCTGGGAGCGATTCGCCGCGCGCCGGTGGACGTCCGCCGCAGTCTGTGTGAGCGCTGCCGAGCGCGAATCCGGTGCCGCGGCAGGGATCGACGGCCGGCTCGTGGTGCTGCCCAACGAGGTCTCGCCGTCCGCCGCCGACGTGTATCGGGCGCGGCCGCGCTCGGAGATCCGCGCGGCACTCGGCGTCGAGCCCGGGGTGCCGCTCGCCGTGTGCGCCGCGCGGCTGGTCCGGCAGAAGGGGCAGGACGTGCTGGTCTCCGCCTGGCCCGCGGTCCGCGCCGCCGTGCCGGGGGCTGTGCTGGTACTCGTCGGGGACGGTCCCGATCGCGCCGCACTCGACGCCATCGCCGGCGACGGGGTCGTGTTCGCCGGATCCGCCGACCGCGACGACGCGATGCGCTGGATGTACGCGGCCGACGTCGTGGTCTGCCCGTCCCGGTGGGAGGGGATGTCGCTGGTGCCGCTCGAAGCCATGGCGCTCGGCCGTCCGCTCGTCGTGACCGATGTGGACGGGATGGCCGAAGTGGTCCCGCCGTCCGCCGCGCGGATCGTGCCCGTGGACGACCCCGGATCCCTCGCGGCCGCGGTCGCCGAGCTGCTGGGCGACACCGACGCGGCGGAGAAGGCCGGGTGCGCGGGACGCGAACACGTGGTCTCGGGCGGCGCCTCCCACGGATCCGCCGACCGCCTCCTCGCCCTCTACCGCGAACTCACCACCTAGCCGCCGGCGGCCGCTTCGCCCCGCTCTCCCCGGGCGGGCGCTCCGCGGTGCGCGCGCCCCCTTCTCGAACGGGACTGTTCGGATATTCGCGGCTACCGCCGCCCGTTTTATGGACGAATATCCGAACAGTCCCGTCGATGGTGCGGGCCGACCGGTGGCCTAGAGGGGCCAGGCGTCGTGGGTGCGGGCGAGGTCGCGGGCCTCGGGCTGGATCGAGCGGGCGTGGGCGAGATCGGCGGCGTTGCGGTCGGTCCGGGGGGACTTGATGTTCTCGCCGAGGAGCCGTAGCGCGAGCCAGAGCCCCAGCGCGGCGATCTCGCGGTGCTGTGCGGGCGGGGTGGCCGAGAGCAGGCGGTCGAGGAGTGAGTCGCGGTCGCGGCGGTCCGGGAGGATCGTCCACATCCGCAGCAGGTCGCCGTGGCGGGGACCGGCGCCGAGGTACTCCCAGTCGATCACGCAGACCTCGTCGCGGTCGGCCCGCCAGAGCACGTTGCGGTGGTAGAAGTCGCCGTGCGCGACGGGGACCTGGGGCAGGTCCCTGGCGGCGGTATGGGCGGCCCACCACAGGCGCATCGGCATCCGCCCGGAGATCGCCCGCGCGGTGCGCAGGACCGCGGCGCGCCGGGGCGACCGCCAGACCGCGGCTCCGGGTCCAGGCAGCGGCGGCACCGCGGACCCCACGGCCAGAGCCGCCTGGACCGCCCGGTCGAGATAACGCTGGCCCCCGGTCGGAGCGGCGGGGACCCACTCGCCGACGAGCCAGCCACCGTCCGGATCGGACCCGTGGATCACCGCCGTCGGCACTCCCGCCGAGGCGGCCCAGGATCGGCCCCACAGTTCCCGGCGGATCCGCGCGCGGCCCTCGTCGTCCTCGGCGATCTCCACGACGATCCCGCGGCCGCCGAGGCGGGTGACCGGGCGCCGCAGCCCGAGCTTGCCCAGTGGCCGCAGTTCGCCGGGCGCGACGCCGTGGTCCGCGGCGACGGCGAGCGCCCCGGGCGGTACCGCGCTGGGCGCCGGATCTGCTGGTGGGCGCAGGGATCGGGTCATGGGCGGGAGCTTAGGCACCCCGGTGCAGGATGCGGGTCCCGCGGCGAGGGCGGGAAGGCCGGGCGGGGGCCGGCTCGCCGATCCGCGAGGAAGGGGCTTTCACGTGCGCGAATGCGCGCCGACGGGGCCGCGCGGGGACCCGTCGACCGCCTACGCTGACCGGCTGACGTGAATGCGGAGGGAAATCAAAACGTGACAGAGAGCGAGCACCGGGGCACCCATGTCCCCGGCTGGGTAATCTTCACGGTGACTGCGGTCACCGTTGTCCTCGGGGTCGGCGGCTGGGCACTCCAGCGCCCGACCCAGTACGTGTCCAGCGCGGTCGTCGCGATCACGCCCAAGGCAGTCAAGCCCGTGAGCGCCGGGGTCGTGACCCAGGCCGCGCCCCGGTACGTGGCATTCGCGACCTCGCCGTACGTGCTGCGGCACGTCGGCGCGGCGCTCAAGGTGGATCCGCTGGAACTGGGCCGCGGGACCGTCGTCACCATGACGGCCGCCACGGCGAACATCACGATCAGCGTGACCCTGAACAACCAGGATGACGCGGCGAAGGCGGCGAACGCGCTCGCCGCCGAGATCGTTCAGCGGTCGACCGCCGACCCGATCCTGGCGGCGCAGTCCCTATCGGACGGCATCCCGTCGTCCACCTCGGTCGGGCCGCACCCGCTGGTCCTGATCGGCGCCGGGGGAGCGGCGGGCCTGCTCGCGGGGGCCGCCGCCTGGACCATGACCGAGCGGTACCGCCGCCGCCGCGCCAGCGTGGCCCGTGGCGTCGCCGCGGTCGGCCTGCCGGGCACCCCGATCGAGGGCCCGACAATGGACATCCGCGCCCTCGGCATCGGCGCGGAGACCCAGCGAATCCCCCTCGTGCACGACCAGATCCGCATCGACTCTTAGGTGCGCGGCCCGCTGGGGCACGCGATCTGCCGCGCCGCGAGAACCGCCGGGTACAACACCGGTACCCGGCGAACCTCGCGGCTTGCATCTCGCGCACCCCAGCGGGCTCCAGGTTTAGAGCGACAAGCCAAGATCAAGAGCTGGTTAATGACCGCGTTGTGGCCGAACGATGGCCCACTCGCGCCGCCGTGAGGGGCGCGAGCCGGAGCTACCGCTTCGAAGGTCTGGGTGCACGAGGGGCTCCGCGATGCGGAGCCCCTCGTGCCCATTTGAGGTCTTTGATCTGACCTGGAGCCCGCTGGGGTGCGTGAGATGCGGCGCCGCAGATCGCGTGCCCCAGCGGGCCGCCCACTAGTAAGCGCCGCGTTTGCCGAGGACGGCGGGAATCGTCTTGCGGATCAGGATGTCCAGGTCGAGTTCCAGGGAGCGGTTCTCGACGTAGTGGACGTCGAGGCGGACCGAGTCCTCCCAGGACAGGTCCGAACGGCCGCTGACCTGCCACAATCCGGTCAGGCCGGGCTTGACGAGTGTGCGCCGGTAGTAGTCCGCGCGCATGGCCTCGGGCGGGGTGGACGTGGGCCGCGGCCCGACGAGCACCATGTCGCCGCGCAGGACGTTGACCAGCTGCGGAAGCTCGTCGAGCGAGAACTTGCGCAGGAACTTGCCGACCCGGGTGATCCGCGGATCGTCCTTGCGCTTGAACAGGGTCCCGTCCGAGTACTGGTTTTCGAGCGTCTTCTTGAGGGCCTCGGCGTTGGGCACCATCGTGCGGAACTTGAGCAGCTTGAAGCGGCGGCCGTTCTTGCCGGTCCGGTGGTGGCTGAAGAGCACGGGTCCGCCGGGGCTGGTGGCCTTGACGAGTGCGGCGATCGTGAGCAGGAACGGCAGGGCGAGCAGCAGCGCGATCCCGGCGGCGGCCCGGTCGGCGCATTCGCGCAGCGTGAGGCCGGTGCTCACGTACCGGGGCGGGGTCACGTCGATGCCGGTGCTGAAGCCGAGGGTGCGGGCGCTGATCCGGTGCGGGGCTACCGTCCACAGTGGCAGGACGACGATCCCGACGCCGAGCGGTTCGAGGTGCCACGCCAGCGCGCGCAGGGTGTGCGGATCGAAGCGGCCGGTCACGACGACCGTGTCCGCGCCCGTCCGGCTGAGCCCCGCGTGGAGTTCGGCGAGTGCGGCGGGACTGATCCCGGCGGGTGTGGCCGGATCACCGGACCCACCCGGATCCGTGGTCACGCAGGTCGCGCCCACCTTGCAGGGCGCCGCGCCCGGGACCCGGTTGGCGGCCATGAACGCCTGCACGTCGCCGAGCGGACCGAGTACGACGACCGGTGCGGGCGCGAGCCAGTCGCCCTGCCGGGTGAGGGGGACCAGGGCCGCGCGGCCGAGTCCGACGGCGATCGCGGCGGCGGGGACGGCGGCGAGTACGAGCGCCCGCGCGCCCTGGACCGGCGAGATCGCGGTGAGGATCCCGGCGGCGGCGAGCAGCAGCAGCGCGGTCCGGATGATGCCTGGCGCGTCGGCGAGTCCGGTGTGGAGCCGCCGGTGCCGGTAGGTGCCCAGGGCCCACGCGGTGACCGGCCAGAACGCCGGCACGAGCAGCGCGGTGGGCAGGCGGAGCGAGTCCATCCAGGCGGCGAGCGCGATCGAGCTGGCGAGTACCGCGGCCGTGTCGGTGATGGCGATCGCCGCGCGCCGCCTGGCTTCCTGCCGGCCGGGCATCGTGGTCCCGAGCGGCCAGCCCGTTGGCCTGTCGACGGCCTGGTCGATGACAGTCATGGTCGTTCCCCCCGTGGTCACCGTTCCCGAACGCCCATCGAGAATGGCGTACCTCATTGCGTAGTTTGTTCGTTAATGCGTCGTCGGGAGCATAGGTGCTCCACGTCCCGGAGTCGGGGTCGCAGAACGGTCACAGGCCCCGTGTCGGCGCAAACTTCACGTGCCCGAAATGCCGTAACGAGTAGTGAACGAGGGCCGATACGGATCAGTGACGGGACCGATTTTTCCGATCCGAATCCGTATGCTCTCCGCATTCCATCTGAAACCCCCCATCCGACTTGACGGCCGACCATGGAGGCCCTGCATGCGCACGTCTGCGACCCGCTCCCCGCGCGCGTCCGGTTCCGCGCCGGTGACCGGCGGCGCAGCCGAGACCGCCGCGAACAGCGTTGGCACGAACCGGATCCGCACCACCATGGACACCGCCGCCCGCCTGCGCGCGGTGCTGTTCACGACCCGCCGCGCGGGACAGGCAGGCATCGCGATCGCGTCCGTCCTCGCCGTGTCCGGGCTCACCGCCGTCGCGTTCGCCGCACCTCCCGGTGCGCAGGCCGCCGCCACGAACCGGGACTCCTACAGCTTTCCCGCCGCCCGGTGCCTGGTCCGCGATCCGCGGCTCGCCCAGCTCAGCGGCATCACCGTCGTCGACGGCCAGCTCTACGCGATCAGCGACACCGGTCCGATCGCGGTGTACGCGCTCGACCGCACGTGCCGGGTCTCCGGGGCGGCCGCCCTCAGGGTGCCCGCGCCCCGGGATCCGCAGGCGAACCACGCGACCGCGCTGCAGCTCGCGCCGGGGCCCCGTAAGGCATCCGACGTCGAGGACCTCGCCGCTGGTCCGGACGGCGCGCTCTGGCTCGCCGACATCGGCGGGAACACCGTGCGCCGCACAGCCGTGTCGCTGTACCGGTGGCCGCTCGCCGGGCGCTCGGTGATCCGCTACGACCTGCGTTACCCCGACGGACCCCACGACGCCGAGACCCTGCTGCTCCAGATGACCGGCCAGCCCGTGATCATCACCAAGACCGGCACCGGTCACAGCACCGTCTACCTGGCCCAGCGCACCCTCGGACCGTCCACGACACTCGCCAAGGCCGCCACGCTCGACGTGAACAAGCTGCGGGCGAAGGACGACACGGCCGCCGGATCCCTGGAGGTCACCGGGGGAGCCGTCGCGCCCGACGGGGTCCACTTCGTCCTGCGCACGTACACCGCGGCCTACGAGTGGGACGCCCCGGACGGCGACGTCGTCCGCGCGCTGACCACGGGCACACCCCGGGTGATCCCGCTCGCCAAGGACCGCCAGGGCGAGGGCATCGCCTACGGCGAGGACGGCAAGACACTCGTCACCGCCGGCGAGGGACTGGACCAGCCGGTGCGGGAACTGCAGATCCGCCGGGCGGAGCAGCAGGTGCTCAGCACGACGCCGGTCGTCGGCGTGTCCACACTCGCCGGGGCTGGAATGGCCGTGTTGCTCGCGGCCGCGATTCTGCTGGCCGGGCGGGATCGCCGCCGCTGGTCCAAGCGCGCCACGATCTACGAAACCGGTAGCTGACCGGTGCGATTTCGAAGCGGACGGCTGGCCGCGCTCGCGGTTGCGCTGTTGCTCGTCGCCGCGCTCGCGGTGCACGACGACCGGCACTACCCGACTGTCGCCGAACTCGCCGACGGGCCGTTCGCCAGTCCGGCCGTGGGGGTGCAGTTCCACGGCACCTGGGCGGAACTGTCGGACCACGACCAGGACCGGATCCTCGACGCGATGAGCGCCGCCGGGGTCCGCTGGGTCCGGATCGACGTGGCCTGGTCGATGATCGCCCCGAAGCGATCCGGCGAGTACGACGAGCGCTGGGGCGTGCCGCAGGTGTCGCGGGCGATCGGCAAGGCCCGTGCGCGGGGGCTCGCCGTCCTCGGCATGTTCTGGTCGACGCCGGACTGGGCCAACAACGGCGCCGGACGGCGGGTGCTGCCCGCCGATCCGCAGGACTATGCCGTTGCTCTGGACTGGGCCGCGCGGAGGTGGGCCGGGCAGGTGCAGGCCTGGGAGGTCTGGAACGAGCCGAACAGCTCGGAGTTCCTGCAGCCGCCGGACCCGCGCGCCTACGCCCGTCTGCTCACCGCGGCCTACGACCAGCTCAAACTCGCGCGGATCCCGGCCCCCGTCGTCTTCGGCGGCACCCGGTACGTCGACACCGCGTGGATCGCGCGCGCCTACGCGGCCGGGGCGGGGCACCACTTCGACGTGATGGCGGTGCACCCCTACCAGGGCGTCGCGTCGCTGCCGCCCGAGGCGCCCGCCACCGGGGATCCCGAGCGGCTGGAGCACACCGCCGCGCTGGTCGCCGAGTTGCGCGCGCACGGCGACGGCGCGACGCCGATCTGGTTCACCGAGTTCGGCTGGTCCGCGCACGCCAACCCGGCCGGGACGCCGGTGTGGTTCCAGGGGGTCACCGAGGCCACCCAGGCCGACTACCTGCGTCGCACCCTCGTCCTGCTGCGGACCCGATACCCGCAGGTCACCAACGTCTTCTGGTACACGAGCCGGGATCTAGTGACCGGCAAGCTCCACCCGGACCATCGCGGGCTGCTGCGCCGCGACTTCACTCCGCGCCCCGCGCTCGCCGTGGTGCGCTGCTACGTCCAGGGCTGCGGCGCAAGCGCGTCCGCCCGGGGAGGCACCCGATGAGAAACCGACTCGCGCCGCTGATCCTGATCCTGGCGCTCGCCTTCGTCGTCGTGGGGACGACCTATCTCTATGCGAACGGCCAGCCCGACGTCTACACGAGCAAGGCCGTGCTGACGATGTCGCCGCGCAACCCGCTCACCGTCGGCGGCGACAACCTCACCCTCGCGGCGGCCCGGTACGCCGCGTCGCTCGGATCCGAGCAGACCCTCGGGCGCGTCGCCGCCGACCTCGGCGAGCCGATGGAGCAGGTGATCGCCAACACGACAGTCGTGGTGCAGCCCGCCACGATCAACATCGAGATCGCCGTGACCCTGCGCGACCGGGATCGGGCCGCCTCGATCGTCAACGCCGTGGCCTCGGCCGGGGTGGCGAGCAGCCGGATCGATCCGCTGGTCTCGGTCGACCTCATGGTCCCGGCCGTCACGATCGAGGCGCCGAGCGGGCCGAACCGCCGGCTCATGCTGATCGGCGGATCCGGCTTCGCCCTGCTGCTCGCCCTGCTCGGCATCGCGGCCCTCGGCTACTTCCAGAACTCCCCAGGCCTCGCCGCGGCGGGCGCCCCGATCCGCATCCCCCGCCGCCAGCTCGCCTGAGGTCTCACCAGCGGTTCTCGTGGATGGCCTGCTCTAGTGGGGTGCGGCGGCGCCAGCCGTGGCGTTCCAGGTCGGGGACCGTTTCGAGGTGGGTGACCGGCCCGAGGCACAGCCACGCCACGGGCCGGATCGTGGCCGGGATCGACAACAGCTCCCGGAGCCACGGTTCGCGGTAGAACGAGACCCAGCCGACGCCGATCCCCTCGGCGGTCGCCGCGAGCCACAGGTTCTGGATCGCCAGGCACACCGAGTACAGCCCCGCGTCCGCGATGGCATGGCGGCCCAGGACGGCCGGTCCGCCCCGCTCGGCGTCGTAGGTGACCACGATGGACAGGGTGGATTCGGCGATCCCGTCGATCTTGATCCGGGCGAAGCGGTCAGCCTGGTCCCCGGTCAGGGTCGCGGCGAACGCGGCGCGCTCGGCGTGGACGTGCTCGTGGAACGCGCGCCGGGTGTCGAGGTCCCGCACGAGGACGAAGTCCCAGGGCTGGCTGAGCCCGACGCTGGGCGCGGCGTGCGCGGCCGACAGGATCCGGTGCAGAACTTCCTCGGGGATCGGCTTGCCGGTGAACTGGCCGCGCACGTCCCTGCGGCGGTGGATGACGTCGTAGATACCGGTGCTCATCTGGGCAGGCTCCCGCTGCTCGTGCCGCCCGGAGGTCCGGGGCGGCAGGTGGAGCGAGGCCGGTCTTCGGACTCTCGGATCAACACCTGACCGCCCGCCTTCCCAGCCTCACGGCCAGTGGCTGCGCTCGCGCGCGTGGGCGGCAGCTCCCCGATCACCGCGGCGGGCCCGCGCCGGAATCACACCGGCTTCCCGATTCTCCCCCACACCGCAGGGGCACCTCGCGTCAGTTCATGCCGCCACCCACCCTAGTGGCCATTGCCCTAGCGCGCTTGCATTCGATTCCGAACTGAGAAACCCTCGAATTACCCCGGTGGGCTGCGGTCACAACAGTGGATAGGTGTGGCAGACGCCAGGATTTAGCGCGCCCCTTTTCAGGAACTCGGCATGTGCCCAGTCCGGCGATAGTCCTGAAAGGATGAATCGATGCCTACAGGCAAAAGGCCACCGCGCTTATGGATCGGCGCTCTGATCACCGCTTCGGTGCTGGTCCTGGTGACCGTCGGCACCGGCATCGCCGACGCGCACCAGTCCCACCGCCACCGCGCCCCGGCCCCCGGTGCTGGCCAGGCGGCCTGCCCGCAGCCGAGCCAACCCGCCCAGGGCGGCGGCGTCGCGAGCCCCGCTCCGCCGGCGCCGGGCAATGGTGGGTACAACCAGAATCCGCCGGCGCAGGGCGGCGGGAATGTGGACGTTCCGCTGCCCCAGGGATCCGGAAATGAGACCCTGACCGAACCGGGTGCAATTGACTTGAATCCGCCTGACGCAAATCAGCCCGGCCCGGGCGGCGGGAATGTGAATGCGCCTCCGCAGAATGGAAATCCGGCTGCGCCGTCGCCGAGCGCATGCCCGAGCGCCATTCCCGCACCATCGCCGACGACCGGAACGGTCAACCCGCCCGCGCAGGGCAATTGCGGCACCCCACCCCAGCCCCCACCAAACACCGTGACCCCGCCGGCGCAGGGCAACGGCAACGCCAACCCACCGGCGCCCGGGAACGGCAACGCGAACCCGCCCGCGCAGGGCACCGTGACCCCGCCGCGGCAGCGAACCAGCGGACGCCACCACCGCCACCCCGCTCCCACACCCACCACCGCCCCGAGCGCGACCTGACACCGCCCTGCCCGCCCTGCCCGCTTCCCGCTTCCCGCGAAGTGCGGTGCTTGCGACCGCCTATGACCGGCACCAGGTTCCGCACTTCGGGGAGGGGTGGCGGGACGTGGCGCACCCACCCGCGTAGCGCGCGCGGCCGGTGCTTGGTGGTGCTGGGCGGGCCGTCCCACGCGAAGTGCGGTACTCGTGACCGGCTATGACCGGCGCGGGGTACCGCACTTCGGGGAGGGGCGCCCAGTCGAAACGGGCGGGCTCAGCCGGTGTTGCGGAGGCCTGCTGCTACGCCGTTGACCGTCAGTAGCAGGGCGCGCAGGAGTTGGGAGTCGTCCTCACCCGCGCGGCGGCGGGCCAGGAGTTCGACCTGGAGGGTGTGCAGTGGCAGGAGGTAGCGGTCGCGGACGGCCAAGGTCCGCTGGAGGACTGGCTGTGCGTCGAGGAGCTTCTGCTCGCCGGTGATGCGCAGGATCTCGGACACCGTGCGCTCGTGCTCGGAGGCGATCCGGTCGAAGATGCCCTGGAGCTTCGGATCGACGAGCCGCTCCACATAGGTCCGCGCGATGGACAGGTCGGTCTTCGCGAGCGTCATCTCGACGTTGGACACGAACGTGCGGAAGAAGTGCCACTGGCCGTACATCTCGTCGAGCTGGCCGTCGAGCCCCGCCTTGCGGGCCGCCGCGAGCCCGGCGCCCACCCCGTACCAGCCGGGGACGATCTGCCGGGACTGGGTCCAGCCGAACACCCACGGGATCGCGCGGAGCCCGGCGAGTCCGGCGTCGGTGTTCGGGCGCTTGGCAGGGCGGGATCCGATGTTGAGCGCGCCGAGTAGTTCGGTCGGAGTGGAGGCCCAGAAGTAGGCGGGCAGGTCGGGATCCGAGACGAGGTCGCGGTAGGACTCGTGGGCCGCGCCGGCGACGGTGTCCATGACGGCGTTCCAGCGGTCCAGCTCGGCGGCGGACTGGCGGGGCGAGGTGTGCAGCACGGCTGCCTGGAGCACGGCGGCCACGGTCAGCTCCAGGTTCTCCCTGGCCAGGGCCGGGAGTGAGTACTTGTCGGAGATGACCTCCCCCTGCTCGGTGACCTTGATCGCCCCGTCGAGGGTGTTCCAGGGCTGGGCCAGGATCGCCTCGTGGGTCGGACCGCCACCGCGCCCGACCGTGCCCCCGCGACCATGGAAGAGCCGCAGCCGGACCCCGTGCTTGGCCGCGACGTCCCGCAGTGCGCGCTGCGCCCGGTGGATCTCCCACTGGCTCGTCGCGATCCCGGCATCCTTGTTCGAGTCGGAGTACCCGAGCATGACCTCCTGCACGTCGCCGCACGCGGTGACCAGCGACCGGTACGCGGGGATCGACAGCAGTTGGTCGAGGATCTCCCCGGCCGCGCGCAGTTCGGCGACCTGTTCCAGCAGCGGCACGAAGCCGATCCGGGACATGCCCGCGGTGACGTCCACGAGCCCGGCCTCGCGCCCGAGCAGGACCGCCGCGAGCAGGTCGTCCACGCCCTGGGTCATCGACACGATGTAGGACTCGATGACCTCGGGCCCGAACCGGTCGAGCGCCTCGCGGACCGTCGTGAACACCCCGAAGGTCTTCGCGGCGGCCTCGTCGAGCCCGGGGTTGATGCCGGCCAGCGGACGCCGGCTGGACAGCTCGCCGATGAGCAGGTCGGTGCGGTCCTCGCGGGACAGCGAGGCGTATGGCCCGTCCAGCTCGCCGAGCCGGTCGAAGAGCTGGCCGAGCACCTGGTGGTGGGCCTCGGCGTGCTCGCGGACGTCCATCGTGGCCAGGTGCAGGCCGAACGCCGACACGGTGCGGATGATCTCGGCGATCCGGCCGTTGGCGACCAGTTCGCCGTGGTGGGTGGCGAGGGAGCGCTGCATGACCTCCAGGTCGGCGATCAGCTCGGTGCTGCCGAGGTAGTCGCGCCCGGACCGGTGGATCGTTCCGCTGGCCAGCCGCACCCGCGTGTTCGCCAGCTTCGCCAGGATCGCGCGGAGCTTGAGCCGGTAGGGCTCTTCGGCGTTGACCCGCAGGAACCGCTGCTCGATCTCGGGCAGGTTCGCCAGATCCGCGGAAAGGCTTTCGGTGAGCTCGTCGCTGACCCCGGCGACCCGCTGCGACACGCTGATCTCGTTCACGAGCTGGTTGAGCGCCCGCTCGGTGTCGCGGATGCCGTACTCGTGCTGGAGCACCAGTACCTTCATCGTCACGTCGGCCGAGACGAACGGGTTGCCGTCGCGGTCGCCGCCGATCCAGGTGCCGAAGGTCAGCGGGCGGGCGGTCTGCGCGAGCGGGACGCCGAGCGAGGCGAAGGTCTCGGCCAGCTCGGTGAGCACCTCGGGGGCGGCGTCGGCGTGCAGGTCGTTGAGGTAGTAGACGGCGTTGCGGGCTTCGTCGGTCGGCTCGGGACGTTCGAGGCGCAGCTCGTCGGTCTGCCAGAGCAGGTCGATGACCTCGGCGAGGCGGCGGTTCGTCTTGGTGCTGACCGCACCCGAGAGGGCCGGATCGGCGGCTTCGGCGTCGAGCAGATCCGCGACCGCACGAAGCTTCGCCAGGGTGGACCTGCGCGCGGCCTCGGTCGGGTGCGCGGTGAACACGGGCCGGATGGCGAGCCGCTCCGCCGCGGCGGAGAGCTGCTCGGACGGCAGCCCGCGAGCCCGGATCAGCTGCCCGGCCTGCTCAAGCCAGCCGCCGTGGCGGGCCCGCCGCAGCCGCAGTTCGCGCCCGCGGTGGGACTGCTCGGTGATGTTCGCCAGGTGGAAGTAGGCCGAGAACGCCCGCACGAGCCGGATCGCCGTCGGCACCTCGACACCCTGCAGCAGCTCGGCAGCGGCGGCGAGGTCCTTCCGGGACAGCGCCCGCACCCGCTCGACCAGATCGAGCAGCTCGCGTCCCTCCTGCCGGACCAGCGTCTCGCCCAGCAGGTTGCCCAGCCGGCGGATATCGGCGCGCAGCGCGGTGTCGAAGTCCTCGGTCACGGCCGCCCCTCCTACGTCGGTGTTCGCTCTGGAGAGGGACCACGGTGTCCCGTTCGGGTGAGCCTAACCGTGACGGCAGGGCCGCTCCCGCGGACGGGTGTGTGCTTTCGGCCACGTAACCAGCGGCACGTCGCCATAAGGCAGTTCGGTTGCGAACTGGAGAAAGGTATTCGCGAACCCTCGATCCGGGCCGGGCGATGTGGATAGGTTGGCCGCATCCGCCCGCTTTATCCGCCCGTTTTGCAGGAGGCCTGATCTGTGTCCACCCCACGCAGCATCGTCCTGACGGCGGCGCTCAGCGCCGTCGTGGCCCTGGCCTTACCGGCCACCGCCGGACAGGCCAGCCGCCCGTTCGCGGTCGACGGGAGCCCGAGTCTCGGTGACGACTACTACCCCACGTACGGCAACTCGGGGTACGACGTGACGCACTACGACCTGCGGCTGAAGTACACGCCCGCCACGGACGCGCTCCAGGGCACCGCCACGCTGCTGACCCGCCCGCTGCTCGACCTGACGACGTTCTACCTCGACTTCGCGCTCAAGCCCAGCTCGATCGTGGTCAACGGGGCGCCCGCGACGTTCACGCAGTCCGGCAGCAAGGTGCACGTCATCCCCGCGGCGACCCTCAAGACCGGCTCGCTCAGCACCGTCGTCGTGAAGTACGCCGGAATTCCGTCGAAGGTCTCCGTGGACGGGCAGACCTACTGGGTCCGCACCGTGGACGGTGCCGTCGCCGTCGGCGAGCCCGAGATCGCCGCCTGGTGGTTCCCGAGCAACGACCACCCGTCCGACAAGGCGACCTTCGACATCTCCGTCGCCGTGCCGACCGGCACCGAGGTGCTCAGCAACGGCATCTACACCACCCGCCCGGACCAGCTTCCCGGCTGGACCCGCTGGAACTGGCGCAGCACGAAGCCGATGGCCACCTACCTCGCCTTCGTCGCGATCGGCCAGTACGAGATCGACCAGTCGACCGCGCCGAACGGCCTGCCCGTGATCAACGCCTACGGGGAGGGCCTCGGCGACAACGGCCCGGCCGCGCGCGCCTCGATCGAGCGCACCGCGGAGACGATCGAGTTCGAGAGCAGCCAGTTCGGCCGGTACCCGTTCGAGGCCGAGGGCGGGGTCGTCCCGAACGCGCCGCTCGGGTTCGCACTGGAGAACCAGACCCGTCCGGTGTACAGCTCGGGGTTCTTCCGCCGCGGCTCGAACAGCTACGTCGTGGCGCACGAGCTGGCGCACGAGTGGTACGGCGACAGCGTCGCGGTGGCCCAGTGGCGGCACGTGTGGCTCAACGAGGGCTTCGCCAGTTACGCCGAGTGGCTGTGGTCCGAGCACGAGAGCGAGGGCACTCCGCAGGAGCTGTTCGCCGCGACCGTGGCCGCGCACCCGGCCGACGATCCGTTCTGGCAGGTCGCTCCGGCCGATCCGGGCGTGCCCGAGCTGTTCGGCGACGCCGTCTACGACCGGGGCGCGATGACCCTGCAGGCCCTGCGCAACGCGGTCGGTGACGAGACCTTCTTCGCGATCCTCAAGAAGTGGGCCACGGATCGGCAGTACGGCAACGGCACCACCGAAGAGTTCATCAACCTCAGCAAGTCGCTCTCGGGCAAGCCACTCGACGCGCTGTTCAACGCCTGGCTGTACACCAAGGCCAAGCCAACCATCGGCCTGCCCGCCCCGCTCAAGGCCGGGGTGGCCGCGCCGAAGTCGCTCGCGAAGATCCGGGCGGCGCACAAGTTGCTCCAGCAGCACTGATCCGCCGATCCGGCCGGGCCTCTCTTCTCGGGGTCCGGCCGGATCCTCGCGTTACGTGGGCTGGTGCTCGGCCGGGTGGGCGCCCACGAGAGCGTCGTCGGCGGGGCACCGGCCGCGCGCCGGGTACCGGTCGGTGAAGTCCGCCACGGCCGCCCGGATCGCCGCCGGGGCGCCAGTCCGCGCCAGCGACTCACCGGCCGCCTCGAAACAGCCGAGCGCGACGGCCGCCACCTGCGGATCCGCCAGCCCGTACCGCGCCGCGCGCAACCACTCGGCGTGCCTGCGCACCGGCCGCCGCGAGGCCAGCGCGGCCGCGGTCTGCGCCGCCACCGGATCGTCGAACAGCGCCGTCACCACCGCCAGCGGGACGATCCACCCGTCCCCGGCCTGCGCGTCGATCATCCGCAGCTCCAGGTACCCCCGGGGCCGGACCGGCGGGAACAGCGTCCCGAGGTGGAACTCCAGGTCGTCCAGCGTGGCCGGGCGCGGACCGTCCCCCAGCAGCCACTGGCGGAACGTCATGTCCGGGACCGCCCACCCGCCGGACGGCTCGTCGCGCACGCACACCACCCGGGCGTCCAGCGCGTACCTGGCCCAGGCCGCTCGTGGATCCGCCGACCTGCGCGGTGCCCGGCTGCGGCCAGGATCCGTCCCGAACCGGAACCGCTGGCGGGTCGAGCGCCATCCCGTACGGCGGCCCGCCCACGCGGGGGAGTTCGCGAACGCGGCCATGAGGACCGGCCCGAGTGCATCCGCGAGCGCCCACCGGAACCGGTAGCCGGTCACCCCGTCGCTGTCGTGCCCGGCGTCGAGGCACACCTGGACCGAGGCCGAGTTCGCCATCATCGCCCGGCCGCCGGGTCCGCCGAAGCGGTCGTAAAAGGCCTCCAGTGCCGCGTACCGGGGAGTGTCGAGCACGCGGTGCGGGGGCCGATCGGAGTCCAGCCCCGAGCCCGCCAAGCGCAACTCCGCCGTGCGGATCGCCGAGCGCAGCACCCCCAGATCCGCCGCGGTGGCCTCGGCGCAGGCCACGAGATCCGGCCCCGGCGCCGAGCTCAGCTCGACCTGTCCACCCGGCTCGACGGTGACGAGCCCGCCGCCCGGGAGGACCGCCGGGAGCACGTCCAGGGCGGACCTGAGTTCGTCCAGCGGAACCCTCCGCAGCGGATCCGCGGCGTCGTACACCAGCCACTCCAGCTCGACCCCGACCCGTCCCACCGGACCGGTGCGGAAGCAGGAGGCTGCGGCATATGTCCTGGCTTCGGACAGCGACAGTGGCAGCACCACGGAACCTCCCAGCGGGGCGATGCGATCGGAAACGACAACAGCCGCCTCACGCGCCCCGGCGTCGTGGGATCACCGGACGGAGGTTCAAGCACCATTAGCGGTCCGAGCACCCGGTCTGTCCAGAGGATCCGCTACCTGTTTTTCACCCCCCGGGCGAGCCGTCCCGGACGCGCGAAACGGCAGGTGTCCGGAGCCTGTTCACAGGGTGACCAACGGATGGCCAGCCCGCCCGCACCCCTCTCCCCGCATTCCCGAAGTGCGGTAACTGTGGCCGCCCAGGACCGGCCGTAAGTACCGCACTTCGCGAAGGGCCGCCCTCGAGGCGGGAAGGGCACCGCGGGAGGGCGGCGGTCGTGGGGCCGGGGTGGATTTGGTGGCGGTGGGATTGTCGGAGGGGTCGCGTAGTGTTGGACCGGTAACGCCCACCCCCCATCGCGCCGCGGTTGGGGGCGCTTCGCGTGGGCGTGCGCGTCACTACGGAAGGCACCGATGAGCCTCACCGGCCTGCTCGACACCGTCCTCGCCGATCCCGCGCTTGCTGGCGCTGTCCAGGCCGCGGGGTCGGGATCGCTCGACATCACCGCACCCGAGGCCATGCGCCCGTTCGCCGTGGCCGCCCTCGCCGCCGACCGCGAGCGTGGGGGCGCGGCCCGCCCGGTGCTGGCCGTCACGGCGACCACCCGCGAGGCCGACGACCTGGCC
>JAOPVE010000389.1 GCA_025963185.1 Actinomycetes bacterium
GCGGCGGGCAGGATGGACACCACGTGGTGGTCCGCGCGATTCCACGGCTGCAGCACGGCCGCGCCTACGGCGAGAACCGCCACAACCGCTCCAGCGGATCGAGTGGCGACCCACCGAGTCCGCCGCGTCCTGACCGCGCCGAACGGCGGGATGGCGCTGGGCTGGTACGCGTGGATCCGGTCGGCGACGGCCCGGTCCAGCTCAGGTGCGGTCATGGGCGTGCCGCGGGAACGCTCAGTGCGGCCGGACCGCCGCCACTGCCACCACCACGGATCGGCGGGCCACCGTCCGGGCGCGATCGCTGGCGGCCGTGACGGGGATCCGCTCGAAGCGGTACAGGCTCTGGGGCCATTCCTGGGCGCCGAACGTGGCCTTGAACGCCCCCACCCCGCCCGGCGGTGACTGGCCGAAGTCGTACCAGCGGCAGCCGAGGGTCGTGGCGCGCTCGATCGCGGTCCGGTGGAGCAGTTCGTTGGCTCCGGTGTGGGCCGCGCGCTCGTAGTCCATCGCGCCGCGCCAGTAGCTCGCCCACTGGCCGTTCACCAGCACGACGATGCCGGACACCGGGACGCCGTCCCGCCAGGCGATCCCGACGGAGAAGCCGTCGCCGAGCCGATCCGCCATGGTGGTGAGTTTGTGCAACGGCTCGCGCCGGGCGGCGAGCCAGCGCCGGATCGCCACCGGCTCGTGCCGGTCGCGCGCCCACCGGTCCACCGAGCGGCGGTAGAGGCCGTCGAAGGTCTCCAGCAGGCGGCGGGAGGTGCCGAACTCGGCGGTCACGCCGCGCCGGGTGGCCTTGCGGCTGGCCGAGCGCACCTTGCTGGTGAACCGGGACGTCCACACGTAGTCGAAGCCGCCGGCCAGGTCGAGGACGTGCGCGGGACGGGTCCGGCGGGGCTGGGCGGCCCCCCAGCCGTCCTGGCTCGCGGGAGTGGGCGCGGGAGTGGGCGCGGTCCAGAGCCCGGTGCGCCCGGCGGACCAGCCGTGCAGGTGCTCGACGACCGCGGCGACCTCGGCCGCACGCGCGCCACCCTCGGCGATCAGCCCGCCGTAGCCCCAGCCGGACGGCCAGCCGTCCTCGGCGGCGAGCGGGCTCGGCAGATGGCTGCGGCGGACCAGCGGCAACACCAGGTGGCGGCCGCCGGGAAGCTCGTAGAGGCGGCTCACGTCGGTGAAGCGCCCGTCCTGGCACACGCAGTCCGACCAGGCCGGGGTCTGGGATAGGGCGAGGCCGGGGTCGCGGTCGCAGATCCGCTGCCAGGCGGGCCGGGCGGCGGCTCCGGTGGCGAGCAGCGTGGCGGTGCGGGTTCCTGCCATGGGGCGGCTCCTCGGCCGGACGGCGCCGGCACCCCGCCGACGCTACCGGCGCTCGCCGGGCTGACCGCCGGCCGAAGGGGCACTACCAGGCCAAACGTCCGGCGGACCCCCAGGAGGTCCCGCAGACCCGTTGCCCGGCCGGGCAGACCCGTGCTCGCGGGTCCCCGGCGCTGGCGCGGGCACCCTATCGTCAGCGGAGACCGGATCCACCGAGCGATACAGGGAAGAGCCCATGCGAATGCGCTACGCCAGGATGTCCGGGTTAGTCGTCGCCCTGGCGGTGACCGGAGTCGCAGCGGCACCCGCGACCGCCCAGCGCCCGGCGCAGGTGGCGGGCACGAGCACCGTCACCGCCACCGTCGCGAACGGGCTCGCCGACGAGCTGGACACCGCCCTCACGGATCCGCGGCTGACCGGCAGCGACGTCGGGCTGATCGTGCGCGACCCGGCGGGGAACGTGCTGTACACCCGCAACGGCGACAAGCGCTTCGTCCCCGGATCCAACAACAAGCTGCTCGTCTCGGCCGCGGCCGTCGACGGGCTCGGGCTGAACTACACGTTCACGACCTCGGTGGTCCGGTCGGGCACGGTGACGAACAAGGTGCTCAACGGCGACCTGTTCCTCAAGGGCACCGGGGATCCGTCGATCACGGCGGCCGGCTACGACGCGCTCGCGACCAAGGTGGCGGCGGCGGGCATCACCAAGGTGACCGGCGGGCTGGTCGCGGACGACACCTGGTTCGACAACTCCCGGCTCGGCACCGAGTGGGCCTGGGACGACGAGCCGTACAGCTACGCGGCTGAGATCTCGGCGCTGACCATCGCGGCGGACTCCGACCTGAACACCGGCGTCGTGGGGGTCTCGATGGGCCCGGGCGCGGCCGTGGGCAAGCCCGCCGTGGTGACGCTGAGCCCCGCCAACGACTACGCGCACGTGGTGGACAACGCGGTCACGAGCGCGGCCGGATCGGCGCGCACGATCTCGGTCACCCGCGCGCACGGCACGAACAACCTGGTGGTGACCGGATCGGTCCCGCTCGCCGGATCGACATCGAGCAGCCTCCGGACGGTCGACGAGCCCGAGCTTCTGGCCGCGTCGGTGTTCCGGGCCGCGCTGGCGAGGCACGGCGTCGCGGTGGCGAAGCCGACCCGCACCGGCACCGCGACGGGAGCCACCGTGGTCGCGTCGTCGCAGTCCGGGCCGCTGAGCTCGGTGCTGCCGTACTTCCTCAAGCTGAGCAACAACGGCCACGCCGAGATCCTGCTCAAGGCGCTGGGCCGCAAGGTGTCCGGCCAGGGCACGTCGGCGGCCGGGATCGCGGCGGTCGGCACGTTCCTCACGGCCAACGGGGTCGACAAGTCGGTGCTGAACACGGCCGACGCGTCCGGTCTCTCGCGGCAGGACCTGGTCACGCCCGCGCAGGTGACGAAGCTGCTCACCGCCGTGAAGTCCAAGTCGTGGTTCCCCACCTGGTACGCGGCGCTGCCGATCGCGGGCCAGCCGGACCGCCTCGTCGGCGGCACGCTCGCGAGCCGGATGGCGGGCACGGCCGCGGCGAACAACCTGCACGGCAAGACCGGCTCGCTCACCGGGGTCAGCGCCCTGTCCGGCTACGTCTCGAACAAGGACGGGCTGCAGCTCACGTTCTCGATGTTCACCAACGACTATGTCGCCCCGAGTGTGAAGTCGCTGGAGGACACGGTCGCGGTCCTGATCGCCAACTCTGGCGGATCGGCCACCACGGCGAAGGCGGACGTCGCCAAGCTCCGCAAGGCGCAGGTCGTGCCCGACGATCCGCGCACCCCGGTCGACGAGAGCGCCCTTGAGTGCTCGTGGGTGGGCCGCTGCTGATCCGCGCGGGGCTGGCCGGTCACGTCGTGGCCGGTCAGCCCGCCTTGGGGCAGACAGTCCCGCACAGGATCCCGGCGCTGGGGTACCTCGGCTGGGACACCGGGACCCCGGCGAGCGCCTGGCCCGTGTACGCCGTCCAGGCCGCCGCCGCGGTGCCCCGTCCGTCGATCGGGGTGCCCGAGGGGCTCGTCAGCGGGGCGGCCTTGTCGTGGCCCAGCCACAGCGCCGTCGCCAGCTCGGGAGTGAACCCGGTGGCCCAGGCAGTCGCGTCCGCGCGAGGGACCGCGCCGCCGTCGACGGTCGCCCGGACGGCCCGCTTGACCGGTCCGCCGATCGACTGTGAGCCGGTGACGCCCTCGGCCCAGCGGTTGCCGGGCAGCGTGGCACTCCAGCCGAAGAACGCCTGGACGCTGATCGCGTACGGCCGCGATCCCATCGGCGGCGGGGCCGGGCGGCCAGCGGGTGGCGCCGGGTAGAGCACGTCGGTGCCCTCGGACGCACTGTGGACCACGTGCGGCGCCGCGCGGGTTCCGGCCGCGGCGACCGTCCCCATGCTGGCGGCCAGTGCGGTGGGAGTGACCGGGTAGCGGGCCAGGACGCTCGTCACGGACTCATGCGGATCGTGGTGCGCGGCCTCCCGATCCCCGGCCGCCGACCTGGGTATTCCCGCCGCCAGCGCCACCGCGCGGGCGCTCGCCACGTCGTCGTCCTTGGTGGTGAGCGGCTGCGGCCCGCCCAGTTTCAGGGCGGCCAGGATGAACGGGAGTAGCGTTCCGCCGGACGGGTAGCTGCCGCGCGCGTAGTCCAGGTAGCCGTAGCCCTGGTTGCCGCCGTAGTAGGCCCGGATCGCGCCGGTCCCCGGCTGGATCGACACGAGCGCGCCCCGCGTTCCGGCCGCCGCGCCCTTGAGCGCCCCGGTCATCGCCCTCTCGGCGGCGGCCTGGGCCTGGCGGTCGATCGTGGTGACGATCCTGAGGCCGTCGGTCCGCAGTTGCTGGTCGGTGATGCCGTGGGCGCGCAACTCGCGCTCGGCGAGAGCCACCACGTACCCGTTCGCGCCGGTC
Organism: Actinomycetes bacterium; assembly: GCA_025963185.1. GTDB lineage: Bacteria > Actinomycetota > Actinomycetes > Mycobacteriales > Cryptosporangiaceae > RYN-140. Next base: position 4,234 of record JAOPVE010000389.1, read on the forward strand.
AGCGGACTGGTCTCGGGCGCGATCGCCGGGTACTTCGCGGTCTTCGCCTCGGCCGCGGGGATCCACCCGGCGGCCGCCATGTTCCCCAGCAGGTATCGCCAGCGGACCTCGGCCGCGGCCCGGTTGCGCACCGGGTCGTATCCGGTCGGGGACTTGATGCTCGCGGCGAGCACGGCCCCCTGCTCGGGCGTGAGGTCGCGGACCCGCTTGCCGAAGTAGATCTTCGCGGCGGAGTCGATCCCGTACGCGCCGCGCCCGAAGTAGATCGTGTTGAGGTACCCCTCAAGGATCTGGTCCTTGCTGAACCGGCGCTCGGCCTTGATCGACAGGACGGCCTCGCTGAGCTTGCGGGACATCGTCCGCTCCTGGCCCAGGTAGGTGTTCTTCACGAACTGCTGGGTGATCGTCGAGGCGCCCTGGGTGTTGTCGTCCGAGGTGGCGTTGCTCACCAGCGCCCGCGCGACACCCCGCCACGAGATCGCGGCGTGCTGGTAGAAGGTGCGGTCCTCGGCGGCGAGAACCGCGTGCCGGACGCCCATCGGCACCTCGGCGAGTGTCACCGGGGTGCGGTCCTGCACACCGACGCGGGCGAGTTCGGTGACGCCGTCGGAGTAGTACAGCACCGAGGCTTCGCTCTTGCGGACGTGGTCCGGCAGGTCGATGACCTGGAACGCGGCGACGATGCCCCCGAGTACGGGAGCGGCGAGGACCGCGACAACGGTGAGGATCCCGACGGCCACCCGCCCCCAGCGGACCTTCCGCAGCCACCGCCGGATCGCCCGGCCTCGCCACGCCACGATCCGCCCGACCCGCGTGCGCTCCCCCATGAACGGGACCGTAGGCGGGTGATGTCAAGAACTTGTGCGGGACCGATGTGGACCCCGCAACGGAGACCGCCCGCGGGCGGAACGGGCGGTCTCCGCGGGGAGAGCGAGTCAGGACGGGCGGCCCCGGGTGGCGGCCGGAAGCACGTTCGACGCGCCCCAGTCCGCGGCGGAGGGCCCGTAGACCGGCCACGGGAGGCTGCCGAGGAACGCGGGCTTGCCGGACAGGTAGAGCGAGGCCGGGATCCGCGAGGTGGCGCTCAGGGATCCCCACTTCACGACACCGTTCTCCATGTTCGCGCCGTTGTAATGGTCGCTGCCGGAGAGCCGGATCAGCGAGGTCTTGTTCGCGATCACGTTCTGCCTGGTGGTGAGCTTGTTGATCGAGCCGAGCTGGCCGGTGGCGTAGTTGCGGAACCAGGTGTTCTCCGGGCCGGTGTCCTCCATGTAGCCCTGGCCCTCCTTGGAGTTGTCGGCGTAGCCCTCGCTGAACCGGTTGCCCTCGAAGAGGTTCATATAGGCCCAGTTGGCGTGCAGCCCGATGTCGTTGTAGCCGTTGTACGGCGCCTCGGAGGAGTTGTAGCTGATCACCGAGTGGTTGGTCCCGAGCTGGACGACGACCGGGTGGCGCAGGTCCCACATCTTGTTGTCGGTGACCCGTGCCCTGGTGGTCCAGTTCAGCGTGACGCCGTAGGAGTAGCCGCCGGTGTTCTGGACGAAGGCCCCGTGCAGGTAGGTCCGCTCGACGACCACGTTCTTGCAGAAGTCGACCGAGACGTGCGACCGGCCGGACATCACCGACTCGATGTCCCGCACGTAGGCGTTGTGGACGCGTTCGAGCACGAGGTTGTTGGTGTTCTCCACGGTCGGCTGGTTCGTCCGCTGGATCCGCAGCTTCTCCACCCCGGCGGTCTTGAGCAGGTCAAGCTCCTGCACGACCGGGGCCTTCGCGGCCGGGTACGCCAAGCCGATCTTCATGTCCAGGGTGAGGGTGTTGCCGCTCTTGGCCGTGATCCGGAAGAGCTGCTGCTCGCTCGGGTACCCGTACGGGATCTTGCCGGCGCTCAGGTAGAGCTGGACGAAGTCGCCGACGGCCAGCGAGCTGGAACTCGGCACGGTGATCGTCTGGTTGCCGGGGGCGGGCGATCCGGAGACGGCGAGCGGGGATCCGGTGGGGGCGCCGCGGAACGCGATCTCGGCGTTCGTGGATCCGGGGGCGTCGATCACGAGCTTGGTGCTGCCGAGTCCGGCGCCGCGCAGGATCACGTCGTCGTGGGTGATGCTGAGCCCGGTGTGGAAGTAGTAGGAGCCCGCCGGGAAGTAGAGGACGGTCCGGCCGTTGACGGTGCTCAGGATCGTCCGCAGCGCGGCCGCCGCGTCCACGGACTGGTTGTTGGCGGGCAGTCCGTGGGCGGTCACGTCGAGGGTCACCCAGCCGCCCGGATCCACCCACTGGGTGTCGACCCAGCCGGCCGGAGGCAGCCGGTCGGCGGGCAGGTCACCGGTGTCGACGGCCGCGCTGGCGCTACCTGTGCACAGCGTCCAGCCGAGCAGGCCGCTGAGGCCTACGACGAGTGCTACGTGCTTGAACATGTGGGGGGCCTTCCTGTGAGCAGGTCGTTGGCCGTTCTGAACACGGGGTAGCCGAGTAGGGCTGCCTCGCCGAGCTCCCGGAGTGAGGTGACCGCGAAGGTGGCCCGCTCGCCGGGCAGGAGGGTGACGAGCTGGTCATCGACGACGGCGTCCGGGTCGATCCGGTCGACACCGAGAGTGAGGTCGCGCAGGAGGGTCCGGGCGATGACCTCGACGGTGTAGCCGGTGGGGGTGGGGCGCGCCGATCCGGTGAACTCGGGGCGCGGGAGGGCGAGGCCGACGTCCTCGGCGAAGAAGTGCGTCGCGCGTTGCCCAGCCCCGGTCTGCGCGCGGATCAGCTCTCCGGACGGGTCACCGGGGGCGCTCACCGCCGGGTCCAGCGGAACTGCCAGGACCCCGCGCGGCGGCACCGTGACCCTGGCGTCCTGCGCGGCCAGCTCGGTGCCGCCGAAAAGCAGCCGGCGGATCCGCAGCTCCCCACGCCACGGATCCGCCGAGTCGTTGACCAGCACCGCGGCCAGCCCGCCGTCCCGCGGCTGGATCGTCACGAGCCGGTCCGCGTAGGCCCGGCGCAGCGCGTACCAGAGGGGCTTGCGCCGCCCGGACCCGTCGACCGCGGCCCACGAGACGACCGGCCAGCAGTCGTTGAGCTGCCACAGGATCGTGCCGCGACAGTACGGCGCGAGCGCACGGAACCGCTCGATCGCGAATGTGATCGCCCGCGCCTGGTTGAGCTGGGTGGTCCAGTGCCAGTCGTCTAGACGCTGGGGATCGGTGCCCTGTGGATCTGGGAAGTGGCCCTGCCAGCCCCGTTCGAGCTTGCCGGTGCCGTCCTCGGCCTTCTGGTGCGCGAGCATCGCGGGAGAGCCCAAACCTGTGTCGCGGATCGCCGAGGTCAGCGTCGAATAGTTCGGCGGCCCCTGGAAGCCGAACTCGGCGACGAATCGGGGTGTGTAGTCGCCGTACCGGCGGTAGTCCTCGGTGTTCCACACGTCCCAGATGTGCACGAGCCCGGTCGACGGATCGTTGGGGTGCGCCCCCGGATCCGGCGAGTACGGGCTGCCCGGGATGTACGGGCGGGTGGGGTCGAGTTCGGCGACGATCCGTGGGAGCAGGTCGTGGTAGAAGCCGCCGCCCCAGCTCAGGGATCCGAGTTGCTCGCGCCAGCCCCAGTCCTCGTAACCCCACAGGTTCTCGTTGTTGCCGTTCCAGAGGATCAGGCTGGGGTGCGGCGAGAGCCGGGTGACCGCGGCGCGGGCCTCGGCCTCCACCTCGGCGGCGAGCCCTTCCTCGGCGTAGGCGGCGCAGGCGAAGAGGAAGTCCTGCCAGACCATGATCCCGCGCTCGTCGCACAGGTCGTAGAAGTCGCCGCTCTCGTAGATCCCGCCGCCCCAGACTCGGAGCAGGTTGATGTTGGCGTCCGTGGCGTCGGTGATCCGCCGGGCGTAGCGGGCGCGATCCACTCGGGACGGGAACGCGTCGTCGGGGATCCAGTTGGCGCCGCGCACGAAGACGTCCTCGCCGTTGATCCGGATCGTGAACGCCCCGCCGGCCGTGTCGATCTCGGCGGTCCGGAAGCCGATCCTGCCGGTCCAGCGGTCGAGCGCGTCCCCACCAGCCCACAGCGTGACCTCGGCGTCGTACCGGGGCTGGCCGCCGTAGCCGCGGGGCCACCAGAGCGCGGGGCTCTCGACCGTCACGGGCACCGAGCACCGGCCCCCGGTCACGGGCACCGTCACCTCGGTCGCGCCCACCCGGACCGTGAGGTGGTCCGCCGAGCCCTCCACGTCGACCTCGAACGTCACGGTTCCGGACTCCGCCGAGGCCGCCGTGACGAGCGGCCGGACCGCACCGAGCCGCCCGGTGTGCCACGACTCGATCCCGATCGGCCGCCAGATTCCGGCCGTGACGAGGTCCGGACCCCAGTCCCAGCCGAAGTTGCACGCCATCTTGCGGATCGCGTTGTACGGGTGGGTGTTGACGTGTGGTCGCGGATCCGCGCTCGCCTCGATGTGGTCGAGCGCCGAGGCGAACGTGATGACCAGCTCGTTCGATCCCGATCGCAGTTCCGTGGTGACGTCGAAGCGGTGCGGGCGGTGCTGGTTGGCGGTCCGGCCGAGCAGGGTCCCGTTGAGCTCGACGGACGCGAGCGTGTCCAGCCCCTCGCAGACCAGTTCGTGGCGGCCGTCCGCGGGGGTCCAGCCGAACGTGGTGGCGTATCGCCAGGTGGCGCGGCCGATCCAGGCGAGCGCGGCCTCGTTGTCGTCCAGGTAAGGATCCGCGATCAGTCCCGCCGCGAGCAGGTCCGTGTGGACGACGCCGGGAACCGTGGCGGGGACGGGCCCGACGCCGTCCGCCGCCACGGTCCAGTTCTCGTGCAGGGGCCGGAGGGTACGCATCAGGCGTCCAGCGGGATCGAGTCGTGCCGGGCCGCGGGCACCCGGACCTCGTCCGGCCAGCTCAGCGTGATCCCCAGGGTGCCGGTGAGCAGCCGCTGGAAGTCCGCCAGCAGGGCGGGCTTGCCGTGGACCGCCTCGGGCTCGGATCCGGTCTCGGCGCAGAACACGGCGAGCGCCCCGACGGCCTCGCCGATCGACCACTCGACGGGGTGCAGCCGGTAGGCCCCGTTGGTGATGTGGGTGGTGCCGATGTTCTTGGCGGCCGCCAGCAGGTTGCGGATGCCCTGCGGGATCAGCGCGCCGAGCGGGATCTGGAACGGCAGGCAGTCGATGTCGACGTAGGTCCGGCCGGAGGTGCTGGGGTGCAGGTCGATGCGGTAGTAGCCGATCCCGGTCGTGTCGGTGAACTGGGCCGCCCCGGTATCGCCGCGCATGAGCCGTCCGATGTGCTCCTCGGTGACCGTGACCAGCGCGCGGATCCGCCGGGACTCCCGGACGTAGACCTCCTGGGCGAGCCCGTCGAGGGTGCCCGTGACGTCGCCGCGCAGCGTCAGCTCGGGGTAACCCTGGCCGCCACCCGCACGCGGGGCCTCGGTCTGCATCCAGTGGACCAGCGAGAGCGTCTGCTCCCGCGCCCCGGCCAGCGCCCGGCGGTGGGTCTCGGCGTCCACCCCGAGCAGCGGCAGCTCCCAGTAGTCCGCCTGCGGCCAGTTGACCAGCGTGATCTCGCCGCCCGGGAACGACGGATCGAGGTTGCGCCGGGCCAGGATCCGCCGGTAGTGCCAGAGGTCGTCGTCGGTGCGGTGCTCGGCGCTTCGCGGTGCGGCGGCGAACAGCGGGCGGGTGCGGATCGCGAGCCCGTCGGGCACCACGTCGGTCCACGAGAGCTGCGGTCCGGGCCAGCGCGGATCCACGGTGTCGCGCCAGTGCCCGTACCCGGCGGGACGGTCGATCGTGTGGTCCTCGCCGATCCGGAGTTCGAGGGCACAGCACCAGGTCACGGCCTGCTGGTCCAGCGGATCCGCGAGGTCCGGCGCGTGCAACTCCCCCGTCTCGGCCGCGCTCTCCGCGCCGATCACGTGCCCGATCCCGGCCAGCGGGAGCAGGTCCCCCAGCTCGGTGGCGTCGGCGACCAGTGGGGCGGTGAGCGTGACCTCGGATCCGTCGCGGTGCCGGACGAGCACGGAGGTGACCGTGTCCCCGTCCCGCTCGGCGGCGACCGGCGAGTACCCGCGCAGGACCGTGAGCAGCCCCGACGCGATCGACGGCGACAGCAGCTCCTCGATCACGATCGCGGCGACCCTGGGCTCGTGGCAGAGCCGGGACACGGTGCCCAGCCCCGGATTCAGGTCAGCCGAGCGCCGCGCCCGAGCGCTCAGCGGGTAGTTGCGGCGGTAGTGCGCGCGGATCCGGGTGCGCAGCTCGGCGTAGCTGGGCGAGGTCGTGCCGGTCTCGATCCACTGGTGCTCGTCCGGGGGGACGGCCTGGGTGGTGAGCTGGCCGCCCAGCCACTCGAACCGGGACACCAGGATCACGCGCCGGCCGAGCCGGGCCGCGGTGTGGGCCGCGGCGACACCGCCGAGGCCACCGCCGACCACGACGAGATCCGCTGCGAGTGCACGGCTCACCCTGTGACGCTCCCGTCGGTCAGTCCGGAGATGAAGCTGCGCTGGCTGGCGATGAACACCGCGAGGACCGGCAGGGTGGCGAGCACCGCGCTGGCCATCAGCGGCCCGTACTGCACGTTTCCGCTGGCCAGGAACCGGGCGATCGCAAGTTGCACGGTCTGCACCTCCGGCGAGGACGTGACGACCAGCGGCCACAGGAAGTCGTCCCAGACGGCGGTGAACGAGAAGATCGCGGTCACGGCGACCAGCGGGCGGGCCAGCGGGAGGTAGACGCGGCGGAAGATCGTCCACTCGCCGGCGCCGTCGATCCGGGCGGCCTCGGCGAGGGTGGGGTCGGATCCGCTGAAGAACTGGCGGCCCAGGAAGACGTTCATCGGGAGCACGAGATAGGGCAGGACGATCCCGCCGAGACTGTCGAGGAGCCCGCTCCCGCCGATCCCGAACAGGTCGTTTCCGCCCACGAGCGGGAAGGACTTCGCCATCAGGAACAGCGGGATCAGGGTGACCGACACGGGCACCGCGGCCGTGGAGATCAGCAGGTAGAACAGCGCCCGGCTGCCGGGGAAGGGCAGCAGCGCGAACGCGTACCCGGCGGCGACCGCCGCGCCACAGTTCGCCAGCACGGCGATCAGCGTGACGATGCCGGAGTTCAGCAGCGCGCGGCCGAGGTCCGCGTCGGCGAACGCCGTGCCGAAGTTGGCGGTGGTCGGGTGCGCCGGGAGCAGGCCGACGGATCCGAAGGCGTCGCGCTCGGGAGTGAACGCGAGGCTGATCATCCACAGGAAGGGGGAGACGACGAGCACGGTGGCGACGGCCAGCGCCACGATCTGCCCCCACGGCCGCCTGGCGCTTCTCACGAGCGCCGTCCCGCCATGCCGCGGATCGTCAGGAACGAGAACCCCGCGATCAGGGCGAACAGCACGAACGCCATCGCGGACGCGGAACCGAAGTCGTTGTACTGGAACGCCCTGGTCCAGATCAGGTAGTTCACGGTCGTCGTGCTGGCCAGCGGGCCGCCGCGGGTGAGCACGAACACCTCGGCGAAGCCCTGGGCGAGGAAGATGACGTCCATCGCGACGACGTAGGTGAGCATCGGCCGCAGTCCGGGGATCGTGATGTGGCGGAAGCAGCGCCACGGTCCGGCCCCGTCGACTCGAGCGGCCTCGTACAGCACGGCGGGGATCGACTGGAGTCCGGCCAGCAGCAGCACCATGTTGCTGCCGAGCGCCTTCCAGATCCGCATGGCCGACACCGCGTTCAGGGCGGATCCCTCATCGAGCAGCCAGTTCTGGCCTTGCAGGTGGACGAGTCCGAGCGCCTGGTTGACCAGGCCGTGCTGGGAGTACAGCCACAGCCACACCATGCTCACGGCGGTCAGCGAGACGATGTGCGGCACGTACAGCGCCGAGCGGACCAGTCCGACGCCCCGGAATCCCCGGTTCGCGAGGACCGCGAGCCCCAGCGCGAGCGCGACCGTGACCGGCAGCACCTGGAGCACGTACCGCCCGGTGACCACGAGCGCGTGACCGAACTCGGCGTCGCCGAGCAGCCGTGCGTAGTTGCCCAGCCCGGCCGGGCGCGGCCCCGAGCGGCTCAGCGGGCTGTACCGGGTGAAGCTCAGCCCGAGCCCGTACAGCACCGGGACCAGCTGGAACGCGATCAGGTACAGCCCCGCGGGGAGCACGAACAGCACGCCGGCCCATCGGCGCCGCACCCGGCGGGGACGCACGGTGGTGCGCCCCTCCGGGTACGTCACGCCGGGCCGCGTGGCTGTCGCGGTCATGCCTACGTGCCCGCCGCGAGGATCGCGTCGACCTCGGCCGCGGCCTGCCTGAGCGCCGTCGCCGGATCGACCTGCTGGTGCATGGCCTGTTCGAGGTGCTTCGCCAGCACGTCCCGGATCTTCGTCCAGCCCGGCACGTTCGGGTTCGGGGTGAAGCTGCCCGCGGCCCGCACGAACGACTGGAGCACCGGGCTCTTCTTCACGTAGTCGGTGTCGGCGGCGGACGCCCGCACCGGCAGCGCGCCGATCCCCTCGGTGTAGGTCGCGCTGGTCTTGGCCGAGATCAGGTAGGAGATGAACTTCCAGGCCAGGGACTTGGCGTGGCTGTCCTTGTTGATCATCAGGCCCGGTCCGGCGCCGCCGAGCATCACGCCGCTTCCACCCCCGGCGAACCCGGGCGGCTGGATCAGCCTGAGCTGGAGTCCCGGCTTGGCGGCGAGCATCTGCTGGACGTTGTTCGGGGTCTGCACCTCCATCGCCGCGTCGCCGGTGACGATCGGCTGCTGGGCCGCGGGAGCGTCGAGGTAATCGGCGCCGAGGTTGTTCGCGACCGCCTTCGGTCCGTTGTAGACCCCGACCATGTACTTCAGCGCCCGCTCCCCGGCGGGCGAGGCGAAGGCGGCCTTCGTGCCGTCCGGGGTGATCTGCTCGCCGCCGGCGGATCCGATCAGCGAGGCGAAGGTCTGCTGGAGCCCGATCGGGTGGCTCGGCAACAACAGTCCGGCCCTGGTGACCTTGCCGGACGGGTCCCGCTTCGTCAGCGTCGAGGCCGCCGCGAGGACCGCCTCCCAGGTCGCCGGAGGACGGTCCGGATCGAGGCCGGCGGCGCGGAACAGATCCGGCCGGTACGCGATCAGGTTGCCCTGCATCGAGAGCGGGATGAGGTACTGCACACCCTTGACTTGGCCGCCTTTGAGCGCGGTGCCGAGATCCGCCGCGTCGGTCAGTTTTTCGACGTACGCGGTGAGGGGCTCGACCCGGTCGTTGG
>JAOPVE010000401.1 GCA_025963185.1 Actinomycetes bacterium
CTCGGCGACCACCGTCTCGTCGGGCAGCACTGTCCGGACAACCACCCCGGCCCGCTCCGCGACCGCCTCGAGCCCGTTCACGACCCGCGTGACCAGCGGACGGACGTCGGTGACCTCGGGTTCGAGCACCGCGAAGCCGCCGTCGTAACGGCTGATCTCCAGCAGATCCGTCAGCAGGCTCTCGAACCGGTCGACCTCGGTCTGCAGCAGTTCGGCGCTGCGGGCGACCGCGGGCTCGAAGTCCGCCCGGGACGAGTGCAGCACGTCGGCGGCCATCCGGACCGTGGTCAGCGGGGTGCGCAGTTCGTGCGAGACGTCGGAGGTGAACCGCCGCTGCAGCCGGGACAGATCCTCGAGCTGGACGATCTGGCGCTGCAGATTGCCGGCCATCTGGTTGAACGAGTGGGCGAGCCTGGCCAGGTCGTCCTGGCCCTTGACCAGCATGCGTTCTTCGAGCAGCCCGGCCGAGAGCCGCTCGGCGGTGCGCGCCGCCAGCCGGACCGGCGTGACCACCTGTCTGGTCACCAGCGCGACGATCGCCGCGAGCAGGAACAGGGCCACCGCGCCGATCGCGATCAGCGATTTCTCGATGAACGCGATCGTCGAGACCTCTTCGTCCTGCGGGAAGAAGTAGTACTGCTGGATCGCCCTGTCGACCGGGGCGCCGATCACCAGGTAGGGCTTGCGCGGCTCGCCGTCGAGCGAGGTGCGGACGTACTGGTAGGCGAGCAGGTTGCGCTTGCTGACCAGGTCGGACAGCTGGGTGGGGATGCGCACGTCCTCCGGCTTGGCGACCGAGACGTAGAGCGGCGAGAGGTGGATGTTCTGGCTGGTGTCGGTCTTGATCGCCACCGCGTACTGCTCGGCCGCGACCCCGCGCGCGGAGTTCGTCGCCACGATGTTGCGCAGGGTCTCCACCAGGTCGGGATCGCTGGGCCCGCTGCTCTGCAACTGCTGCTGGGCGTACCGCTGGCCGTCGTAGGCCTGCTCGATGGCCCGCGCCCGCTTCGCGTCGACCAGCCCGTTCGCGATGCGTTCGAGCAGCACCACGCCGAGCGCCACCAGCACGATCGAGGAGATCATCAGCGTGCTCGCGACGACCCGGAGCTGCAGCGAGCGCCGCCAGCCCTCCACCGGACGGGACAGCAGCCACCCCCGAGGCCACCGCAGCCGGGCGAGCGCGCGCGCCATCGCCTCCCCAGCCTGGTGCGGTGACACTGTCTCGCTCGCTCCCTACGCGGTGCCCGCCTTGTACCCCACGCCACGGACGGTGAGCACGATCTCCGGGCGTTCCGGATCGCGCTCGACCTTCGCGCGCAGCCGCTGTACGTGAACGTTAACGAGCCGGGTGTCCGCTGCGTGCCGGTAGCCCCAGACCTGTTCGAGCAGCACCTCGCGGGTGAACACCTGCCGCGGCTTGCGGGCCAGCGCCACCAGCAGGTCGAACTCCAGCGGGGTCAGCGAGATCGGCTCGCCGTCGCGGGTCACAGCGTGGCCCGGGACGTCGATGGAGATCTGCCCCTCAGGCGGACCGAGGGTCAGCGACTCGGGCATCGCGTCATCGCCCCGCCGCAGCCGGGCCCGCATGCGGGCGATCAGCTCCTTGGGCTTGAACGGCTTCACCACGTAGTCGTCGGCCCCGGACTCCAGCCCGAGGACCACGTCGACCGTGTCGCTCTTCGCCGTCAGCATGACGATCGGAACCCCGGACTCGACCCGGATCGCGCGGCACACGTCGATCCCGCTCATGCCCGGCAGCATCAGGTCCAGGAGCACCACGTCAGGGCGGGTCTCCCGAAAGGCGGCCAGCGCCCGTTCACCGTCGGCCACGAACGAGGGCGTGAAACCCTCGCTGCGCAGCACGATGCCCAGCATCTCGGCGAGTGCGGGATCGTCGTCCACCACCAGTACACGTGCTCTCATGGGCACATCGTGGCACCACTGCCCAGTATCTCGCCTGGTCGTGGCCGAATTGTCCGAGCGAGTCCCCGTGTGAGGGGCTAGGAGTGCCGCGTGGATGCGTGGAACACCCATGGCACGATGGTGCCCAGGTGACCGGCGCGCCCGGTCCGGGGGCAGCACCGATCCAGGGTGGGGGGACCGAGGCACGGTGACGACGCACACCACCGGTACGGCCGGGGGGCCACTGCCGGGGTCCGTCCAGGCCGAGGCTCCCGGTCCCATCGCGCCGCCCGAGGGGTCCGCTCCCCCGCCGCCGCCCGTCCGGCCCGCCGGGCACACCGACCTGCGGCCCGGGGTCGTGCCGATGCGCCCCCTCGCGGCCGGGGAGATCATCGACGGATCCATGGCGATCCTGCGTGCGCACCTCGGTCCCGCGCTGGGGATCGCCGCGATCGTGCTCGTGGTCCAGACAGCGATCACCCTGCCCGTCAGCTACTTCACCCAGCAGGTGGCGATCTCGCCGCTCGGCGCCGCGGGGATCCTCGGCGGCGGCGCCACCGACTTCGTGCGCAGCCTGTTCGGCCTGGCCGTGAACTCGCTCGTGGGCGCGACCTGCGGCGGGGTCATCGCGGCCGTACTCGCCGTCGTCGTCGGCGACGCCTCGCTCGGGCGGGAGATCACCACCCGGACGGTCTGGCGGCAGGTGCGGCCGAGGCTCTGGGCGATCGTCGGGCTGGCCCTGGTGCTCGGCATCCTGTCCGGCCTCGGATCGCTGGCGCTCGGCATCGGCTACCTGTTCGTCCTGGGGGTGTGGTCACTGGCGATGCCCGCCCTGATGCTGGAGAGCACCGGGGTGTTCGGCGCGCTCAAGCGGTCCTGGCGGCTCTCGATCACCTCGTTCTGGCGGGTCCTGGGCATCCGGCTGCTCGCGGGCCTGGCCGCCTACGTCCTCTCCGCGGTGCTCGGCGGGCTGCTGGAGGCGGTGGCGGGAGCGATCGCCGGCTTCAACGCCGTCGAGGGGTCCGGGCCGGTCCAGCTCCTCGCGGTGTTCCTGCGCGGCCTCGGCGAGATGTCGGCCGGGGTGATCGTGATCCCGTTCCTCGGCGGCGTCGAGGCGCTGCTGTACATCGACAGGCGGATGCGCGCGGAAGGGCTGGACATCGAGCTCGGCCACCGGGTCCGCACCGGATCGGCGAGGCGGATCTAGTGCTCACCACAATCGCAGCGATCCCGATTTTCCAGCACCCGATCCTGCGGCACCCGGTCTTCCAGCACCCGGTCTTCCAGCAGCCGTTCCCTCGGGATCCGGCCCAGGAGGAGGCCAAGCGGGAACTGTCCAAGCAGATCTACACCCAGCAGGAGTCGCTGCTCAGCAAGGTCTACGACGCGATCATGCGCTGGATCATGGAGCAGCTCGACAGCGTCACCGGCGGCACCGGGCAGGGCACGGCCGCGATCGCGGTGATCGCCCTGGTCGTGATCGCGCTCGTCGTCGCCGTCCTGCTGAAGTACGGCCCGCTCGCCCGCACCCGGCGCCGCGCCGAGGGTCCGGCCGGGAACGTGGCGCCTACCGCGAGCGGGTCCGAGCACCGGCGGCTCGCGGCCGAGCACGCGGCGGCCGGGCGGTTCGCCGAGGCGATCCGGGAGGAACTGCGGGCGATCGTCCGCGACCTCACCGACCGTGGCGTGCTGGACAACCGGCTCGGCTGGACCGCGCTGGAGGTCGCCGAGCAGGCTGGGCGCAAGCTGCCCGCCGCCGCGGCCGGGCTCCGCGAGGCCGCGAACCTGTTCGGGGCCGTCTGGTACGGCCGCCAGCCGGCCACCGCGCAGGCCTACGAGCGGATCCGCGCGATCGGCGAGTCCGTGGCTGCCGCCCGCCCCGGTCCCGCCGCCGGTGAGCCCGTCGCCGCCGGATCCTGGGCGCTGCCGGCCGACGCCAACCGGGAGGCGCCGTGACCAGCCAGTACGCGCCGATCACCAGCGAGCCGGACGCACCGGAGACCTCGCCAGCGCCGGCGCCCGCCGAGCACTCCCCCGGTCCCGCACAGGGCCGGGCGATCTGGCGGCGGGTCCGGTTCTGGGCGGCGATCCTGCTGGTCCTGGCCGTGGGTGCGGCGCTGGTGGCCGTGGTCCGGACCCGTACCCCGCAGGGTGATCTCGATGTCGGATCGCCCACTCCGGGCGGGGCGAGGGCTGTCGCGACGATCCTCGGAAACCATGGCGTCGACGTGCGCCAGAGCGACGACATCGACGCCACGATCGACGCAGCGAAGGCCGGCGACGTGACGCTGTTCCTCGCGAACCCGGCGCTGCTCGGCTCGGCCAGCCTCCGGCGGATCGGCGCGCTGCCCAGCACCGTCCGGGTGGTGCTCGCCGAGCCCGACGACGGGATCCTCAAGGACCTCGGCCTGACCCTCCGCGTGGACGACGCCACGAACTTCCCCGCGGACGTGCCCCCCGGCTGCTCCGACCTGCCCGAGGCCGTCTCGGCCGGGAGCGCCGAGCTGCACAACCTCATTTTCACCCGCAAGGGCGCCGGCACCTGGTGCTACGACGGCAGCCTCGCGGTCGCGGCGGCACCGGGCGGGGCCCAGATCGTGGTTCTCGGATCCATCACGCCGGTCACCAACGACCGGCTCGCCTCCAGCGGGAACGCCGCGCTCATGCTCGGCCTCCTCAGCGCCCACGACAAGCTGCTGTGGCTGCGGCCGATCCGGCCCGAGCAGGCGGCCGCCGATCGCCAGGTCGGCCTGTTCGACATCCTGCCCAAGTGGGTCGTCTCGGCGCAGCTGTTGTTGCTGGTCGCGGGCCTGTTCACGGTGCTGTGGCGGCTGCGGCGGCTCGGTCCGCCGGTCAGCGAGCCGCTGCCGGTCGTGGTCCGCTCGGCCGAGACGACCGAGGGGCGCGCCCGCATGTACGAGCGGGCCAGGGCACGGACGGAGTCCTACGAGGCGATCCGGGCCGGGGCCATGTCGCGGCTGCTGCCCCGGCTCGGGCTCGGCGGCGAACCCGACTACCGGGCCGTCGTCGAAGCCGTCGCCGAGCGCACCGGCGCGCCCATGGCCGCGATCCACCACGCGCTCTACGGCCCGCCGCCGCAGGGCGATGCCGCTCTCGTTGCGGCCGCTGACACACTCGACGCACTGGTCAGGGACGTTCTGCAGCCGCGCACGGCCGCCGATCCGAACCGGCCCGATGGGGAAGGACCCACGCAGTGACCGAAGCATCGCTCACCCAGCCCAGCTGGCAGGAGGCGCCCGCGGGCGACAATTCCGCCCGCGCGAGGGAGGCGCTGACCCGGCTGCGCAGCGAGGTCAGCAAGGTGGTCATCGGCCAGGACGCGGTGGTGACCAGCCTGGTCATCGCCCTGCTGTGCCGCGGCCACGTGCTGCTCGAGGGCGTGCCCGGCGTCGCCAAGACCCTGCTCATCCGCACACTCTCGGCGGCGCTCGACCTGGACCACAAGCGGGTCCAGTTCACCCCAGACCTGATGCCCGGCGACGTCACCGGATCCCTGGTCTACGACTCGCACACCTCCGCGTTCGAGTTCCGCGCCGGGCCGGTGTTCACGAACCTGCTGCTCGCCGACGAGATCAACCGGACCCCGCCGAAGACCCAGGCCTCGCTGCTGGAGGCCATGGAGGAGCGGCAGGTCTCCGTCGAGGGCGAACCGCGGCCGCTGCCGGATCCGTTCGTCGTCGCCGCCACCCAGAACCCGCTTGAGTACGAGGGCACGTACCCGCTGCCCGAGGCCCAGCTCGACCGGTTCCTGCTCAAGATCACCGTGCCGCTGCCCGAGCGCGACGCCGAGCTGCGCGTGCTCGCCGCGCACCACAACGGCTTCGACCCGCGCGACCTCAAGGCCGCCGGGGTCCAGGCCGTCGCCAACGCCGCGGACCTCGCCGCTGGGCGCGAGGCCGTCCGGAGCACCCAGGTCACCGACGCCGTGATGGGCTACATCGTCGACGTGTGCCGGGCGACGCGGAACTCGCCGTCGCTGGCCAACGGCGCCTCCCCCCGCGGATCCACGGCGCTGCTCAACACCGCCAAGGCGTGGGCGTGGCTGTCCGGCCGCGGCTACGTCACCCCCGACGACGTCAAGGCGCTCGCGCGGCCCACCCTGCGGCACCGGATCATGCTGCGGCCCGAGGCCGAGCTCGAAGGCGTGACCGCCGACGGCGTGATCGACTCCGTGCTGGCCAGCGTCCCGACACCCCGATAGGCGACCGGCCGTGGTCACCGGGCGCACGGCGCTGCTGTGCGCGCTCGGCGTGCTCGTCCTGCCGTTGCTGCCTCAGCCCGCCGTGGCGGCCATCACGATCGTCGCCGCCCTGCTGATCGCCTGCGTCGTCGACTGGCTCCTCGCCGGATCGCTGCGCGGCCTGCGCACCGAACGGCGCGGCGCCACCCAGACCCGCCTCGGCGAGACCGTCACGGTCACGCTCGTGATCCGCAACGAGGGCCGGCGCACGGTCCGGGGGCGGGTCCGCGATGCCTGGGTGCCGTCCGCCGGGGCAACGCCGTTCGAGCACAGGGCCACGATCCGGCCGGGGCGGGTGGCCGAGCTGGACACGGTGCTCACGCCGACCCGCCGGGGTGACCGGCCCGCCTCCCGGGTGACGATCCGGTCGTACGGGCCACTGCGGCTCGCGTTCCGGCAGAGCTGGCGGCGCCGCTCGGGGAAGCTGACCCCGCCGTGGACGATCCGCACCCTCCCGCCGTTCACCTCGCGCCGGTTCCTCGCCGAGAAGCTGTCCAAGCTCCGCCAGCTCGACGGATCCCTCGCCGTGCGCGCCCGCGGCCAGGGCACCGAGTTCGACGCGCTGCGCGAGTACGTCGACGGCGACGACGTCCGCTCGATCGACTGGCGGGCCACCGCGCGCCGCCAGACCGTCGTCGTGCGCACCTGGCGGCCCGAACGCGACC
Organism: Actinomycetes bacterium; assembly: GCA_025963185.1. Taxonomy (GTDB): domain Bacteria; phylum Actinomycetota; class Actinomycetes; order Mycobacteriales; family Cryptosporangiaceae; genus RYN-140. The sequence continues at coordinate 6,829 of JAOPVE010000401.1, forward strand.
GCCGGCTCGTCTGCGTCATCGACACGGGCCGCACCTCGGCCGCGCGGGTGGGCGACATGCCCCGCCTCGACGCCGCGCTCGACGCGTGCCTGCTGCTCGCCGCGGTGGCCGCCAAGGCGGGAGACCGCGTGGACATGCTGGCCGCCGACACAGCGATCCGCGGATCCGTCTCGGGTGCCGCCCGCCAGAGCGTCCTGCCCGAACTGGTGCAGGCCATGGCGACCCTGGAACCGCGCCTCGCCGAACCCAACTTCTCGCTGATGACGGCCGAGGTGGTCCGGCGCGCCCGCAAGCGCTGCCTGGTCGTGCTGTTCACCGCACTGGAGCCCGCCGCGATCGCCGACGGGCTGCTGCCGGTCCTCGGCCAGCTCACCGCGAACCACACGGTGGTGCTGGCCTCGGTCGGGGATCCGACGGTGACCGAGATGGCGTCCCGGCGCGGCGATACCGAGGCGATCTACGCGGCGGCCGCGGCCGAACGATCCCTCGGCGAGCGCCGGCAGATCGTCGCCGCCCTCCGCCGCCGCGGGGTCGAGGTCGTGGACGAGCCGGCCGACATCTTCCCCTCCAAGGTCGCCGACACCTACCTGGCCCTCAAGTCCAGCGGCATGCTCTAACCCGCTCACCCCTCCCGCCGCCCCGCGCCGAAGTGCGGAACCTTAAACCGCCCAGGACCGCCGCGGTTACCGCACTTCCGGGTGGGCCGCCCGAAGCGCTGGTGGGTGGCGCGGCGATTTCCCGAAGTGCGGTGGGTGGGTGGTGGTTGCGGGGGGTGGTCCGCTGGGGGGTTGGGGGTTAGTTGTTTGTGAGGGTGCGGGGATCGGTGTGGGCGGTGCGGACCTCGTCGCCGTCCGTCGCGCCGTCGGTGTCGGTGTCGGTGTTGTCCGGATCGGTGTGCGTGAAGTACTTCTCGGTGACGTCGCTGATCCCGTCGCCGTCCTCGTCGGGGGCCGTGCCGTCGGCGGCGGCGAGCTCGTCCTCGTTGCGCTGCCGGTCGAGTTGCTCCAGCCAGTCGGGCTCGCCAGTGCCGTCGCCGGACATCGGATCGCTACCGGCGGCGATCTCGTCGCCGTCGCTGGTTCCATCGTGGTCGCTGTCGGGATCGAGGGGGTCCGCGCCGAAACGCAGCTCGCGGCCGTCGTCGAGGCCGTCGTGGTCGGTGTCGGCGAGGTTGGGGTCCGTGCCGAGGCTGGCCTCCAGTTCGTCGCTGATGCCGTCGTGATC
>JAOPVE010000405.1 GCA_025963185.1 Actinomycetes bacterium
AGTACATTGCCCGACGAGGCACCCCCACCGCCTCCGGTATCGGTGCCTGCGTACACGGGATTCCCGACGGCCACGGCGACGGTCGCGAGTGCGAGTGCGAGTGCGAACGCAGTTAGCTTCTGACGCACTGTTCGACCCCCCGCTTCCACAGGTACGAGATTTCGCGCCACACACCATCGCTGCCCTTTTGCACGATCGAGCTGTGCTGGATGAAATCGGTCTTACTCGGGTGCGTCAGGCGCACCTTTCCAGTCGCAAGCTCTTTTGAATATCCATTGCGCTGATCCTCGCAGAACAGAACGCTCGCCAGCACAGAACTCTTGATTGTCACCTTGCGGTCGTAAAACAAGAATTCTCCGGACAGCGTGAGACCGCGCTTCTTGTAATCCTTCAGTTCATTGATGTGAGCGACCGCCGAGCTGTCCTGCACATACTTCAGCAGCATGGGATCCGTCGGGCCCTTGCCAGCCATGGCCTCCTGAACGGCCATGATGTGATAGCCGTTGTAACGCAAGACTTCGTCCTTGGCGGAATCCCCGGTTGTATCGGCGGAGATCGTGACTTTCACGTCGTTGGGCAGCTCGAAGCGAGGATCTGGGGGCCCAGTCGGGGACGGGGAGGCTGAGGGGGTCGGGGAGGTGCCGAGGTTGGCCTTGGGCTGGGTTGAGGTGCAGGCCGTTGTCAGGGTCAGGGCTAGGGCGGTTGCTGTGAGCGCTGCGGTTGTGCGCGTGTTCATGGATCCCCTCACGGGTCTGGTGGTCATCAGTTCGCGACCAGGAGCCGCCACGAGGGCAGCAGTTCGTCGACGAGGGCGCGGGTCTTCGGGTGGAGTCCGTGTACGCCGTGGAAGACGCTCGTGCGGCGGTACAGCTCGCCGATCGCGCTCTCCAGCCGCGCGGTGTCGCCGGTGGCGTGGGTGGCCCGGAGAAGCTGGCGCCACAACTCCTCGTCCGCGGGGCTGCCGCGCATGCCGGCGATGACGGCGTCGATCGCGCCGTGCGGATCCTCACCAGCAAGCCGCAGTTCCGACAGCTCCAAAGCCGTGTCGGCGATGGCCGCCGGTACCGCGGCCTCGGCGGTCTCGTGGGCGAGCCATCCGAATCGCTGGCTGTCGTGACCGGCGAGGTACGGTCCGCGGACGAGCTTGAGCGCCTCGTTGAGCAGTGAGTCACGGTCGGGCCCGGCGGATCGCGCGCGCTGACGCAGATCCAGGAATGTCTCCCAGTCGGACCGCACCCCAGCCCCGAGTACGAGCCGCCCACCCGGATCCGCGGACAGGTGCGGCCGCCCCACCGGATCGTCGCCCAGCCACTCGATCAGCCGCTTGACGACGGCATCGCTGACCTGCGGCGTCACCCCGCGCGGCCACAATGCGGACGCGAGCACGGCCGGGTGCACGCCGTCGCGGTGCAGGGTGAGGTAGACGAGCGCCTCCTGACACAGCGGCAGCCGCTCAGGTTCCAGCTCCCCGGCGCCCTGCACGTCGAGCTCGCCGAGGCTGCGCACGAGTACGGCCGGATCCGCGAGCAGGGCAGGGCCGGCCGGTGGCAGGTCGCCGTCGGTGGGCGATCCGTCCAGGTCGGACGCCGAGCGGAACAGGCTCAGGACCGACGCGTACTGGTTCGCGGGCAACTGCTGGGCGGTGACGTCGATCCCGAGTAGCGGGGCACGGAGGTCACCGTCGGCCGTGACGTCGAGGGTCCAGGTGGCGCCGGGGACGTCTCCGGCGACCAGGTAGCCGACGCCGACCCGCCCCGCGGCGGACGCGAGCGCGGTGAGCCTCGCCGCGGCCAGCCCGGACGGCTCGTCGGCGACGATCACGAAGTGTGGCTGGGTGCCGCGGACCCCGGAGATCCGCCCGGTCAGCACCGAGTCGAGGCCGGCGGCGGCGAGCAGCTTCGTGCGCTCGGCGAACTCGGCTTCCAGCTCGGGGAGCACCTGGTCGAGCGCGTCGGCCTGGCGGATCCGGTCGGGGGCGAGCACGGCCAGGTCGTCCCCGAACCCGACGAGCGTGATCTTCATGCGGTCGGACCAGGTGTTGGTGGCGAGTTCGGCGGCGATCGCGGCGAGTACGGCCCGGCGCCGGTCCGGATCCCCGCGCAGCGCCACCACGCCGGGCGCGGCTTCGAGGTCGAGCAGGACGCGATCCGTGCCCGAGGTGCCCACGGACACTAGCCCGGGGAACGGCGCTACAGGCCTCGGACCAGCGGGGAGGGGCTTGAGCGCGTGCCGCGGGAGGTGCCAGGAGCGGCCGTCGGCGGTCGCGGTCCATGGATCGGGCGGCTGCGCCTGACTGCGGCCCGCGATCAGTAGGTGCAGCCCGTCGGGGGCGAGCCGGGCGGCGTAGACGGCCGGGACGGATCCGCTCGCGGCGAGACCACGTAACGCCTGGTCGAGGAACCGGACCTCGTGCTCGCCCGCCCCGAGCCTGATGGCTTCCTCGGTGACCGCCGCGTCCACGTCGGGAGTGGCGATCCGGCGCCCGGCGGCGCGGTTCCAGAGCTGCTGACGGCGCTGGCGGCGGAGGGCGGCGAGCAACCCGGCCGCGAGCAGCGGCGCGAGGGTGAGCTCGATCGGGAGCCGGAACGCCGATCCGCCGGTGGACGGAACAGCGTGCACCTCGGGCGCGGCGTGTACCTCCGGAGCAGCGTGCTCGGTGACGTGCGGAGCCTCGGCGGCCGGAGCCTCGGCCGCAGGTGACTCGGCCGCGGGAGACTCGGCGGGCGCCGCAACCGCGCCCGGCAGGGCGGACATGTCGACCAGGTCGCCGCCGTACGCGTCCCCGGGCATTTCGAGGATCCAGCCGGGGCGGATCAGCGAGGCCTTCGTCAGCTGGGATCCGTCGGGCTGCGCACGGCCCTTGTTCAGCTCGTAGATCTCGCCGTACCGGCGGCCCTCGCCGAGGTGGCGCTGAGCGATGTCCCACAGCGAGTCGTGGTGCCGCCCGGCCGGGGGCTGCACCCGATAGAACTTCGTCTGGCCGTGCGCCGCCGTGGCCGCAACCTCGGCATGCTGTTCGGCGATCGCGGCCGACGCGGTCTCGGCGATCGCCGTGGCGTCCTGGTGGGCCACGTGGTGCTCGGCCACGATGGCGACCGGCCGCGCGGCTGGCCCCGCCCCGGGCGCCAGGGCCGACAGCGTCGGGGTGAGGCTCGCCGCACTCGCGCTGAGCAGCAGGATCGCGGCGATGAGCTGACGGGCCAGCGCCTGACTCGGACCGGCGCCCGCAACCCGGCCTGGCATCCCGATCCCCGAGATGGCGGCCTTGGCCTCGACCAGCACGCACGCCGCGAACTGTGCCCAGGCGAGCCACAGCAGGATCGCCAGCGCGTTGACCAGCAGCGACACGTCCAGCCGCTGCTGGAGCATGTCCAGCGTCGGGACCTCGTGCGGCAGCGGCCACCCCACGAACGAGGCAAGCGCGAGCGGCACCCCGAACACGAGCAGCGCGAGCAGCAGAATCGCCCCCACCGCGGCGAGGACATCCCGTCCGCTGCGCTGGCGGGTCACGGCAGTACCGCTCGGCCGGCGGGTCACGGCGTCGCCTGGTTCTGTGGTCCGGCGGTCGCATGGCCGAACACGTCGAGCGTGCCGGTGAAGAACAATCCGGTGAGCATCGGGTGGTACTGCAGGTGCACGGTGACGGTGACCTCTCGCATGTCCGCGTCGAAGACGCACGTGCTCGTGCCGGTGGCTCCTGAGTCGGTGATGATGCCGCCGACGAGGTCCCCGCACCGGTCGACGGCATCCCCGCTGATCACCGGCACGGCCAGCGGATCGGTGCGCAGCTTGTCGACGTCGATGTCGTTCGCCACCCAGCGGGCGCCCTGCTCCGCGATGTCGGCGGCCTGCTCCCGCTCGGAGATCGCCAGTCCGCCGTCGATGACGAACGCGGCGAGGGCCATCGCGACCAGGGCGAACAGCACCACGGCGATGGACGCCGAGCCCCGATCACCGCGGGCCCGCAGCCGCTTCACGGGGCGACCCTGCGGAACCTGTCGAGCGGCGCCACCGACTCGCCCCGCACGTCCACCGAGGTGCCGATACCGATAAGGCTGAACGGCCGCAGCGAGACGGTGCAGGTGACCTGCACGCCGTACTGGCCGCCCGCCTCGTAGGTGGTGTGGTCGTGGGTGAGCCCGAAGTCCGAGCACGTCTTGCGCAGGCGCTCGGTCGTGACGGATTCGGCGGCCCTGTCGGCGTCGTCGAGGCTGCGCTCCAGGGATCCGGCCCGGGCGGCGTCCCGCGCGGCACCGTTCACTGTGCCCTTCGCGTCCACCACCAGGCCGAACGCCACGATGAACAGCACGAACGACAGGAAGACCGGCGTGAGCAGGACGACCTCGATGGTCGAGACGCCCTCGTCGCCGCGCCGGGCGAGCCGGCGGGAGAGCCGCGTAGGAGCGTCCGCATTGGCGGACGCTCTAAGCCACCCACTCATCCCGTGTCCTCCCGGAATCGCTCGACGGGACCGTCGGATCGCACGTCGATCGGGATGTCGATCAGCGGCAGGATGCTCGGCGCGGTGCCCTGCACCCGGACGCCGACGATCTCGCCCTCGCGGTGGGTTTCGATGCCGCCCGCCTTGAGCCGCACCAGGTTCCCGCCGAGTTGCGCCAGGTAGGCCTGGGTCTTGTCGCGCGCGTCCGCTTCCCAGGGCGCATTCGGATCCCCCGCCGACGCCCGCGCGACCCGTGCTCCGGCCTGGGCCGCGGCGAGCGCCACGTGCCGGGCGTGGAAGAAGATCGCGTACTGCACGGCGCTGAAGATCAGGACGAAGAGGATCGGCGTGAGCAGCACGAACTCGATGGCGGTCGACCCGCCATCTCCCCGAAGGCGCAACCGCCCCCCGAACCCGCGCGCCGCCCGTCGCATGTCAGCTGCAGCCGGCGGTGCCGCTAGCGCTCTTGATGCACTTGCTCACGTCATCGGCTTTGGAGGTGATCGCCGTACGGATCACGACCGCGACCGCGGCGACGATGCCGACGACGATCGCCGAGATCACGACCCACTCGACCGCGGACGCACCACGGTCGGTGCCCTCCGCCGTGGCCCGGGCGTGCCGTGCCTGGAGCTGGAGGATCAGGTAGTCGATCGCGGGGTGGCTGATGGGTAACCGGTTCACGTGGCTCGCCTCCATGGTCAGAGCTCGAAGACCCGCATGGCGGCGGGAAAGGTCAGGAACACCAGGAATCCGGTGCACAGCAGCATCTGGGCGACGAGCATCGACTGGGACCGGGCGCCGGCCTGGCCCTCCACCTCGGACAGTTCGCGGTGCCTCAGTGTCTCGGCCCGGGACGCCAGGGACGCACGGATTTTCGCGCCGTCGTCGGCGACCAGCCCGAGCGCGGACGCCAGGTCTTTCAGCTCGTCGATCGCCAGGTCCTCCCCGAGCTGGCCGAGGGCCGCCCACTGGGTCGTTCCCGTGATCCGCGCGTCGGTCAGGCACCGGCGGATCCGCGCGAGAGCCCACCCGTCGCTGACGTCCGCGGCGGCCATCAGCGCCTCGGGCAGACCGCGGCCCCCGGCGAGGTTCATCGCGACCAGGTCGAGGTACGCGCCGACGACCCGGCGGAAGTCACGGCGCTTGGCCGTGGCGTCGCGCCGCACCTCCAAGTCGGGGAGCAGGAAGAACACCCCGGCGAAGATCAGCGCGAGCCAGAGCGGGATCGTCAGCGTGAGCTGGATGCCGATCAGCCACAGGACCGCGAACAGGGCCGGACCGAACACGAGCCCGGCCGCGGCGAGCCCCACCTTGGTGGCGAGGAAGCCCTCCCAGGACCGGTCGAGCACGGCCAGGTCGGCGCGTACCGAGCGCTGGGTCCAGCCCTGGCGAACGTAGAAGTCGGCGACGCGGACACCCAGGGCGGCACGGATCCTGTCCGTACCCGTCACGGGGGCGGGCGGCGCGAGCGGCGACGAACCGGACCTGGCCCGCAGCGCGTCGACCTGGGCGACGGCGGCCCCGAGGCCCGGACGGCTCGGCACCAGCGCCCTGACCAGCGCGTACACGCCGAGCCCGAAGATGGCCCCCACGACAGCGGCGGCGATCACTGCTCACCCCCCACCGGATCCGCGCGGCGGACCAGGAACCGCGCCGGTGTCTCCACCTTGGACAACCGGCGCAACCAGAAGAACCCGGCGCCGAACAGGGCGAGCACGACGAGCAGCACAGCCTGGCCCAGCGGATCGTCGTACGGCTGGACGAAGTCGTGGTTGAACAGGCTGATCCCGAGGACGAACGCGCAGCTCACCGCGACCACGATCTGCACGCTGCGGCGGGTCGCCGCCCGCTGGGCCGAGACCCGCTGGCGCATGTCGACCTCCTCCCGCGAGGACTTCGCGAGGGCCGTCAGCACCTCGCGCAGCCCCGGACCGCGCAGCCGCGAGTTCAGGATCAGCGCGGCGATCACGAGGTCGGCGCTCGGATCGTCGAGGTCGTCCGCGAAGAACTGGAGCGCGTCGGCGAGCGGCATCC
>JAOPVE010000432.1 GCA_025963185.1 Actinomycetes bacterium
CCCCTCCTCGCGAAGCGCGGTAACTCCGACCGGTCCGGACCGGCCGCAGTTACCGCACTTCGGGGTTCTGGGCGGGGAGGAGGTGGCCGGTGTCGTTGAAGGTGACCAGTCGCGCGCAGTTGCCGTCCTCGTAGCGGATCGTGGTCAGGCCGCCGTTGCACTGGTTCAGCCCGATCCACCGCCAGTCCGGGGCGTCCAGGGCGTGTCGCACGAACCAGGCGATGACGAAGTTGTGGGTCACGAGCAGGTGCTCGCCGCCGAGTGACGACAGCCGCTCGACGGCCGCGCGCAGGCGGACGGCCCCGTCATCCCGCTCGGCGGCGGGCACTCCGGCCAGGAACGGGCCGTACTCGGCCGGGTACTCGGCGGGGATCGGCGTCCGGTCGGTCACGTGCTCGCACGCATGCACCGGCACGCCGGCGAGCTGCGCGGACACCACCTCGGCGGTCTCGGTGGCGCGCCGGATCGGGCTGTAGTGGATCGCCGAGAGCGCGGCTCCGGTCAGCCGTTGCCCGGCGAGCCGAGCCTGCTCCCGCCCACGAGGAGTCAGCCCCTCGCCCCCCGGTTCCTGCTCGCCGTGGCGGACGAGATGAAGGACCGTCATGCCTGGGACGCTACGACAGGTGTCCCCGGCCAGCCCTCGCCGTGTCAGAGTTGAGTGGACTAGACTCAAGTCCGCAGTCCCTGGGTCGCAGGGAGGCTGTGCCGATCCGTTTCGCGAGGGGCCGATGAACAGCGAGATCCTCACCACGAAGAGCCGCGAGGTGCTGACCTCGGCGATCCGCAGTGCCACCGATCGTGGGCACGCGAGCGTCGAACCCGCGCACCTGTTGCTCGCCCTGCTCGACACCGATGGCAGTACGGCCCCGGCGTTGTTGCGCGCCGCGGGCGCCGATCCGGACGTGTTGCGCGCCCGCGCGTCCTCCGAACTCGCCCGGTTCCCGTCGGCCGCGGGCGCGACGGTCTCGCAGCCGGCGCTCGCCAGGGCGACCCTCAACGCGGTGACCGCCGCCGAGCAGGTGGCCCGTCCGCTGGGTGACGAGTACGTCTCGACCGAGCACCTGCTGGCCGGGCTGGCCCGCGCCGGCGGCGACGCGGCGGGCTGGCTCAAGGCGGCCGGCGCGTCGGAGGAGAGCCTGGTGGCGGGCTTCCCGGCGATCCGCGGCGGGAACCGGCGGGTGACGAGCGCCGATCCGGAGACCACGTACCAGGCGTTGGAGAAGTACGGCGTCGACCTGACCCAGCGCGCGCGCGACGGCAAGCTCGACCCGGTGATCGGGCGCGACTCGGAGATCCGCAGAGTGGTTCAGGTTTTGAGCCGGCGCACGAAGAACAACCCGGTGCTCATCGGCGAGCCAGGGGTCGGCAAGACCGCCGTCGTGGAGGGCCTGGCCCAGCGGATCGTCGCCGGGGACGTCCCCGAGTCGCTCAAGAACAAGCGGCTGGTCGCCCTCGACCTGGGCGCGATGGTCGCGGGGGCCAAGTTCCGGGGCGAGTTCGAGGAGCGGCTCAAGTCGGTCCTGACCGAGATCAAGGACTCGGACGGCCAGATCGTCACGTTCATCGACGAGCTGCACACGGTCGTCGGGGCGGGCGCGGCCGAGGGATCCATGGACGCGGGCAACATGCTCAAGCCCATGCTGGCCCGTGGTGAGCTGCGGATGGTCGGCGCGACCACGCTGGACGAGTTCCGGGAGCGGATCGAGAAGGATCCGGCTCTGGAACGGCGATTCCAGCAGGTCTTCGTCGGCGAGCCGAGCATCGAGGACACGATCGGGATCCTGCGCGGACTCAAGGAGCGGTACGAGGTGCACCACGGCGTCCGGATCACCGACGCCGCCCTCGTCGCGGCGGCCACCCTCTCCGACCGGTACATCACCGCGCGCTTCCTGCCCGACAAGGCGATCGACCTGGTGGACGAGGCCGCCTCCCGGCTGCGGATGGAGATCGACTCCCGGCCGGTCGAGGTTGACGAGATCGAGCGGGCGGTCCGGCGGCTGGAGATCGAGGAGATGGCACTGTCCAAAGAGGAGGACGCGGCCTCCCGCAGCCGCCTCGAACGGCTCCGCCGCGACCTCGCTGACCGGCGCGAGGAACTGTCCGCCCTCACCGAGCGCTGGCAGCGCGAGAAGTCGCACATCACCGCGATCAGCGAGGCCAAGGAGCAGCTGGAGAACCTGCGCGGCGAGATGGAGCGGGCCGAGCGCGACGGCGACCTGGCCAGGGCGTCCGAGCTGCGGTACGGCCGGGTCCCGGCGATCGAGCAGCAGCTCATCGAGGCCGAGCGCAGCCTCAACGCGCTTCAGGCCGACGGCGCGATGCTCAAGGAAGAGGTCGGCCCCGACGACGTCGCCGACGTGGTGAGCGCCTGGACCGGCATCCCCGCCGGGCGCCTGCTCGAAGGCGAGACGGCGAAGCTGCTGCGGATGGAGTCCGAACTCGGTAAGCGGATCATCGGGCAGCGCCAGGCCGTCCAGGCGGTGTCGGACGCGGTCCGCCGGGCGCGGTCGGGCATCTCGGATCCGGACCGTCCCACCGGATCCTTCCTGTTCCTCGGCCCGACCGGGGTGGGCAAGACCGAGCTGGCCAAGGCGCTCGCCGCGTTCCTGTTCGACGACGAGCGGGCCATGGTCCGGATCGACATGAGCGAGTACGCCGAGAAGCACTCCGTGGCCCGGCTGGTCGGTGCGCCGCCCGGGTACGTGGGCTACGAGGAGGGCGGGCAGCTCACCGAGACGGTCCGGCGGCGGCCGTACAGCGTCGTCCTGCTGGACGAGGTGGAGAAGGCCCACCCCGACGTGTTCGACGTGCTGCTCCAGGTGCTGGACGATGGCCGCCTCACCGACGGGCAGGGCCGGACGGTCGACTTCCGCAACACGATCCTGGTGCTGACGTCGAACCTCGGCTCCTCGCTCATCGCCACCGCCGACCTGGACGACCGCGGCCGGCACGACGCCGTGATGGAGATCGTCCGGGACCACTTCAAGCCCGAATTCCTCAACCGGCTGGACGACGTCGTCGTCTTCCACGCCCTCGGCACCGAGGAACTGACGCACATCGTGGAGATCCAGCTCGCCGGTCTCGCGCGCCGCCTGGCGGACCGTCAGCTCGTGCTCGACGTCTCGCCGGCGGCCCGCGAGTGGCTGGCGTTGCAGGGCTACGACCCGGCGTACGGGGCGCGGCCGCTGCGGCGGCTGATCCAGTCGGCGATCGGCGACCAGCTCGCGAAGGAACTGCTGGCGGGCGAGGTCCGCGACGGTGACACGGTCTACGTGGAGGTCGATGGCGACGCCCTCTCGGTCGGCACCAAACCGGCCTGACCCCTTCGCCCTGGGCGCCCTAACGTGCCGAAGTGCGGTAACTCCAGCCGGTCCTGACCGGCCGCGGTTACCGCACTCCGCGAGGGGTGGGGCACAGTGGACCTCGTGAACTCGGGTCTGCTGATCGCCCTGTGCGCGGTCGCGATGGTCGCCGGTGTCGCCGGGGTGGTCGTGCCCGCGCTGCCCGGCCTGCTGCTGTGCTGGGGCGCGGTGCTCGGGTGGGCGGTGCTGGCCGACGGCGGCTGGGGGCGCTGGCTCGTGCTCGGCCTCGCCACGTTCTGGCTGCTCACGGGCGTGCTGGTCAAGTATCTGCTCCCGGGGCGCCGGCTGAAGTCCGCCGGGGTGCCGAACCGCACGCTGCTCGCCGGTGCGCTGCTGGGGCTGGTGGGGTTCTTCGTGATCCCCGTGGTCGGGCTGCCGGTCGGGTTCGTGGCCGGGGTGTGGCTGGCCGAATGGCTGCGGCTGGGAGATCCGGCGCTGGCCTGGCCGTCGACGCGGGAGGCGCTCAAGGCGGCCGGGTTCGCGATGCTGATCGAGCTCGCGGCGTCCCTGCTGATCGCCGGTACCTGGGTCGCCGGTGTGGCGTTCGCGTGAGGCCGCCCGAGAGAACACCACAAACCACTCCAATGCGGACCGACCGTCCAGCGCCGAACGGCGCCCGCTCGCCGGTCCGGAGCCGGCCTTTTGTTGCGTGGGTGTCACCGTCAGGCAAACTCGGGGCGTGATGTTCAGCCGGCGCGCGCGCACCCCCGCAGCGGCGATCGCCGCGTTCTGGGAGTGGTGGGCACACGTCGGGGACGACCTCGCCGCGGCCATCGAGGCGGGGCAGGTCGAGAAGGCCGGGCGGGAACTGGCCCGCCGGGTCTCGGCGATCCACTCCGACATCGTCTTCGAACTCGGCGAGGGCATGTCGGCCAGGCACGCGCTGGTGCTGAGCCCCGAGGGATCGCCGTCGCTGCGCTCGATCACCGAGCGGTGGCTGCGGGCCGGACCGGGATCCGACGCGACCTGGGAATTCTTCCCCGCCCGCCAGCCCAACCTGCGCGCGTTCGAGGGTCAGCTCACCCTCGGCAAGCGGATCTTCGAGCCCGGCAAGGCCCGGTTCGGCGCCGAGGTCGACGCCGACCGGGCGCGCGTACACGTGCTGGTCCAGCACCCGGACTTCCCGTTCCTCGACGACGCCGACCGGCTGCGCGCCTCGTTCCTGCTGCTCGACTGGGCTCTCGGCGAGGACGACGTCGAGCGCTGGCTCGGCGAGATCCGGGTGACCGGTGAGGAACAGCCGTTCGACGTGGCCGGGGTCCGGGACGCCGTCGCCGAGCTGTCGGCCCGGTACGGACACGACGAGTGGGCGCTGCTCGAAGGCATGGACGATCGCGGAACGCTCGTCGAGGTGCGCGTGCGCGTCCCCTTCCCCCGCATGGACCATCCGCTGTTCGACCTGCACGGATCCGTCGGCCTCTCCTACCGTCCCGACACCGACGGACTGCCCGACGTCGAGGAGACGGGCGCGCTCGAGGCGGTCACGAGTGGGCTGCTGACCCGCCTCGGCGGATCCGCCGTGCTGGCCGCCATCGTCACCAAGGCCGGGATCCGCACGCTGCACCTGTACGCCGATCACCAGGGTGTGGTGCCCGCGCAGGTCACCGCGTGGTCCGGCCAGCAGGCCAGGGCGCGCACCGCGGAATGGCTCCCGGATCCGGGCTGGGAGATCCTCAGGACCTTCTACTGATCCGTGCCGCCGACGGGTGCGCGGAAACTGGTGGACCAGTGGCGCCGGACCGATACTTTTGGGCGGCAGTCCACACGATCCGGGGGAGATACGCATGACCACGCCCGAACCGCCGCCTTACACCCCGCCGCCGAACTCGTTCACGACCCCGCCGCCGCTGCCGGCCTCGCGGTTGCCCCGGCCGACGACCGTGACGGCGGCCGCGGCCCTGATCTTCACGTCCGTCGCGCTCGGCCTCATCCAGGTCATCGTCACGTTCGCGAGCCGGAACATCATCGAGGACATGGTGCGCCACCAGGTGCCGAACTCGAACGGGATGGATCCGCACACGGCCGTGAACGTGCAACTGGCGACCAGTGGCGGCTGCGGCGTCATCATCTCGATCCTGTTCGCGGTGCTCGGCGTACTGATCCTCAAGGGCAACAATCCCGCGCGGATCATCGTGTGGGTGCTGGGCGGCCTTTCGCTGCTCTGCCTCGGCGTCGGCGCCATCGCCAACGTCCTGAGCTCCAGCATGCAGTTCGCCCCGGGCTGGTACCACGCGTACGCGATCGTCGCGGCGGTGCTCGGCCTCGGCATCAACATCGCGATCATCGTCCTGCTCGCGCTGCGCCCCTCGAACGACTACTTCCGCAAGCCCGTCGCCTGACCGCCCGGTAGCGTCGGGATCCCCACCCGATCCCGCCGCCTGGAGCCGACTATGCCGATCGCCCTCGTCACCGGTGCCACCGCGGGAATCGGTGCCGCCTTCGTCCGGCTGCTCTCGTCCGAGGGCTACGACCTGGTGCTGGTGGCCCGGGACGAGGCGCGGCTGAAGTCCTCCGCCGCCGGGCTGCCGGGTGAGGCCGAGATCATCTCGGCCGACCTGAGCACGACCGGCGGCTGCCAGCTGGTCGAGCAGCGGCTCGCCGACGACGGGCGGCCGGTCGACCTCCTGGTCAACAACGCCGGGATCGGCCTGGCGCACAGCTTCGTCAACAACTCGATCGACGACGAGGAACGGCTGCTCGCGATCAACGTCCGGGCCGTGATGCGGCTGACCCACGCCGCGCTGCCCGGCATGATCGCGCGCGGCCGGGGCGGAGTCATCAATGTGTCGTCGGTCGCGGGATTCGCGCCGATGCTGCCTGGCCACACCTACAGCGCGAGCAAGGCGTGGGTGACGAATTTCAGCGAGTCGCTCTATACCTCGATGCGGCCCCGCGGTGTCCGCGTGATGGCACTCGCCCCCGGATTCGTCCGCACCGAATTCCACGACAGCGCCGGAATCGACATGGACAAGCTGAGCGACTGGCAGTGGCTCGACGCCGACGACGTGGTGCGGACCGCGCTCGCGGATCTGCGCCGGTGGCGGCCCGTGAGCACGCCGTCCGTGGCCTACAAGGTGCTCGGTGGGCTGGCCAGGCACGTGCCGAGGCCGCTGTTCCGCGCGGTGACCGGACGGGCCTCGAAGCGTATCGGCCGAAACCCGAATTGATCGCCGTTCTCCCAGTAAATAGCGGTCAGCAAACTTAGCCATTCCTATTCGCCATCCGGGATTGCGAATGGTATTACTCGGCTGGCATTGTTCTCGCTGCCGAGCTTCGGATGTCAGCGACCAGTCGCGCACCGCCTCCGGCGAACCGCCCAGCACTACCGCGCAGCGCAGTGGACGGCGCCGTAACTTCGCTCTTTCCCGCTCTGCCGGTGCACCGGATTCCGTGGACCCCACGAGCACGAGGACGGTCGATGACCCACCAGCCGCAGGACACGCGCGTTGATCGCGCGACGTCGCGGCGATGGGCCACTCCCGTCACGTCGGCTGGTCTGCGTGTGATGGTGATGGCCGGGTTCGCAGGGGCTGCCTGGCTGCTCGGGGGTTCGTCCGCAGCTCACGCACAAACGGTGCCGCCAGCAGATGCGGTGGCACCGGCCATGCCGGGACTCGCCGGAATGCTTTCCCGGCCTCTGGCGGCGGTGGCCACTCCGGTCACGAAGATCTCCGCGGCGACGGCGACCCCGAAGACGGGGAAAGCCGGTGGTGCGCTGGCCCCAGCCACTACACCAGTCTCCGAGGCGGTCCGCGTGGCTCGCGCCACCGTCCGTACCGCCACCCATGTCCCCCGGTCCGTCACACACGTGGTCCGTAGCGTGGCCCGTGTGGTCCGGAAGGACACCGGACTCCGGCCTCCCCCGGCCGGGTCCTCCCTGGTGCCGTCGAACCTGCCGGACCTGGGGAAACTGCTCTCCCCGCTCGGCGATTGCCCTGTCACCGGATCGCTGACCCGTCCCGTGGCGCACCTGATCCGCCCGGTCGCCGATCTCGGCAGCCCGGTCGTGGACACGGTTCGTCCGGTGGCGGACCTGGCCCGGCCCGTGACAACCGTCGCGGCGCCGGCCGTGCCCGCGCTCGCCAGCCCCGTGCTGGCTGTACCGTCCGCGCGGACTGTCAGTGTCCGGGCAACCCGCGTTCCGGCGCGCGTGACCGCGCTTCCGGGCGGGGGCCCCGCCACACCGGCCGGCAACCAGCCGGCCGGGATCCTGGGGGGCCGTATCGCCGCGCCGATCCAGCGAGCCGTCGTCGCCGCCCGGCCAGCCGCCCCCGTGGCGGACCTGCCGAGCGTCACCGCCGTGCCCGCCCTGGACGGCGCAACCCACCCCGCCGGTGCCCGTACCGTGGCTCCGGCGCTCACCCGGCGGGCCCCGGGCAATGCCCCGGTGCTGCCCGATCCGGGCCTGGTGAACAGCGGGAACTCCGCGGGATCCAGCACGTCCCAGCACGACGGCGGAGCCGGCGCGATCGTCGCCGGACTCCACACGGCCGCCCCGCTCGCACCGCGGGCACGCGCGGCCACTGTGGACTCCGGCGCCCCGCTGGCGCGCGCCGAGGATCTCGCACCCGTTCCCGACTGATCCGGCGGCTGTCCCGGCCTCATCGGCTGCGGAGACATCCCCGGCCATCGGGTGAGCGCTCGGAGAACAGCGTTCCGGCTCCCCAACGGGCGTAACCATGCCCCGGCTTCCGCCGGTGGCCCCGCCCGGTCATTTCCCGGGTACACCCTCGACCGCCCCTTCCCTGGTGGTCGCGCGTGCCCTTTCAACCCATCACGAAAGGCACCAACACCGATGAATTCATGGATTCGCAGGACCCTTCAGGTCGGACTCGTGTCGGCCGGGTTCGTGCTCGTCGCCGGGGCGACCGCTGCCCAGGCGTCGGTCCACTCGATCGACAACGACGGCGTCCTCAACGGCACCCAGGTCGTCGCGCCGGTGCAGCTGCCGGTGAACATCTGCGGCAACGCCGTCGGCATCCTCGGCAGCGCGGTGGCCGGCTGCGAGGGCGGCGCGACCGCCAAGCTGCACAGCGCGGCCGGTGGATCCGGTGGCGTGGTCAGCAAGGACAACGACGGCGTGCTGAACGGGACCCAGATCGTGGCCCCGATCCAGGCGCCGGTCGAGATCTCGGGCAACGCGGTGGGCGCCGTGCTCGGCAGCGCGGTCGCGGGCAGCAACGGCGGCGCGACGGCCACCAAGTCGGCCCCGGCCGGCGGGTCGTCCATGCCCGGTGTGCACAGCATCGACAACGACGGTGTGCTGAACGGGACCCAGATCGTGGCCCCGATCCAGGTGCCGATCGACGCCTGCGGCAACGCGGTGGGCGCGGTGCTCGGCAACGCCGAGGCTGGCTGCATCGGCGGCGCGACCGCCAAGCTCCACAGCGCGCCGGGTGGATCCGGTGGCGGCGTGGTCAGCAAGGGCAACGACGGAGTCCTCAACGGCACGCAGGTCGTGGTGCCGGTGCAGATCCCGATCAACGTCTGCGGCAACGCCGTGGGCGTGCTCGGCGACGCGGTGGCCGGCTGCAAGGGTGGCGCCACGGCGACGCATGGCGGGCACAAGCCAGGCACGTCGACGGACTCGGGCGACGAGCACCAGCTGCCCGTCGACACCAAGAACGCTGGCTGGCCGGGTAACCCCGGAACGCCCGGCACCCCCGGCCTGCCTGACCTGCCGGGCACCGGGATCCTCTCGGCGGGCAACGACGGCGTGCTGAACGGGACCCAGGTCGTGGCCCCGATCCAGGTGCCGATCGACGCGTGCGGCAACGCCGTGGCCCTGCTCGGCAGCGCCGAGGCGGGCTGCGAAGGCGGCGCGACCGCGAAGAACACCTTCAGTGGCAAGGTCGTCAGCTGGGACAACGACGGCATCGGAAACGGCACGCAGGTTGTGGCGCCGGTGCAGATCCCGGTCGACGTCTCGGGTAACGCGGTCGGCATTCTCGGCAGCGCGCTCGCCGGCAGCCACGGCGGCAGCACCGCCCAGCTCTGGTAACTGCTTGATCTGAAGTTCGCGCGCGCCGTTCCTACCGGCAGGAGTGCGCGCACCGCACAAGCGGCGAGGCCCGGTCCCCAAGGGGACCGGGCCTCGCGGCTGTTCAGTTGTGGGTCACGCTGAGGTGCTGGTCAAGCGGTGGATCAGAACGGCGCGACCGTGAAGGTCGAGGTGCTGCTGACGGCGGTGGTGTTCGGGGTACCGGCGTCGGTGGCGTCGTCCACGATGTAGACGCCGTAGTGGTGCAGGGTGGTCAGTGCCGGGGTGTCGCAGTTGAGCTCGGTGTCGGACACGACGACCACGTTCTGGCAGAAGGCGTCGGGGCTGACGGTGAGCACACCGGAGTTGTCGGTCGGGTCGAACGCGGTGTTGCCGTCCATGAAGAGCACGTACGCGCCGATGTCACCAGCAGCGATCGGCGTGGTGTCGGTACCCCACGTCTTGCTGTTGAAGCCGGAGCCCTTGATGGTCAGGGTCAGGCCACCGGCCGCGAGGCCCGTTGCCGGAGCGACCGCGATGGCGTCGGTGTAGGTGTAGTTCTGGGTGCTGGACGGGCCGCCCTCGTTGGTCACCTTGACGGCCTTGGCGGCAGCGGTGGTGCTGGTCGGGACGACCGCGGTCATGCTGGTGGAGTCGATGAAGGTCACGCCGGTGGCGGCCACGCCACCCACGGTGACGGTCGACTTCGCGGTGAAGTTGGTGCCGTCAATCGCGATGGTGGAACCGCCGAAGAGCGGGCCGGCGTTGGGGGTGACGCCCGTGACGGTCGGCGCGGGGTACGCGGTGAACGCGGCGGAGCCGAGCAGCACGTTGCTGCCAGCGGAACCGGTCGTCGAGTACACGCAGACCTTGTAGTCCTTCTTCACCGGGCCGGCAGCCAGGGGAAGGTTCTTCAGCGTGACGACCATGCGGGTCGCGGACGGCACGCTGACGGAGGTGACGCCGTCGGTTCCGCTGTTGGTGATGTTGCCGGCGATCGTGGCGAGGGTGGTGCCACAGCCGGTGGCGACCTGGATGCCAGACGCGGTGCTCGCGGCCCAGGCCTTGTACAGCGCGGCGTTGGACGCGCTGCGGAAGCCCTTGCCCGTGATGACGACGCTGAGCGCCGTCGACGAGGCGCCGGCGCCGACCGCGGGGGCGGCCGTGTAGGTGACCGCAGCGGCGTCGGCCGGCGCGGACAGGGCGACGATGCCGCTGACGAGCAGGGCAGCGGCACCACCCAGGGTGACGATGCGACGAGCGGGGGTGTTGATGCGCATGTTGTGCTCTCCTCCATGAGACTTTCGGGTGCCGTCCTGGCTGCCCTTGTGGCCTCAGTGATCGACGGGTTCCGGCCTGGTCTGAGTTTTTCGGCGAACTTTTCACCTCGTGCCCACCCCGGCCGGACTGCGGTCGAGCGGGCTTCGTGTGATGTATCGGAGCGCCGGACCGGTGCTTGAGCGTGATCGCACGACTACTTTCAGTAGTTCGGCTGATCGCTGAACCGCTAGACGGCCCCCTACCTCGCCGGGAGAGTGGTTTGCATGAGGCTTCTTGTGCTCGGGGGAACCCGATTTCTCGGACGTGCCGTCGTCGATGCCGCACTCGCCCGCGGCTGGCAGGTCACCACGCTCACCCGGGGCGAATCCGGTGCGCCGCCGGCCGGGGTCCGGGCCCTGACCGGGGACCGCACCACCGCCGCTGGGCTGGCCGCGCTCGACGGCGGCGAGTGGGACGTCGTGGTCGACACCTGCGGATTCGTGCCCCGTGACGTGCTCGCGTCCGCCCGGGCGCTGCACGGCCGGGTAGACCACTACGTGTTCGTGTCCACCGTCAGCGTCTTCGCCGGCCGCCCCGCAGACCAGATCACCGCCCAGTCGCCGGTGCACGACTGCGAGCCTGACGCCGGACCCGAGGACGGCGACTACGGCCAGCTCAAGGCCGGCTGCGAGCGGGCCGTGGCCTCGGTGTTCGGGGACGCGGCGACGCTGGTCCGGGCGGGGATCTTGATGGGTCCGCACGACAACACCGTCCGGCTGTCGTGGTGGCTCGCGCGGGTGGCCCGCGGTGGTCGGGTGCTCGCGCCGGG
>JAOPVE010000443.1 GCA_025963185.1 Actinomycetes bacterium
CATCACCGTCGCGCCGCGGCGGATCCCGGCACCGCAGCACCCCGGCCCGGCGGCACGCGCCGGCGCGGGTGCGGGCCACCCGGCCGAAGATCAGCCCGGCGTGGATCGTCCTGGCGGTGCTCGGGCTGCTCACCGGCGGCGGCGGATCCCTCGGGGTCCTGACCTACTTCGACTACAGCGACGCCCGCACCGGATCCACGGCGGCGGTCAGCGCGTACCTCCGCGACATCCACAACGAGGACTACAGCGCCGCCTACGGCCGGCTCTGCCGCGACATCACCAAGTCGGCGCCGCTCGAGGACTTCCAGAAGTCGCTCCAGGCCAGCGCGGGGATCGAGACCTTCACAGTCGCGAGCGCCGTGCCGTTCCGCCTCAGCGCGCCCTATGCGGTCACGGCCCGGATCACCGAGAAGAACGGCAACGGCCACACGTCGGTCTTCGACGTACAGAAGCAGACCCTGGACGGCCGCAACCGTTACCTGGTCTGCCACGTGCGGTGAGCCGGGTGCGTACGGGGCGGTCGCTGGCGGTCTTCGCCCTCGCGGCGGCGATCGGCGCGGCGGTGATCGCCTCGCCCCGCATCGTCGCCCACCTGACGAGCCCGCAGGCTGTCAACCTCGGGGCCCGGACCCAGGGCGGCCCGCGATCCCCGCTGAAGCTGACCGACGTCTCGGCTCAGTACCGGCTGCAGAACCGTTTCAGTGGCCTGATGCTGGACCTGCCGGGGGCGTCGGCGGGGGCCGGTGCGCAGGTCCAGCAGCGGGAGAGCGAGGTCGCGCCCGGCCAGCGCTGGCGGGTCCAGCCGCTCGGGAAGTTCGGCTTCATGATGATCAGCAACGTGCGGACCGGGCTGATGCTCGCGATCCCGGACCGGTCGACGCGGGACGGCGCCCCGCTGGTGCAGGCCAAGGCGAACGCCGACGACACCAGCCAGCAGTGGGTTATGGAGAGCGCGGGCAACGGCGAGGTCTGGATCGTCAACCGGCACTCGGGGAAGGTCCTCGACCTGCCCGGCAACGACGTGAGCCGGACGAGCGGCACCGGGGTCCAGCAGTGGCAGCGCCAGGACAGGGCCAAGGACCAGCGCTGGATCGTCGTCCGCCAGTAGCACCGTCGCGAACCGCGGTAACTGGTGCCGGTCCGGACCGGCCGTAGTTACCGCACTGCGGCGAGGGGGGTGCGGCCGGGGGTCATCGTGAGGGTGACCAGAAGCCCCGGGTGGTCGGTCGTGCCGTTCATGGCGATCGCGGTGCGGGGTCCGGGCGTGAAGTCGCCGTTGGCGAGTACGTGCTGGACCGCGCCGTCGTCCTCGCGCAGGTAGCCGGCCGGTACGCAGGCGGCCACGTCCGGCGATCCGCCGGAGCGGAGGTTGAGGTCCCCGCCGAGCACCGTGGGCGCGGAACCACCCATCGCCGGGATCGCCGTGCCGAGCAGGTAGCGGCACTGGGCGAGCGCGTGGGCCCTGCTGGTGGCCGCGAGGTGGGTGGTGCACGCGTACAGGCCGGGCGCGCCGCCGCGCCGTGCCGCGTGGACGCACAGCCAGGCCCGCTCCTCGGGATCGCGGACGTCCTGCATCGGGTAGATCCCGCCCGAGGTGGCCGATCCGCCGGGGAGGTTCGCGAGCAGCCCGATCCCGTAGGGCTGGCCGTTGCGGCAGCGGAACGCGGTGCCGGTCCGGCGATCCCCGGCGGCCTGGAACGCCTGGATCGGCCGGGCGCCGCCGAATGCCCTGGCGAGGACCCGCACATCGTCCTCGCAGATCTCGTTGAGCGTGACCACGGCGGGAGCGGTGGCCCGGATCGCCGCGGCGGCCTCGGCCACGGCCCGGCCCGTGTAGCAGCCGGCGATACCGCTGTCGCAGAGGTTGAACTGGAGGACGCGGAGGGTGGGGCGCGCCGCCGAGCCCGCCGCGGGCGATCCGGTGAGCAGCGCGGCGGCCGTGACGAGCAGGGCCGCGACGGCCAGTGGCCGCCGCAGCCCGGAATTCGGAGCGCTCGCGGGACCTGCCATGTACTACCCGCCCAGGATTCGGCTGGTGCCCAGTGTAGGAGTCACTGGCCAGGCCCGATGTCCCCCGCGATGTCGGCGGGCAGGCGCCAGATCCCGAAGCAGGCCGCGCTCACGGCGACCCAGGCGGCGCCGAGCGCGTACCCGGCGAGCACGTCGGACACGTAGTGCACGCCCAGCCCGATCCGGGAGAAACCGATGCCGAGGACCACGGCGAGCGCGCCGCCGATCGCGATCCGGCCGAGCGGGCGGGGCAGTACGGGCAGCAGCACGGCGAGCAGCACCAGCGCGGTCACGACGGCCGCCTGGGCGTGACCGCTGGGAAAGCTCCAGCCCCCCGCGTGCGACACCGGATCGGGCAGGACCGGCCTCGCGCGCCCGACCGCGGCCTTCACGGCGGGGTTGATCACTCCGCCGCCCGCGTAGGTGACCAGCGAGAACACGGCGAGCCGCGGCCGGCGGACCACGACCAGGACCACGGCGGTGATCGTCAACAGCGGGAGGTAGACCTGGGTGGATCCGCCGAAGCTGAGCGCCTTGAGCACCCAGACGAACCCGGGGTGCCCGACGGCGTAGCCGTGCAGAGAGTCGCTGGCGCCCTCGTCGAGTAGCCGCAGCGGTGCCCAGTTCGCCTCGACCAGCGCCAGGAGCAGCCCGAACGGCACAGCGACCGCGAACAGCGCGGCGCCCCCGAGTACCGCCCGCGGGCCGAAGCGAGCGGCGATCCGCAGCAGGCGGCCGGGCCGCACCTGCTCGGGGACCGGGGCCGGCGCCCTCGCCGGAGCCGTCTGCCGGGGGGAGACAGCGGGGGGAAGCGGTGTGGGCATGACACATTCCTGCAGATTTGTCCCCGTTCTCGCTACCCCACGCCCGGGTCGCCCGGCCGAAGTGCGGAACCTTCGACCGGCCCGGGCCGGTCGGTGTTCCGCACTTCGCGGTGGTGGCGCCGATGCGGACACCCAGACGACTCCCAGAATTGGCGGGCATCCTCGGTGGGGTGAGCCCGACCGCCGACCCGTGCAATCCGCAGGACGCGTCCGCCCGCCCGCGCGGCGCCGCGCCGGGGCCGGCGGGACAGCCCCCGGCAACCCAGGCCGGAGATCATGGCCCCATGAACCCACGGGTGCTGGTCGTCGAGGACGACGGGCCGCTGCGCGACCTCCTCGGCCGGGGGTTGCGCGAGGAGGGATTCTCCGTGGTCACGGCGCCGGACGCCGCCGGGGCGATGCGGATGGCCGGACCGGAGTGCGCGGCCATGATCCTCGACGTGATGCTCCCCGACGCCGACGGGCGGGACCTGTGCGCCGCGCTTCGCGCCCACGGGGTGATCGCCCCCGCGCTGTTCCTCACCGCCCGCGGATCCGTCGAGGATCGCCTGTCCGGCTTCGCCGCGGGCGGCGACGACTACCTCACCAAGCCGTTCCACTTCGCCGAGCTCGTGGCGCGCCTGCAGGTGCTGATCCGGCGGACCCCGGCGGGAACCACGGCGCCGGCGGCCGTGAGCATGGATCCGGTGTCCCACGCCGTGCAGACCCCCGGCGGATCGGTGCGCCTGACCCCGACCGAGTTCCGGCTCATGAGCGTGCTCGCCGCGGCGCCGGGGGCCGTGGTCCGGCGGCGCGAGCTGGTGCGCGCGGGCTGGCCGAACGGCGCGATCGTGCACGAGAACACCCTGGACCAGTACGTGGCGCGGATCCGCCGCAAGCTGCGCGCCGTACACGCCCCCGTGGCCGTGGAGACCGCGCACGGAGTGGGCTACCGGTACGTGGTGACCCGGAGTTGATCCGGCTGCCGGGTGGGCGATCGCTGAGTGGCCGTCTCGCGCTGTTCGCGGTCGTGGTCGCGACCCTGTGGCTCGCCGTGCTCACCGCGCTGTTCAACCTGGTCCTCGCCGCTCAGCTCCGGGCGCAGGCGGACGGGGTCCTGCGTACCCGGGCCGAGGCCGTGGCGAGCACGGTCGAGATCCGGCCGGATCGCAGCGTGCGGCTTCGGGATCCGGCCGACGACGCCGCCTTGGACGCCGGGATCTGGGTGTTCGCCGGAGGCGCCGCCCTGGAGAGCCCGCCGGGGGAGCGGAGCCTGCAGGCCGCGGCGGCCCGGCTCGCGGGCACCGGGGAGCGCTTCACCGAGTCCGGAACCGTCCGCTTCTACGCCCTGCCCGTGCGGTCCGGCGGACGTGAGGCAGCCACCGTGATCGCGGCGGTCGAACTCACCCCCTACCAGCGGACCGGCGAGCTGGCCGCCGCGGCGTCCGTGTCGCTCGGCGTGCTGCTGCTCGCCGCGATGTACGGCGTGACCAGGCTCAGCGTGAACCGGGCGCTGCACCCGGTGGCGGTGATGACCGAGCAGGCGGCCCAGTGGAGCGCCTCGGACACCGGGCGCCGGTTCGGCCCGGCGGGGCGGCCCGCCGAACTGGAGGCGCTCGCCCTGCACCTCGACGAGCTGCTCGGGCGGCTCTCCGCGGTGCTGCGCCACGAGCAGCAGCTCACAGCCGAGCTGTCCCACGAACTGCGCACCCCGCTGAGCCGGATCACCGGGGAGGCCGAACTCGCGGCCAAGCCGGGCCGCTCGCCGGGCGAACTGCGGACCGCGCTCGCGGCGATCGCCGAAAGCTCGGCCCACATGCAGCGCGTCATCGAGACACTGGTCACCACGGCCCAGACCGGACTCGGGGACGCGGGCCGGTGCGACGCCACCGCCGTCGCCCACGACCTCGCGGGCGGACTGGCCGGCGGGCGGGCCAGGGTGACGGTCGAGGCGCCGGGACCCGTGCCCGCCGGGGTCAGTGCGACCGTCCTCGGCCGGATCCTCGCGCCGCTACTCGACAACGCGGTCCGGCACACGCGGCGGGGAGTGGTGCTCGCGGTCCGGGCCGATCGTGAGCACGTGGTGGTCGCCGTGACGGACGACGGTCCGGGGGTCTCGGCTGCGGTGGCCCGGCGGCTGTTCGAGCCGGGTGCGAGCGG
>JAOPVE010000452.1 GCA_025963185.1 Actinomycetes bacterium
TATCACCGGCGCGGGTTACCGCACTTCGCGGACGGGGTCCGCCAGCCGGGCGTGCGGGGTCCGCCAGCCGGGCGTGCGGGGTCCGCCAGCCGGGCGTGCGGGGTTCGGTGCGGGGCTCAGCGCGTCACGATCCGGGTGAGGCGCTCGGTGACCTGGGCGGGGTCGGCCAGCCAGTCCTTGGCGAGGACGTGCGCGACCGCCCACCCGGTGCTGTGGAGTGCCCGCGGCCGGTCGACGTAGCGCTCCTGCTCGTTGCCGTGCGCGCCCGGCTGGGAGTCGACGAGGACGGCGAGCTGGTAGTCCTCGACGTCCTTGCGGCGCACGGCGAGGTCGCACCGGAAGCCGGACTGGCCGACGCCGAGATCCGCGACGAGCCCGCCGCCGCCCAGTGCCGCGGCGAGTTGTTCGGCGACGATGCCGGGCCGGAACGCGGACTGGCCCGCCCGGGGGCTGAGCCCGTCGAGCACCGCGCGGGCGGTGGCCGCGTCGCCCGCCGAACACGCCTCGGCATAGCGGAGGTAGCCCTTCAGCGCGCTGGCGCCGTCGTTCCAGTCGTTGGTGATGTCGGTGTGGCGGATCGAGCTGACCACGGCCATGTGGTGCTTGGCCCGGGAGAAGATGACGTTGAGCCGCTTCTCGCCGCCGCTGGAGTTGATCGGGCCGAAGTTCATCCGCATCTTGCCCGCCGGGTCGCGGCCGTAGCAGGTGCTGAGGATCACGATGTCCCGCTCGTCGCCCTGCACGTTCTCCAGGTTCTTCACGAACAGCCCCACGTACTGGCCGTCCTCCTCCCGCTCGGACTCGGCGTCCAGCAGGATCGCGAACCCCGGATCGCTGGCGGCCAGGCGGGCCAGCGCGTCCTCGATCGCGCTCTGCTGGGCCTCGGAGAAGGCGACGATGCCGAGACTGCGCCCGGTGCCGCGCTGGAGCAGCTCGCGGACCAGTCCGGCGACGTACTGCGCCTCGGGCAGGTTGTGGCGCTGCGAGTAGACGCCGTGTTCGAGCAGGTGGAAGCTGATCGGCCGATCGAGCAGCGCCTCGGCGGTGTCCGCGGCCTGCTCCGCCGAGCGGATCGACAGCGGCGGCCGCCCGGCCAGCTGCTGACCGCGGTCGGGGATCGTGCGGAGCTGACCCCGGTAGAACGCCGCGTTCGAGAAGCTGATCAGCGACTCGAACTGGCTGCGGTAGTGCCAGGACAGCAGGCTGGACGGCAGGTTCGCGTTGGCGTGGTTGAGGAAGCTGTCGCTGTCCAGCGTGACCGAGATGCGCTCGCCGTCCTCCTCCGCGACGAGTTCGTCCACGTCGGCGCTGGCCGCCGTGAAGAAACTCGTGGGCGGCAGCTGCATCTCGTCGCCGACGACGATGACCTGCGGCGCGCGGTAGAGCGACGGCACCGCGTCCTCCAGCGGCACCTGGCTGGCCTCGTCGAACACCACCACGTCGAACAGGCCCGCTGTGAGCGGCAGGGTGTCCGAGACCGACAGCGGGCTCATCAGCCAGACCGGCTTGAGATCGCGCAGCACCGCGCCGGTGGCCCCGTCCGCGAGGTCCCGGATCGACCGGTAGCGCATCGACTTGCCGAACTCGTGCTCCAGCTCGCGCCGGCCGGCCGTGTACTGCTTCTTGAAGGCCTTCTGCTCGGGGCTGAGCTGGGTGGCGGACGTGGCCGCCATCGCGATGTTGGCCCGGAACCGGCCCCGCGCGCGGGAGCTGACGCAGGCGGCATTGCGTTCCAGCAGCTCGCGGCGGAGGTGGCCGATCGCCTCCAGGCGCCGCTCGATCGCCTCGCCGTCCAGCCGCGCGACGGCCCGGTCCTGGGCGAACCAGTCGCGGAGCGTGCGGTGCGCGGCGGCGTACTCGATGACGTCGGCCGGGAACGGGAGCTCGCGCAGCGCACGGCGGACCCCGGCGGGTGCCTCGGCCAGCTCGCGGAGCCCGTCCAGCAGGACCGGTAGCAGGTCCAGCTCGGCGGACACGCCATCGACGACCTCCGCCAGCTCGCCGAAAAGGTACCCGTCCGGATCGGCGAGCAGCGCGCCGAGCGTGCCCTTGAGAGCGGCCACCGCGGGGTGGATCGAGGCCCAGGCCAGCGCCTCGGTGCCGGACCGGTCCGCGGCGACCCTGGTGGCGAACGCGGCGAGCCGGCGGTGCGGCGAGGTCGTGAGTGGACGGAGGCCCCGCACGAGTTCGGCGGTGCCCGGCAGGTCGTCGATACCGAGTTCGGTGCGGGCCGCCGCCGTTACCTCGTCCAATTCGGCCTGCGCGTGCTGGACCGTGGCCAGCAACTCCAGCGCGGCGGTCACCCCGCCTGGCCCGCCGTACCCGGCCGCGACCTGCTTCTTCAGCGCCCGCCAGCGGCCGGACAGGAACGACAGCGGCCGTCCCTCCTTGGCCCGGGCCAGCTGGACCGCCGCGCCCACCTCGCCGGGGGGCAGCGGCTGCCGCCAGCCCGAGGCGGCGGCCCGGGCAGCGCCGAGCGCCGCCACCTTCGTCTCCTGCGCGCGCGCCAGTGCGTCGAAGCGCCGCGATCGGCGGCTGCCCGCGTCGAGCAGATCCGTGGCTTGCTCTCGCGCCAGGGGAGCGATCCGGACCGCCGCGGCCGAGATCGCCAGGACGTCCGCGAGTGGCAATGACATCACCGGCACGCCACCGGCCACGGCCTCGGCCTCGGCGAGGTCCTGGCGCGCCTGCTCGCACAGTTCACGGGCCGCCCGCGCGGGCCGCTCGGCGTCCAGGATCCCGGCGCCGACACCGGCGATCGGGTGGGTCGCGAGCACCGGATCCTGGCGCAGCTCCGCGAGGTTGCGCTCCAGCCGGCGGGCGCACGACGCGGCCGGCCACCAGTCGAGCGGGACCGGGAGCACCTCGGCCTGCTCCGCGGTGAGCTCCGGCTGGTCGCCGAGGCTCGCCCTGAGCTGGACCAGCTGGTTGACCAGCTCGATGCCTGTCCTGCCCGCGGCGGGGACCAGCCCGGTCATCGCCTCGGTAAGCCTGCACAGGGCGGTGAACTCCTCGTCGATCCGCCGGACCACGGTGTCCCGGGCTGCCTCGGGATCCGCGGGCTCTGGATCGCCGCCGAGCAGCCGCTCGTAGCCGGCCCGCAGATCAGCGATGAACGACTTCTTGTCGGACTGGCTGTCGTGGATCAGGCAGCACAGCCCGTCGAGCCCACGCTGGCGGAGCCGGTGGTAGACGACGTCGATCGCGGCTCGTTTCTCGCACACGAACAGCACCCGCCGCCCTCGCGCGACCTGGTCGGCGATCAGGTTGGTGATGGTCTGCGACTTGCCGGTGCCGGGCGGCCCCTGGATCAGGTAGCTCGCTCCGGTGCGGGCTCTGGCGATGGCCGCGAGCTGGGTCGCGTCGCCGTCGACCACCAGGTACTGGTCGGAGACCGGCGGCAGGGCTGCCCGTTCGCCGTCGGGATCGCGGGGCGTCAGGCGGAACACCTCGTCGAACGCCGCCG
>JAOPVE010000494.1 GCA_025963185.1 Actinomycetes bacterium
GAAGAGGGGGCGCGGCGCTACCGGGACGAGCGCCGCGCCCCCGGTCTGGATGTGCCCGGGCTCGGGCACGTTCGGGAAGACACGCCTGCCGCACCGAGGCGCAGGACGTGGCCGGCCACCGCCGGGGCGGCTGTACCGCCGCGGCGTGGGTGGAGCGGGGGAGATCAGGTCTGGGACACCTCGTCGGGGAGGTCGGCCGGCTCGCCGTACGGGGCGGGCAGCGGCGCGGTGCCGGTCGCACCCAGGATCAGCGCCAGCTGGAACCGGTTCTCCACGCCGATCCGGTCCATCATGGATCGCAGGGCGTAGAGGACGGTCCGGCGGCTGATCCCCATCTGGGCGGCCGCCGATTCTTCACTGTGGCCGTCGGCCAGCAGAGCGACAAGCGCTTGTTCTCGTTGGCTCAGCACGATCGGCGGCACCCCCTGACGACGCGGATCGCGTCCTTCGGTCCAGAACTTGCGGAAGACGGAGATGAGATGCCCGACCGCGTTGGGGTCGGTCACCTCGATGGCACCTGATTCGAAATCGGCGGGATCGGCCGGGAACAGGGCCGTGCTCCGGTCGAACACCATGAGCTTCATCGGCAGCTCGCGGGCCTCGCGGTACTCCCCGCCGAGGCTCGCCAGCTCGGCGGCGTAGGCGCAGGACTGGTCGCCGTCGTTCGGCGGCAGCCCCAGCATCCGCAGCGTGATGCCGCGCGAGAGCATCTGCCGGTCGAGCGGGAGGGCCGCCGCGGCCGCGTCGGCGGCGAAGACCTCCTCCGGGTTGATCGCCAGGTGCTCGTGGCGCTCTGCGGCGATCAGCTCGGTGATCCGGCGGCGGGCGATCTTGCGGGTGGGCAGGCGCCGGACGGATCCGGTGGGCAGCGAGTTCCAGTCGATGTCGGCGACGGCCGCGATGTGCCGCTGCCAGGCATCGACGCGGACCAGCCGGGCGTGCGCGCGCTTGGTGATCGTGTCCAGCACCGCGCGGACCGGGTTGGCCCGCCACTGCCACTCCGACGGCCTGCTTGACGCCCCCGCGGTGAGCGGCCGGACCGCCCCCGCCGCGGCCAGTTCGTCCAGCGCCTCGCGGACCCGCCGGGGCGGCAGGCCCAGCTCGCTGCCCGCCCGTTCGCTGGTGCGGGGGCCGAAGGCGATCAGGGTGCGATAGACCAGGTCCGCGGACGGCGATAAGCCCCAGCGCGTGAGCGTGGGGATCGCCGGAGCCATCACACCTGCCGGCGTGAGACCCGTGTCCAAAGCTGTCGCGGCCATGGCCGCCACCTCCTGATCTCGTTACGCAGATAGGAGACCACCGCTACGCCCAGTAGGTCCAGGCCACCGTTGCACAGATGCGCAACGCACGGGGCGGAAAATCTCCGCGGTCCCATTCGCCCGGCTGTGCCGGGCTTTGAGACGCGCTCCCGGCGATCCACAGTGGCCGCGGGCCGGCCCCGCTGCCGGCGGCCAGGGGCGGACCGCCAGTATTCGACGTACGGTCGCTCTCACAGCGACTTCACGCTGCGGCTGCGAGGGTGAGCCGTTCGGCCGGAGAACCGGCGCGGCTCCGCGCAGCCTGTGGCGCGTCCGGCCCCGCGTGGAACCGGAACATCGGCGGAAACCGGATCGAAGGGACGGGTCAGCGTGCGCGTGCTGGTGGTGGAGGACGAGCGGGCCATCGCGGACGCCGTCGCCCGTGGCTTACGCCGCGAGGGGATGGCCGTGGACGTGGCCTACGACGGCACCCAGGGCCACGAGATGGCCCTGATCACCCGATATGACGTCGTGGTGCTCGACCGCGACCTGCCCGGCGTCCACGGTGACACGATCTGCGCCGACCTGGTCTCCTCCGGCGCGCTCACCCGGGTCCTCATGCTCACCGCCAGCGGCACCGTCGCGGATCGCGTCGACGGCCTCGGCCTGGGCGCCGACGACTACCTGCCCAAGCCGTTCGCGTTCGACGAGCTCGTCGCGCGGGTCCGGGCGCTCGGCCGCCGCGCCACGCCGCCCGCTCCGCCGGTCCTGGCCGTCGGGGACGTCGTGCTGGATCCGGCCCGCCGGATCGTCAGCAGGGCGGGCAAGCCCGTCGACCTGACCCGCAAGGAGTTCGGCGTCCTGGAGGTGCTGCTGTCCGCGCGCGGCGCCGTGATCTCCAGCGAGGAACTGCTGGAACGGGTGTGGGACGCCAACGCCGATCCGTTCACCACGACCGTGCGGGTGACCGTCATGACTCTGCGCCGCAAACTGGGGGATCCGCCCCTCATCGAGACCGTCGTGGGCGCCGGGTACCGGGTATCCCGATGACCGTCTACGGCGATCACCACCACCGGGCGCGCTCCAGCAGGCTCCGGCCGACGCTGCGGCTGCGCCTGACGATGCTGAACGGGCTCCTGCTCGCCGGGGCCGGGCTGCTGTTGCTGCTGCTGGCCTGGCTGCTGGTGCACCAGACCACCGACGCGATCAAGGGGCTCGACGGCAACAGCACCGTGGTGACGGCCAACGGTGAGCATCCGAACGCGGCCGTGTGGAGCCAGGGCATCGAGCGCAAGGTCGGCGGCGAGCTGCTCGTCAAGGGCGCGCTGGCGGTCCTCGTCATCTCCCTCGCGGGCGTCGGCTCGTACCTGGTGACCGGGCGGGCACTGCGGCCGCTGCACCAGGTCACGGCGACCGCCCGGCGGCTCTCCACCGAGACCCTCGACCAGCGGCTCAACCACCACGGCGCGGACGACGAGGTCAGAGAACTCGCCGACACGTTCGACGAGATGCTCGACCGGCTCTCGGCCGCGTTCGGCAGCCAGAAACGCTTCGTCGCCAACGCCAGCCACGAGTTGCGGACCCCGCTCGCGGTGATGCGCACCGAGATCGACGTGACCCTCGCGGATCCGGACGCCAGCCGCGAGGAACTGCGGCGGATGGGCGTGGTGGTCCGGGACGCGTCCCGCCGCGCCAACGACCTCATCGAGGCGCTGCTGCTGCTCGCCCGGACCGAGGCCCAGGCCGGGCGCCGCCTCAACCGGCAGGTCCCCGTCGACCTGGCCATGGGCGTGCCGGTCACCCTCTCGGCCGTCAACGCCGAGCTGGCCCGGCTCAACCTCGACGTCAGCACCGACTTCTCCCCCGCGATGGTCATCGGGGACCCCAGCCTGCTCGAACGGCTCGCCGGCAACCTCGTGGAGAACGCCGTGCGCTACAACGTCCACCACGGACGGCTCTCCGTGCGCACCTACACCGACGCGCGGTTCGCCTACCTCATCGTCGGCAACACGGGCCCCGAGCTGGATGCGGGTGAGGTGCCGGGCCTGTTCGAGCCGTTCCGCCGCGGCGGGATCGAGCGCACGGGCACCCGCGGCGCGGGGCTGGGCCTGTCGATCGTGCGGGCTGTCGTGGATGCCCACGGCGGATCCGTCCGGGCGCAGCCCCTCACTGGCGGAGGCCTGGAGGTCACGGTCGCGCTGCCGTCCGCCAGCGCCACGGGATCCGACGCCGAGGTCACGGTGGCCCACGTCGTCGCCCAATCCCGTCCCAGGGCCTGATCCCCGCAGCCTCCGCGCCAGCGGCATACGCCCACCCTCCTTCCGAAGCGTGTGCCGTTCTGCCGGTCAGGGCCGGTCCAGCGGCACACACTTCGCATAGGGGTCCCGCGGGTGCCGTGTGGCCCGGGACAGGGTGCGGGTTGTCGGTTGCTGCCCGGCGCGCCGCCGGAGTCCGGGCGCCGGCCTGCGGATCGT
>JAOPVE010000500.1 GCA_025963185.1 Actinomycetes bacterium
GGTACCTGCGCCTGAGCGTTTTCGAGAACCTCCAGCGCTTCGCCGAGCTGTACGCGACGCCTCGCCCCACCGACCGCATCGACCGCGTCGCACAGCAGTTCGCCACGCTGGCGAGCCTGCCCTCGATTGCCGTCACGACGCTGGTCGCGTTGAACGTCATCAAGGTCTCGCTCGCGGCGGGCCTAGCCGCCGCCGCGGGACTCCTGCTCCTGAACTGGATCGGCTGGCGCCTCGCGTCCGCGATGTTCGACCGCGAACGGCTCATCGTGCAGCGGGCGTGGCGGGAACTGCGAAGTGCGGTAACCGTGGCCGGTCAGGACCGGTCGGGGTTACCGCACTTCGGCGCAGCGGTGCGGCCCAACGGACGGGCCTTTACTCGGCCGGGACCGAGGCGGTGGCGCGGCGGCGCCGGGTGACGGCCGCGAGAACCATCAGCGCGCCGAGGACGAAGGATCCGGCACCGAGCGCGACGAGCGTCCCGGTCCGCTGGCCGGTCACGGGGATCGTGTTGGACGTGTCCGTTCCTCCACTGGCGGGAAGCGCGGCGAGCACATTGAGGACTGTGGTGGCGGTCCGCCCCGACGGGGAGCCGGTGGCGACGACGGTCGCCATGCCGACCTTGGAGAGTTCGAGGGTGACGCTGAAGCGGCCGACGGAGTCGGCGTCGGTCTCACCGATGATGACGACGGGCGTGATGACGGCGCCCCCGCCGGCCCCGATGGCGGGGGCGATGGACGCGCCGCCGCTGTCGATGGCCGGGGTGAACACGGCGCGGCCGCTGGTGGCCGCCGGGGTGAGGGCCGCACCGCCGGACGAGCCGTCGCCCCAGTCCACGTCGATCGTCACGTGGTCGAAGGGGCCGAGGACCCCGCTGATGGTGACGGTGCCGCCGGGCCGCACCGTGCCGGTGGAGGTATCCAGTACTGGTGACGGCGCCGGATAGTCCTCAGCGAGAGCCGGCTGTGGAGTGAAGACGAGTACTCCTACGAGCACAGCTGCCAGACGCCAACCGGTCACGGTCTTCCCCCCAAGAAGGAATAACACTCTCATATGGCACAAAACGCACCATATAGGTCGGCACGTTACCTGGCTACTCGGCAAGGAGAAACGACCTGGGAGTGGATTTTCCACGGATTCACAGTCGGAGTAAGCCTCAGATCTATCCCCGGAGACGCGTTCTGAGTTTGCGGATATACGTCTGTGAACAGCGAAAACTCGATCTTCTTTTGTGTTCCTGGTAGGAGGTACACAGTCAGCACGCCCACCGATCGCTGGTGGTCCGTTCCCGTGCCGATGTGGACCTTCCGGCCGTCCACGAGCGCCTCGCCGATGCCACCTCCAGTGGGGCTGAACACCAGAACGTTCGTGCGGATCGTGTAGGGCTTGCCGCCCAGGGCCAGTCCGAGCACATCCGTGGTCAGGCCCCGGGCCGGCGCGGCCGAGCCGAGCGTCACCGTGAGCTTGAGGCGCCGCCGCCCGTCCGCGAGGCAGTCTCCCGCGGCGACGTCCGCCGACGGGCGCAGGTAGTAGCCGAGCTTCGCGCCAGTGCCGTCGTTGAGAAACACTCCGACCGTGGGCGTGGCGCCGTCGTGGAGCGGCAGCGCGCCGTCGAGGACCGTCCCGCGAATCGTCGTGTTCTCGGCGTCGTGCCCGCTCCACACCAGCAGGCGCCGTTCGGCTGCGGCCCGCACGAGCCCGGCCAGAACGGCACGCGGGTTGCCGGTCCCGGCAGCCATCGCGCCAAAGATCGTGCGGGCGGCAGCGGCGAAGTACTGGTCCTTCTCGGCGAGCGAGGTGGGCGCCGCGTAGGAATCCGACAGCAGCGCCCGGACGGCATTCTGCGAGGTCAGCGCAGCGCCACCCGGCACGGCCACCGGTCCGGTGCCCGCGAGGACATACGACAGGGCCACCGGATCCGTCGCGAGGACACCGTCGACCGTGCGGCCCGAGCGCCGGCGGTACATCTCCCGGGCGAGCTTGGCGGCCGCCGGGAAATCGGGGCTGAAATTCACGTCCGCCGGGTACCTGCCCAGGCGATCGGTGTAGAGGGCCTTCATCGCCGGATCGAGGGGCAGGACCGGCGTGTCGAACGCGCGCAGGTCAGTAGCCGCCGTTCCTTGCGAGTCGATGCGGACCTGTCCGTGATCAGCGGTGATGACCGCGTAGGCGCCGAACATGCCGCCGGTCGCGCGCACCTCCGCGAGGTTCTGGAAGACCACGAGGTAGGTGCGCCGGCCGTCCGCGCCGAGCATCGGCGGCAGCAGCTGGGCGGCGCGAGCCGCCGTTGCCGTGGTCGCGGCCGCGCGCGCCAGCCGCGTCCGGAAGTCCACCACCCCGGACCGCACCTCAGGCCGCAGCCGGCCGACGTCGATCGCGGCCAGCCCTGCCTCGGCGCGCCGGATCGCCGTGTCCGCCGCGACAACCTGGGGTGCCGCCCGGGTGATCGGGCCGAGCGCGATGCGTCCCTGGTGCGGGGCCAGCGCGGCCGGATCCAGGTCGCCCGCGACGGCGACGAGCGGGGGCATCACGTCCTCGGCGAGCCCGTCGGCGGCTGTGGCGACGGCAGCGACCGCCGCGAGGTCGGGACCCACGCCAGGCACCCGGGTACCGGCCCGCCAGACCGGATCGCTGACGTCGGCGCGGGCAGCCCGGGCGTGGTCCTGCAGGATCGCCAGCGTGCTGCGGGCCGCCGCGCGGTCGTCGTTCTGGATCTCCGTCTGCAGAGTCGGCATGAGTGCCGCCGCGGCGGCGAGGTGGGAACGGGCATCGCGCGCTCGCCAGGCGATCCACCCGCCCGCGACCAGCGCGAGGACCACCAATGCACCGACGCCAACCGCCAGCCAGCGCAACCGTACTCGTGAAGCACGCCGGGCACGCCGGGCGCGGCGGGCGCGCCGCGAGGGGTCCGGCGGACTGGGCCGACCGATTGCTTCTGAAATGTCCGGTCCATGCAGCATGAGCGCGATCGTAGGTGCGAATGGCCGGTGTTCTGGGTAGCCCGCCGCGCGTTTCCTGAGGTGTCGATCCGCCCATAACCGGGCAAACCGATCGCGCCTCTCTACACTTCGCGGGTATGACGACTGGGTCCGGCACGGACTTTCGATCGCGCCTGTACGAGGGCTACAGCTCGACCCATGCCGGATACAGCGACACGGCCGCCGCCCGGCTCGTGTACCGGAGCCACATCCGCCGGGCGCTGCCCGAACCGGCCCGGACCACAACGGTCCTGGACCTGGGGTGCGGTCAGGGCGCCCTGGTAGAGCTGCTCCAGAGCGACGGCTTCGACGCGAGCGGCATCGACCTCAGCGCCGAGCAGGTGCAGATCGCGAGAGCCGCCGGCCGGACCGGCATCGTGCTCGGCGATTTCGAGGAGTACCTGGCCGGCACCGCGGAGACCTATGACGCGATCGTCGCGACGGACCTGCTCGAGCATCTGGGCAAGCAGGCCGTCATGCGCACGTTCGACCAGGTGCACCATGGGCTCAAACCGGGCGGGATTTTCGTCGGCCAGGTCCCCAATGCGGTCAGCCCATTCGCCGGCAACATCGCCTACGG
>JAOPVE010000516.1 GCA_025963185.1 Actinomycetes bacterium
GGTACCGGGGTGCGGGGGCCGCGCAGCAGATCACGTGCCTCGGCGGGCCGCCGTACTAGGCGCCGTTTTTGAGGAAGTCGGGGATGTCTACGTCATCGAAGATGACCCGCTTGGGCGGCTCGGGCGCGGGCTGCACCTGCCGAGGCGGCGGGGGTGGCACGGGCATGGGCTGGGAGATGTGCGGGTGCTGGGCGTGCTGGTGGTGGGATTCGATCTGGCTGTGCCGCGGCGGCGGATCCATGCGGCGGTAGCTCGGCGCCCCCGAGTCGAACCCGGCCGCGATGACCGTGACGCGGACCTCGTCGCCCAGTGCGTCGTCGATGACCGTTCCGAAGATGATGTTCGCCTCCGGGTGGGCGGCATCGCTGACCAGGGACGCGGCCGCGTTGATCTCGAAGAGCCCGAGGTCGGACCCACCGGCGATCGAGAGCAGGACGCCGTGCGCGCCCTCCATGCTCGCCTCCAGCAGGGGGCTGGAGATCGCGGCCTCGGCGGCTTCGACGGCGCGGTTGTCGCCGCGGGC
The DNA here is from genome assembly GCA_025963185.1 of Actinomycetes bacterium. Classification (GTDB taxonomy): domain Bacteria; phylum Actinomycetota; class Actinomycetes; order Mycobacteriales; family Cryptosporangiaceae; genus RYN-140. The sequence goes on from JAOPVE010000516.1 coordinate 524, forward strand.
CGAACCGATGCCCATGAGTGCCGATCCGGCGCCGCTCATGACGCTCTTGACGTCGGCGAAGTCGAGGTTGATGAGGCCAGGGGTCGTGATGAGGTCGGTGATGCCCTGGACACCGGAGAGCAGCACCTGATCGGCGGTGCGGAAGGCGTCCATCATCGAGATGTTGCGGTCGCCCAGGGAGAGCAGCCGGTCGTTGGGAATGACGATGAGGGTGTCGCACTCGTTGCGCAGTTCCTCTATTCCCGACTCGGCCTGCGCAGAGCGCCGCTTGCCCTCGAAGGAGAACGGGCGGGTGACGACACCGATGGTGAGCGCGCCGAGCTTGCGGGAGATGCTCGCGACGACAGGTGCGCCGCCGGTGCCCGTTCCGCCGCCCTCACCTGCGGTGACGAAGACCATGTCGGCGCCCTTGAGCACCTCTTCGATCTCGTCCTTGTGGTCTTCTGCGGCCTTGCGGCCGACGTCGGGATTGGCGCCGGCGCCGAGGCCCCGGGTCAGCTCCCGGCCGACGTCGAGCTTGACGTCGGCGTCGCTCATCAGAAGCGCCTGCGCGTCCGTGTTGATCGCGATGAACTCGACCCCTTTGAGGCCCACCTCGATCATGCGGTTAACGGCATTGACGCCGCCGCCACCAATGCCGACGACCTTGATGACCGCCAGGTAGTTGTGCGGAGGTGTCATCGGGTGTGCCTTCCTCTGGAGCAGGGAGAAACCGGATTCACGAGCCGGACGCCCGGAGAAGATTTGCGGCCCGGAGCGGTTCTGCCGGGTCAACCTTAACCTTCATCCTTTAGTAGAGCGTTATAGTTATGTCAACTTATGTTCTTGGGGACGGTAGGCGCGGTCACCGGGCAGGTTCAAGCAACTGTGCGGCGTGTCCCCCAACTATCCGCTGAACGCGACACATCGCGGTAGTTCGGCTCGCCATAATCCGCATAAACAGTGCTCATCGCACGGTCACGACATCGGGCGCACTCACGTCGATCTGCTTACCGGGGCGCGAGAGAAGGACATTCGCGACCGTCGTCTTACGCGCGTTGTCCTCGGCATCGCCCCAGAAGATGGTGCGGCCACCTGACAACTGCAACGTCACCTGCTCGGAAGTCGGCGCCGTGATCTGGGTGATTCTCTGCCGCAACTCGCCGGACAGATCGCGCGCCACGGTGAGTGCGGCGAGCGTCGGCTCGTCGCCCGGGCGCGGATTCTTCACGGCGATCAGCGGGAGCCCGGCGGGACGCTGCGCGGCAGTGCGGAACGCAACCCCGGCCGCGTCGATCAGCACCCAGCGGTCGTCCCTGGCGAACACCGCGACGGCCGTCCGCTCGGTGATCGTGATCGTGACCGCGCTCGGCCAGGACCGGGTCACGCGCGCACCGGCGACCGGCGCGATCGTGCGGACCCGCCGGGCGATCCCGTCGACGTCGAGGCGGGCCAGCGGGACGTCGGCCCGGACCGCGGCGACCCGGCGGACCTCGTCGGCGCTGACCGTGGTGGCGCCCTCGACGCGCACGGTCCCCGCGGCGAACGCCGTCGTGCCCAGGACCGTCCAGGTCAGTCCGGCGACGGCGGCCGCGACCCCGGCGAGCACCAGATACGGGGTGAGCGCGCGCAGCCGCCACCGCCGGCTGCGGGACTCGAACCGCCGCGCCGATCCCGGGCCGCCCGCACTGCCCCTGACCAGCCTCCATCGGCTGCTGCGGCTGCTCGTCATCACACCCCCCGGTGCCTCTCGCTAGTGCCGTTGCTCTCGCTTGTGCCGTGCCTCTCCTCGTGCCGTGGCTCTGGCCGGTCAGGCGTGCTGGCCGGCCAGCCGCTCGTCGGCCAGTGCGCTGAGGATCTCCTCGCCCATCATCGAGATCGGCGGCGCGCCCATCGTGATCACGAGGTCGCCGCGCCGGGCCCGCCGCGCCACCTCGGGCGCGACCCCGGACCACGACGGCTCGAACACGACGTGCTCGGGATCGAGCGTGAGCGCGCGGGCGAGCGCGGCCCCGCCCTGGCCGGGCTGGCGCTCCTCCCCCGGGCAGAAGACCTCCATGACGACGACCTCGTCGGCGAGGTCGAGCGCGGCGGCGAGCCCGGCCTCGAACGCGATCGTGCGGTAGAGCCGGTAGGGCTGGAACACCACGATCAGGCGGCCGGTGCCGGCCACCTCGCGGACCGTCCGGAGCTGGAGGTCCATCGACGTGGGGTGGTAGGCGTAGTCGTCGTAGACCCGGACCCCGTCGACCGTGCCCTTGAGCTCGAACCGGCGGCGGACTCCGCGGTAGCTGCCGAGCGCCTCGACCGCGCACGCCGGGTCGACGCCGAGCTTGATCGCCGCGAGCAGCGCGGCCCCGGAGTTCAGCGCGATATGCGCGCCGGGGACCACGATCTGGACGTACCCGATGGTCTCACCCTCGAGTACGGCTTCATACGTTGTCCCGGACGGCGACGTGCGCATCGACCTCAGCTCGAGGTCGGCCTCCGCGGTGCGGCCGTAGGTGTATACCTGCTGGTTACGGCCCCGCGCGTACTCGGCGAGGCGCTGCGTTCCCGGATCGTCGGCGCAGAGCACGAGGAAACCGTCCTCGGTGAGTTTGCCCGCGAACTCGGCGAACGCCGCCTCCACCCCGGCCAGGTCGCCGTAGGTGTCCAGGTGGTCGGCCTCGATGTTCGTGACGATCGCGACCTTGGGGTGGTACAGCAGGAACGTCTTGTCGCTCTCGTCCGCTTCCACCACGAAGTGCGCGCCGCTGCCGTGGTGCGCGCTGCCGCCCGCCTCGGCCATCTCGCCGCCGATCACGAACGACGGATCCAGTCCGCAGTGCTGGAGGACGTTGGTGATCATCGAGGTCGTCGTGGTCTTGCCGTTCGTGCCCGCCACCGCGACCACCTGGCGGCCGTTCATCGCCGCCACGAGCGCCTCGGACCGGTGCAGCACCCGCAGTCCGCGCCGCCGCGCCTCGGCGAGTTCGAGGTTGTCCTCCTTGATCGCCGTGGAGTACACGACCGTGTCCACGCCGTCGAGGTTCTCGGTCCGGTGGCCCATGTGCACGGTCGCGCCGAGCGCGCGCAGGGCGTCCAGCGCGGGCCACTCGCGCACGTCGGATCCGCTCACCGGGATGCCCCGGGTGACCAGCAGGCGGGCCACGCCGTTCATCCCGACCCCGCCGATGCCGATCACGTGGACCCTGCCGAGGTCCTCGGCGGTCACCCCGGTCAGGTCGTTCGTGGTCTCGACGATCACGCGCCCACCGCCCGGCGGACCAGCGCCAGCAGCGCCTCGTCGCCATCACGGCGGCCGTAGCGCGCGGCAGCGGCCGACATCGCCTCCAGCCGATCGGGATCGGTGAGCAGCGGAATCACGTTCCTCTCGAGCCAGGCAGGGGACAGTTCCGAATCGTCGACAATCATGCCTCCGCCGGCCTCGGCGACGGGGATCGCGTTGCGCCGCTGCTCGCCGTTACCCCACGGCAGCGGGACGTACACCGCGGGCAGCCCGACGGCGGCGACCTCGGCGCAGGTGATCGCGCCGCCGCGGCACAGGATCACGTCGGCGGCCGCGTAACCCAGGTCCATCCGGTCCAGGTATGGGAGCGAGACGTACGGGGCGCCCTGACCGGCCGGGACCGTCTCCATCGTGCGCCGGGCGCCGATCACGTGCAGCACCTGGACCCCGGCCGCGCCCAGCGCCGCCTCGGCACCGGCGACCGCGGCGTTGAGGGATCCGGCGCCCTGCGAACCGCCGGTGACCATGAGGGTCGGGCGGTCCGGATCCAGGCCGAAGTGCGCCCTGGCCTTGTGCCGCTCGGCCTTGCGGTCCAACGCGGAGATCGCGGTACGCAGCGGCACCCCGACGACCTCCCCGTTGCGCAGGCTGACGTGCTCGCCGCCGAGCCCCACGAACGGGGTCAGCCGGGCGCCGACCCTGTTCGCCAGGCCCGCCGGGTTGTTCACCTCGTGTACCACCATCGGCGTGTGCCGGCGCCACGCCGCGAGGTAGGCGGGCAGCGCCACGTAGCCGCCGAAGCCGACCACCACGTCGGCGGCGACGTCGTCCATGACCTCGCGGGCCGCGGTGACGCTCTTGCCGATCCGGCCGGGGGTGCGGACCAGGTCGGCGTTGGGCTTGCGGGGCATCGGGTAGGCGGGGATCAGCCGCAGGTCCCAGCCGCGGGACGGGATCAGCTCGGACTCCAGCCCCTTGGGGGTGCCGAGACAGGTGACCCGGATCTCCGGATCGTGCCGGCGGAGACAGTCCGCCAGCGCCAGGGCGGGCTCGATGTGGCCCCCGGTTCCACCACCGGCCAGGACCACCGAACGCAACGCCGTCACCTGCGAACCTCCGAGTTCTCGATCAGTCCAGTTCCGCTAACCGGGTGGCCCCCGAGCGGGCGCCCGCCGGGCGCCGGGTCGTGCCCGCCGGGCTGCTCCCCCGGCGGTTGGCCGTTCCCGCCCGCTGCCGGGCCGGTGCCACAGGGGCGGGCAGCGGTGGCAGCGGAATGCCCCACATCTTTGCCCACCAGACCCGGCGCCGTGCATGCAGGGCGACGGCGGCCTCGGGCTCGGCCCGCGCGAACGAGGCCAGCATGCCCACGATGAACATCGTCAGGACCAGCGAACTGCCGCCGGCCGAGATCAGCGGGAGGGGCACACCCGTGATCGGGATCAAGTTCGCGACCCCGCCCATGTTGGTCAGCGCCTGGCTGGCCAGCCACAACGTGCACGAGGCCGCGACGAGCCGCCGGAACGGATCCTCGACGCGGCGGGCGATCCGCAGCCCCGAGTAGGTCATGACGCCGAACAGCGCGATCACCACGAAGCAGCCGATCACGCCCAGTTCCTCGCCGATCACGGCGAAGATGAAGTCGTTCTGCGCCAGCGGGAGGTGGCCCCACTTCTCCCTGCTGTGACCGAGCCCGAGGCCCCACCAGCCGCCGCTGGCCAGCGAGTACAGGCCGTGCACGACCTGGTAGCCGGCGTTGTCCTTGTACGCGAACGGATCCGCGAACGTCTGTAGCCGTTCCTGCCGGTAGCCCAGGCCGGTGCCGAAGATCAGCACGATGATCCCGGCCATGCCCACGGCGAGCAGTGCCCCGAACGCGCGGAAGCGCACCCCCGAGACCCACATCAGCGTCAGCAGGATCACCAGCAGCATCAGCATGCTGCCCAGGTCGTTGTGGCCGACGAGCAGCAGCACCAGCCCGGACACCGGCAGCAGCGGGATCGCCATGTGCTTCCACTGGCCGAGCAGCGCGCGCTTGTGCAGCAGCGTCGCCGCGCCCCAGAGCGCGAGTCCGAGCTTGGCGACCTCGGCGGGCTGCATGGTGATGCCCGGCGCGATCTGGATCCACAGCGCCGTGCCGTTGTGCGCCACGCCGATGCCGGGCGCGACGGCGAGCAGCGCCAGCAGGACCGCCGAGAGCAGCAGCAGCGGATAGCCCAGCAGCTCGTAGGCGCGGACCCGCAGCCGCAGCCCGAGCCAGAACATCGGCAGCCCGATCAGCGCCCAGCCGGCCTGCTTGCCGAACTCGGTGAACGCGCTGCCGTTGGCGTAGATCGAGTCGATGCTCGACGCCGACAGCACCATGACCAGGCCGATCGCCAGCAGCAGCCCGGCGCTCGCGAGCAGCAGGAAGTACGACGCCATCGGCCGCTGCAGCAACCCGGACAGCGCCGCGAACGGATTGATCGCCGCCCTGTCGACGTCGGACGCAGTCAGGACCGGGTTGGAGCCCGTGGTGTGGCCGCGGCTGCCGCGCTCGCCGGCCGGGCTCATCGCGCGTCCCTGGCCAGTGCCCCGACCGCGGCGGCGAACGCCTCGCCACGGTGGGAGTAGCTGGTGAACATGTCCTTGGAAGCCGCTGCGGGCGCGAGCAGCACGGTGTCACCCGGGGCCGCGAGACGGGCCGCGGCGGCGACGACCTCGCTCATCGCTCCATCATCCGTGCTCGCCACGTCGGCCACGGGGACGTGCGGCGCGTGTCGGCGCAGCGCCTCGCCGATCTCGGCCCTGTCGACACCGACCAGGACCGCGCCCGCGAGCCGATCCGCCACTGTGCGCACCAGATCCGCGATGTCGACGCCCTTGAGCTGGCCGCCGGCGATCCAGACGATCCGCGGGTAGGCGGTCAGCGAGGCGGCGGCGGCGTGCGGGTTGGTCGCCTTGCTGTCGTCCACCCAGTCGACGCCGCCGATCGTCGCCACGCGTGCGTTGCGGTGCGGCTCGGGGGTGTAGCCGCGGATCGCCGCCGCGATGTGCTCCGGGGCCACGCCGTGACTGCGGGCGAGCGCCGCGGCGGCGAGCGCGTTGGCGACGTTGTGCGCGCCGGGCGGGCTGACCTCGCCGGCCGGTCCGAGCTCGAACGCCTCCCCCGGATCGCCACCGAACGCGCGGTCCACTAGCAGATCCTCGACGACGCCCAGCTCGCCGGGACCGGGGACGCCGAGCCGGAACCCGATCCGTGGGCCCGGCGCGGCGGCGAGCGCCGTGGCGACCCGCTCGTCGTCCAGGTTGCCCACCGCGACCGTCGCCTCGCCGCGCCACAGGTTCGCCTTCGCCCCGGCGTACGCGGCGAAGTCGCCGTGCCACTCCAGGTGGTCGTCGGCGAGATTGAGCAGCGCACCCGCCTGGGGCGCCAGCGTGGCGGACCAGTGCAGCTGGAAACTGCTGAGCTCCACGGCCAGCACGTCGTACGGATCCGGATCGAGCACCGCAGAGAGCAACGGGTACCCGATGTTGCCGGTGGCGACGGTCCGCAGCCCGGCGGCCGCGAGCATCCCGGCGAGCATCGTCACCGTGGTGGTCTTGCCGTTGGTGCCGGTCACCGCGAGCCACGGCGCCGCGTTCTCGGGCCGCAGCCGCCACGCCAGCTCGGGCTCGCTGAACACCTCCAGTCCGGCCGCGAGGCACGCGCGCACGAGTGGATGTGCCGGGGAGAACCCGGGCGAGACGACGGCCTGGCCGAGATCCGCCGGGAGCGGGGCGCCCTCGGGCAGGACGGCCGCGCCGAGCGCTTCGAGTTCGGGCTGGGCGGACCGGTCGACGACGGTGACCTTCGCACCGAGCCCCAGCAGGACCCGCGTCACCGTCGCGCCCGAGACCCCGGCACCCGCCACGAGGACGTGGCGGCCGTCGTACCAGCCAGCACCCATCCTCTACAGGACTCCGAGGTAGTCGGCGTAGAACAGGCCGAGGCCCGCCGAGACGCCGATGCCCGCGATGATCCAGAACCGGATCACGATCGTGACCTCGCCCCAGCCCGCCAGCTCGAAGTGGTGCTGGAGCGGGGCCATCCGGAACACGCGCTTGCCGGTGGACTTGAACGACGCGATCTGGATGACGACCGACATCGTGATGATCACGAACAGCGCGCCGAGCACCACCAGCAGGATCGTCGTGCGGGTGGCCAGCGCGAGCCCGGCGATCAGCCCGCCGAGGGCGAGCGCGCCGGTGTCGCCCATGAAGATGCGTGCAGGGGAGGCGTTCCACCACAGGAACCCGAACAGGCCACCGGCCGCGGCGGCCGCGATCAGCGCGATGTCGAGCGGATCGCGCACCTGGTAGCAGTACCCGTTGGGCCCGAGCAGCTCGGTCGAGCAGTTGTGCCGGAACTCCCAGAACGCGATCAGCACGTACGCGCCGATCACCATCACCGAACTGCCGGTCGCGAGCCCGTCCAGGCCATCGGTGAGGTTGACGCCGTTGGCCGCGGCGATCACCACGAAGGCGAACAGGGCCGCCGCGCCGACGTTGCTGATCTGCGCCCAGCTGATGTCCCGGATGAAGGAGATGTGGTCGGATCCGACCGTCACCCCGTACCGGTTCTTGAAGTTCAGGGCGATGACCGCGAACGCCACGGCGATCACGACCTGGCCGATCAGCTTGCCGCGCTTGTTCAGCCCCAGGCTGCGCCGCTTGCGGATCTTGATGAAGTCATCGAGGAACCCGACGGCCCCCATGCCGACGAACAGCCCCAGCAGGACCACGGCGGTGACGCTCAGGCTGCGGTTCGGCCCCACCATCAGGACCTGCGCGATCACGAACGCGACGACCGTGGAGATGATGAACACGACGCCGCCCATGGTGGGCGTGCCGCGCTTGCTCTGGTGGTGCTTCGGCCCGTCCTCGCGGATCTCCTGGCCGATCTTGAGCCGGGTGAAGTACCGGATCGCGATCGGCGTGCAGAACAGCGAGATGATGAAGGACAGGAACGCCCCGGCGAGTACCGCCCTCATTCGGCGTCCCCTTCCGTGGCACCGCGCACGGTGCCGTCGTTGTGCTCGTGCTCTTGCTGGTGCGGTTCTTGGCTGAGCAGCGCGTCGGCGATCCGTTCGAGGCCCACCGACCGCGAGGCCTTCACGAGCACCACGTCACCCGGGCGCAGTTCGGCGCGCAGTACCTCGACGGCGGCGGCAATGTCGGGAACGTGGGTGGACTCGTCACCCCACGATCCTTCCAAACAGGCGCCAGCATGGATCGGGCCGGCCTGCTCCCCGACGACGACGAGCCGGTCGACGTTGAGCCGCACCACGAGCCGGCCGATCGCGTCGTGCTCGGCGAGCGAGTCCTCGCCGAGTTCGTTCATCTGGCCGAGGACCGCCCACGCGCGGCGGCCGCCGTGGGTCATGGCCTTGAGGGCCTTGAGCGCGGCGCGCATGGAGTCCGGGTTGGCGTTGTAGGCGTCGTTCACGACCGTCACGCCGTCCGCCCGCTCGGTGACCTCCATCCGCCAGCGGCTGGCCGCCCTGGCGGTGCCCAGCAACTCGGCGACCTGGGCCAGCGGCAGGCCGGCCTCCAGGGCGACGGCGGCGGCGGCGAGCGCGTTGCCGACGTGGTGCTCGCCGTGCAGGGCGAGCCGGACCGGCACCTCGCCCGCCGGCGTCACCAGCGTGAACTCCGGGCGGCCCAGCTCGTCGAGCAGCACGTTCTCGGCGCGGACCTGCGCGTCCGGCGCCTGGCCGGTCAGCACGACCCTGGCGCTGGTGCGATCGGCCATCGCGCGCACCCGCGGATCGTCGGCGCACAGGATCGCCACTCCGTCCGCCGGAAGCGCCTCGGCGAGCTCGCCCTTGGCCTGCGCGGTGACCTCGATGCCCCCGAACTCGCCCGCGTGCGCCGCCCCGACGTTCAGCACGACGCCGATCCGCGGCGGGGCGACCTCGGTGAGCCAGCGGATGTGCCCGAGGCCCCGCGCGCCCTTCTCCAGCACCAGGAACCGCGTCGACGGATCCGCCTTGAGCACCGTGTACGGGTGGCCGAGCTCGTTGTTGAACGATCCGGGCGGGGCGATGACGGGTCCGAGTGGCGCGAGGAGGTGGGCGAGCAGGTCCTTGGTCGAGGTCTTGCCCGAGGACCCGGTGAGGCCGACGATCGTGAGCCCCGGGAGCCGGTCCACAACCGCGCGCGCCAGCTTGCCCAGCGCGATGAGGATGTCACCCTCGACCACGACCGACGGGACGCCCGGGTCGCGGCTCGCGAGCACCCCTGCGGCACCGTCGGCGACCGCCTTGGCCGCGAAGTCGTGCCCGTCTGCCCGCTCGCCAGCGATCGCCACGAACAGGCCGCCCGGGGTGACCTTGCGGGAGTCGAACTCGACGGATCCGCTGACCAGCTCGTCGCCCGTCGCCCCGCCCGCGAGAGCACCCCCGGTGGCGGCGGCGATCTCGGCGAGAGTCAGCGGGATCATCCGTACACCTCGCGCAGCGACTCGGCGAGTACCACACGGTCGTCGAACGGGTGGACCACTCCACTGACCTCCTGGCCCTGTTCATGTCCCTTGCCCAGGACCGCCACCGTATCCCCGGGTTCCGAACGCCGGACCGCCTCGGCGACCGCCGCCCGCCGATCCGCCACCTCGACGATCTCGGCGCGCAGCTCGTCGGGGACCGCGGCGACCCCGGCGAGCATCTCGGCCCGGATCTGCCACGGCGGCTCGGATCGCGGATTGTCGTCGGTGGCGACGAACACGTCGGCACCCAGCGCGGCCTGCTCGCCCATCAGCGGGCGCTTGCCGGCGTCCCGGTCACCGCCGCAGCCCAGGACGCAGATCAGCCGCCCCTTGGTGATCGGCCGGAGCGCCCCGAGAGCCGCGGCCACGGCGTGCGGATCGTGCGCGTAGTCCACCACGGCCAGCACCGGGGATCCGCCGTCGAGCTCGGCGTCGACCCGCTCCATCCGGCCGGGCACCGGGCGCGCGCTGGCCACCCCGCTCGCGGCCTCGGCCGGCGGGACCCCGAGTGCGGCGAGCGCCGCGATCGCCAGCGCCGCGTTGTCGACGTTGTAGGCGGCGGGCAGCCCCACCCGGCCGCGGACGCTGAGCCCGTCCGGCCCGTCGAGCTGGAAGTGCTGCGCGAACCCGGCGGGCTCGCGCGCGGCGACCCGCCAGGTGGCGCCGGGCGCACCGGACGGCGAGACCGTGATCGTGCCCGGCTTCACCAGCCGCCGGCCGGCCGGATCGTCGCAGTTCACCACCTCGAACCGGCAGCGCCCGTCGAACAGCTTCGCCTTGGCCGCGAAGTACTCCTCGGTGGTGTGGTGGAAGTCCAGGTGGTCCGAGCCGAGATTGGTGAACAGCCCGGCCGCGAACCGGACGCCCTCGACCCGTCCCATCGCCAGCGCGTGACTGGAGACCTCCATGACCACGGCGGTCACCCCGCGCTCGCGCGCGACGGCGAGCAGGGCCTGCAAGTCCGGCGCCTCGGGGGTGGTGCGGATCGCGGGCAGCACCTCGTCGCCGAGCCGGGTCTCGACCGTGCCGAACACGCCGGTGACCTGTCCGGCCGCGCGCAGTCCGGCCTCGACCAGGTACGCGGTGGTCGTCTTGCCGTTGGTGCCGGTGATGCCGACCACGGTCAGCCCGTCCGACGGATCGCCGTAGATGCGCGCGGCCACCGATCCGAGCGCGGCCCGCGGATCCGGCACGACGATCGCCGGTAGCCCCGCGTCGATCGCCTCGCGGACCCCGTCGCGGTCGGTGAGGATCGCGGCCGCGCCCGCCGCCACCACGTCCGAGGCGAACCGCGCCCCGTGGACCTTCGCCCCGGGCAGCGCCGCGTACAGATCGCCCGGCCGCACCTGCCTGCTGTCGTGCGTCACCCCGGTCAGCGCCACGGGCTCGGGCGCGGCACCGCGGGCGCCCGGGACGAGCTCGGCCGGCTGCCCCGCCAGGACACGGTTGTCCCCGGTCAGCAACTCCACGAGGAGGACAGGCCGGACCTTGTCGGGCCGCAGCGAACGCGAGACGGGCACGGGGTCAGACCCTACCGCCGTCAGGAAGCGTAGATGCGGATCGGTGGGGGCGGCACCAGCGTCGGCGCGACCCCATAGTTGCCCAGCGTGAATTTGCCCAGCTCGGAGAACAGCGGACCGGCCACCGCGCCGCCCGTTCCCGCCGAGGCGTGCACGAAGATCCCGATGACGTACCGGGGCGCGTCCGCCGGGACGATGCCGATCATCGAGGTCACGTTGCCCGCCACGTAGTGGTTGTTCTCCGCGAGCTGGCCGGTGCCCGTCTTGCCCGAGATCCGATAGTTGGGGATCGCCGCGGCCGGCGCCGTGCCCAGCGGGGTCGCGATGGCCTCCATGTCCGCGCGCAGGGCCTGCGCGGCCTGCACGGACAGCACCCGTTCGGGCTTCGCGGCCGCCCGCGGGGTGAGCTTGCCCGAGGCGTCGAGGGTGCCCTTGACGAGCGTCGGCGGGACCCGCACCCCGTCGTTCGCGATCGTCGCGAACACCGACGTCATCTGCAGCGGCGTCACGGCCACGCCGAGGCCGATCGGGATGCTGCCGTACGACGGCCCGCTCCACTGGCTCGGCGGGTGCACGAAGCCGGACGCCTCGCCGGGCAGCCCGACCCCGATCTTCGAGCCGAGACCGAACTTGCGCTGGTAGTCGTAGAGCCGCTGCGCGCCGAGCTTGTCGGCGATCGAGATCGTGCCCAGGTTGCTGGACTGCGCGAGGACGCCCTCCAGGGTCAGCTTCGTCCGGTCGTTCTTCTGGTAGTGGGTGTCGCGGAAGGTGACATTGCCCTTCTTCACCGACCGGCCGATCTCGATCGAGCTGTCGGGCTTGATCACTCCCGCGTCCAGCGCGCCGCCGATTGTGATGGCCTTGTGCACCGATCCGGGCTCGACGACCGCGCCGGTCGCCAGGTCCATCCGGTACTTCGCCGTGGCCGCGGTCGGGTGCCCCGCGTCGTAGCTCGGGTAGCTGGCCATCGCGAGGATCTCCTCCGTCTTCGCGTCGAGCACCACGGCCGCCCCGTTGTAGGCGTGCTTGGCCTGGATCTGCGCCATGAGCATCCGCTGCGCCTGGTACTGGAGGTCCCGGTCGATCGTGAGCTGGACGGCCTTGCCCGGCTGGGCGGGCTGGGTCCAGCTGTTGCCGTCGGGGATCTCCTGGCCCTGCGATCCGACCTCGTACCGCTTGAGCCCGTTCTTGCCGCGCATCGCGTCGTCGTAGCTGGCCTCGATGCCCGCGAGGCCGTCGCCGTCGCTGCCGACGAACCCGATGACGTTCGCCGCCAGGTCGTGGCCGGGAACGTCCCGCCGCTGCTCCTTGCCGACGTTGATGCCGGGCAGGTTCAGCGCGTTCACCGCCTGCCCGACGTCCGGATCGAGCTGGCGGGCCAGGTAGGCGAACCGGTTGACCTTGCCCGCCGCCGTGTACTTCCGGTCCATCTTGGTGATGAGCTCGGATTCGGGCACGCCGAGCAGGGTGGTCAGCGCCTTCGCGGTTTTCGGGACGTCCTTGACCCACTTCGGATCCGCGTCGACCTCGACCGCCTCGACACTGCGCGCCAGTTCGTTGCCGTGCCGGTCCAGGATCGCCCCGCGGGGTGCCATCAGCTCGACCTCGCGGGTGCGGTCGGCCGTGGCCTCGTCCGCGTAGGCACTGTGGACGGTCTGGATCTGCACCAGCCGCCCGGCGAGCACCGCGAACGCGAACAGCACGACGGCCATCGCGAACCGCAGCCGCCGCCCGGGATTGCCCAGGCGCGGTACCCGAAGGCGGCGCCTCGGTGGCGGCGGCTTGCTGCCGAGCACCCGCTTGGGACGGACCGGCCGCGACGGCGCCCTGGTCCGCGCGGCGAACCGGTCCTGGGCGCGCGAGAGCGAGCGCCTGCCCGGCTCGGATCGCGTACTCGCCAGCACGTCCCGGTCCCTGCTCGCGGCCGTACGCCCACTGGCGGCCCCCCGGCCGGTACCGCGGGCCGTGGGGCTCTGGCGCGAGGTGCTGTTCTGGCGCGAGGCGGCGGTTGTGCGCGGGGTGGCCGTGCGGGGGGTGGCGCCGCGAGCGGGGGTGGCCCGGCGGGTGGGGGCCGGATCCTGCCTGCTTGTACTCGTCTTGCCGGCACCGGTCTTGCTGGTACCCGTCTTGCTGCCGGTGGGCTTGCTGCCGGCCGACTTCGCCGGGGTGGTGCGAGCTGCGGTGCCTTTGCCGGATCCGCTCGGGGGTTTCGCCGTTCCCGTGGAGCGCGGCGACCGTGCCGCCGTACCCTCCGCGCGGGAGCGGGCCGCCGTACCCTCCGCGCGAGATCGGGCTGTCGTGCCGTCGGCGCGGGTGCGCGCTGCGGGGCTCTCGCGCGGGGCCCTGCCGTCGCGCCGCGAGTCCGGGTCCGGGTCGCGGCCGGTCGCCTGTGGGACCGGCGGTGAGAACCTCAGGGCCCGCAGCACGGCCATCGGCACGGCCACGATGACGGCGTCGCCGCGCACCTCGCCGTCATCGGTGACGACCCGCACCCCGGCCTGGTCGTGTTCCACCGCGCGGACCGTGCGGCGCTGCCGCACCGGCGCGTGAAGCCGCCCGGCGAGCCCGGAGGACAGCCGCTGGTT
>JAOPVE010000002.1 GCA_025963185.1 Actinomycetes bacterium
CGCGCCACTGTTGGGCCGTCAGAGCCAGACGCGGCAACCCTCTGGCCTGGGATCCATGGCTGACCAGGCAAAATCCGCCACCGTGTACACCCAGACCGTGACGGCGGAGCATACCTCCAGCCATGAAGTGCGGGGGCCTCAATGCGCCGAGGACCCATCTACCGCACACCGCAACCATCCGGTGGGACGGGCAGCCGGGTGAGTCACTTTGCGGCTCACATGCCACCAGAAATGCAACCACCGGCGTCCACGCTGGGCCAGGAAATGATCATTATCTCGGCGTTTGTGCTGGTAGAATGGCGGAAGCGGAGGGATTCGAACCCCCGGTACCTTTCGGCACGCTCGCTTTCAAGGTCGTGGACCCGGCAATCAGCGGTGACCGCTTGAGCGGTATAGGCAGGTCGTCTGCCCGGACGTGGCCACTCCTGGGTCTTACTGATCGCGAGCGAATGCAACCACAAATGCCACCACTGCGGTCGCGCCAGCCGGTACAGCGTGGACGAGATGACTCGCGACTTGAAGCCAGCTAACGTGCTGCTTTACGACGGGCTCGGTACGTAGCCGACTTCGGCATGAGCCACGACTTGGACGTGCGCACCGCTACAGAGACCTTGCAACGTTGCCGTACTGGGTGCCCGAGCAGCGGCGAGGGCTGCTGGCGACGTACAAGAGCGATCTGTAGGCCTTGGGCTGCACTGGGTCACGAGCTGACGATCGGGAGCCTGCCGTTCACCGGTTCCGACGTAGCCCAGTTGCGGTACCAGCACCTGCATACGGAGCTGCCCGCGCCTCCTGTCAGCCCTCCCCCAGCCCGGTGGATCATGCGGCTGCTGGACAAAGACTCATCGCGCCGCCATCAAGTCACCGAGGCCGCCCTCGCCGCTCTGCCAGCGGATGAACCACTCCGCTTACAACCAGACCCTCGCGGACGCCCCACCGTCGAGAGGGATCGGAGGACCGGAGGAACTCCGTCCCACGGCCCTCCTTCCCGATAGGTGATCAGTTGTCGTCGTCGTCGCCCATGGTGACCTCCTCAAGGTGAGGCCCGGCGTTCGGAAAGGACCAGTGCCCTTGTGCCGGACGCCCTCAGACCGATCCCGCCGGTCTTCGACGTCGAATCTGGGAACCTCAGAGGGAAGAGAGTTAGGAACTCAGCGGATCCGACGTGGCGCGGTCGGCTTCGCGCATCAGCCGCGCGATATGTTCATGGCTCATCCGCCCAGACAAGATCTACGGCCGGTTTCGGCGATCACATCGGCCATCCTCGTGTTCGGGCGTCGGCTTTGGGACGACGGACGCCAGCTTCAGCGTCGACTTGGCAATTCATGCCAGGATGCGGACCGTCGTCATCCGCGGGTTCACTCCGAGCTAGCGTCGCGATCGCCGACCGCCCGTCAGCCAGGAGAAGGGCTGCCGCGCAGCTTCTGAATTCGTCCTTCCAGCTCGACAACCTCGGCATGACGCACATGACTATCAGGGTCCGCCCCGACCGAGGTTTGCTCCCAGCGGCGAGCCAGCTCGACGAGATTGGTCGCCGTGTCTAGATCGTCAGGGGGCGCGACGTCCAGCTCCAGCGCGACGACGAGGGCCCTCGCGGCCAGCAACGCGAGGCGGCAAGCCGGCTCAGTGAGTTCGCCGAGCAGCTGAGTAGTGCTGTTGTCAGCAAGTGCCCGATGGATCCACTCGATGCCCAGACTCGCCCAGGCACGGCCTGCGTCGCGGTTACCCGCCGCTGTCGTAGTCTCGGCGAGCCTGGATGTGGCCCGCGATGCAACCTGCAGCGAGTGTCGCAACGGTTCGAAAACGCCGCTCTTGGCGAGGAAGGCCTCGCGTGCCGGTATGACTACCTCTCGGAACAGCCGAACCGCGGCGTGAAGATCGTCGGCACTGGCTTGCCAAGTCAGAAAGGCCGCGTAGTTGTGAAGGTGATATCCGACGAGACCGAGCTGTCCTACGTCTGGGGATTCGAGCACGTCAGGCTTGACCTCAATCGCGTCGAGGTAGGTCCGCCAACTGCGGCGCAGCCATACCCCGAGACCGGCGGGGTCGGGCAGGCCGCTATGGCAATTGGCCCCGTTGGTCTCGCGGACGATATTCACCTCGATGTTCGCCGCACCGATGATCTCAGCCGCTGCACCGCGGTCAAGGATGCCGGAGCGGAGCGCGGCCGCGCAGTCGTCTGCTCCAGCGAGGAGCTGCGCCATGGGGGCGACGATGTCGTGGCACCGGTCGTAGCGCTGGGTCTGGACAGTCATCAACGCTGTGCGGCATCGGACCAGCGGGCGCATCGGGTCGTTCTCCGGCAGACCGTGCTCGGCCAGCTCGGCGACCTCCGCCAGCGCATGCACGACGGGCTGGCGGGTTCGTTCCCGCCATTGCGGGTCGATCTGGACGTGTCGCAGCATCCCGAGGATGGCGATCAGCACGGCTCGCCTGGCCAGTGCCGGGAGCGCGGCGAACGTGTCGTTCGAGGGGACGCGGGGCAGTCGGTGGTGATCCTGCCCGGCCGCCGACCCGGTAACCTGCTCCACGAAGTCGCGGGTGAGCTGGGTCGGCGGCATCAGCGCCTCAACCACCAGCTCACCGTCGCGTCGCTCGCTGAGCCAGAGGTGGCTTGCGTCCTGCAGGGAACCGGCGGCGTGCAGCTGGCGCAATAACCGGTCGACGATCTCATCGTGATGCAGTCTCTTGGCCAGGGCTGAGCCGCTGCCGGCGTTGTCTCGAAGGGCGGTGAATGTCGCGTCGACAACGTCGAGTTCGTCGGGCCGCGACGGCGCGGCCGCTCGGGCCGGCGCCGAGATCTCGCACCGGGTGAGGGGCATGCCGGCAAGCCTCGCCGAGAGCGGCAGTTCCCACGTCGACACCAGCTGGCGCTGGATGGCTCGGGCAGCGATGCCGGCGGAGACGAGCGCGGGCTGCGACCTGAAGGTCTCGATCACCAGCACGGTCCAGCCCACCATCTGGAGGTCCATGGGCAGCGGCTCGCCGTCGCTGGCGACCAGCACCTCGAGGGCCGAGCACACGGCGTGCCGGACCGGATCGAGCAGCCGGTTGACCGCCGTCAGCAGCACGGCCGCCCTGGTGTCGGGACCGAACCGGTTGAGGGTCGCGTTGGCAATTTCGTGCGGCATCGCGGCGCCGCGCCCGGCGACACCGACGCGGTCGACGATGTGCCAGCCGTCCACGTCGCTGGTAAGCCGGGCAGCCTGCGCACGGGTGGGCAGCGGGGCACCACGGGCGATCTCGGAGAGGGTGATCCGGCTGTGGTCGCTTACCCAGGTACGGTGCCCGAACGGCCCATCGTCCCATGGCACTCCGAACAGCGGGCCGACCTTCCGGGCGAGCCGCGCCGGCACAATCTCCGCGCGAGTCTCGGGGATGTCCGGGATCCGGGCCGGCAGTAGGGGCATGCGACAGCCTTTCGTTGGGTCTGGACCGTACCTCAGGGTGACCGGACCGACTCATCACCGAGATACGCTACAACCGTACTGTTACCGTAAAAAGTACTCGTAATCATCCATGTGCTGTGGTGATACCCGCTGCGGCCCTGGCGCACGTCGTAACGCAGGGACAAACGGTGCCGACGTTAGGGACGATGTCGGACGGAAAAGCGTGGTACTGACATGATCGACGGGACGGGCCTGCGGAGGGCGATCGAGCACACAACCGCCGCGATGAGCCAACTGAGTGAGCTGGAGCGCTCACCGTGGGTGTTCGCCCGGTGCTGACTGCACCTCGACCACTTCGAGAGCGACGGGTACGAGACCGCGGCCCTGGTGGCCGCGCTCGCGGACTTCGACACCCTCGGACCGGAAATCCCCGGCCGACCCCGCCTCGCTGCGCTGCTCGTCACCGCGTTGCTCCGGTCTGGCCGGATGATGGACGACGTCAACCTGGTTGACTCAGCCGCAGCGTTGGCCGAGATCGCTGACGCCGATCCGGAACCAGTCCCCGACTGGACGCTCGCCCGGGCGGCGTTGCGGGCGCTGTGGCTGACCCGTTCGTTGCAAGTTGGCCGGGCCGGGGTGACCCCGGCGAGCGTGCTCGCCGAGCTCGACGGGCTGGAGGCCGTCGTCGCGGGCCGCAGGCCGTGGGTGACACCGGTCGCGCTGGCCCGCACCATCGCAGACCAGTTGGAACGGCAGCGGACCAACGACCTGAGCGACGCCGGACCGTCCACGTTCGAGGACGTGATCGATGCCGAGCCGCTGTCACCGCAGGATATCCGCAAGCAGATTTTCACAATCATGTTTGACGCGCAGAACGCGATCATGCGCGGCGATGTCGGTGGCGCTCTCGCCGAGTTCGACCGCGCCGCGGAGCTGCGCCGGTACCTCCCGCTGGGAGACTCGCTACTGGCCGCATTCGATGAGGCGCTGTCCTCGATGAACGCCATCCGGAGCATGATCGATCCCTCGTTCGCAAGTCGCGGACCGGCTCCGCAGCCGCCGCGGGGGGCACCACCCACCGTCGAGGACCCGCTGGCTGAGCTGCGCACCCGGGCGGCCCGCGCAGACCTGAGCGCCTCGCAGCGCGCGGTGAACCTGCTAGAGCTGGCCAGCGCCGAGCAGGCCATGGCGGAGCCATTAGGGCGGCCCGGCCTGCTTGACGGTTCCGTGGGCCACCTGCGTGATGCTGTGGCGCTCGCTCCCGATCACGACCCCGAGTAGGCCTTCTACCGGATTAATCTGGCCGGCGCGCTCGTGCGTCGCCACGAGTTCACCCTCGCGAACCGCCGCAACGTGAGCCTCGGCCGCACCGACAGGGCGGACCTGGCGGAGGCTGCCGCGGTCCTCGCCCGTGCCGAGAGGCGCTCGGTGGCCCAGAGTACCGGCAGTGGAGCCTGTTCTGCCAGGTGCTGGCGGACATACACCGGCTGGCCGGGCGGTCCCGCCAGTCGCTTGAGGTCAGCCTGGATGGTCTGCGCGGGCACACCTGGGCCGTCCTGCTCCAGTCGGGAGCGGCGGCAGCGACGCAGGCGGCTCGGTACGCCGCCGGCGACGCGATCGACCTCGCCCGCGCCTACCTCGCCGCGAACGACCCGGCGGGTGCTGCGGTCGCGCTGGACGCCGGCCGCGGGTTGGTGCTGCAGGCCGCGATGCGCTTCGGCGAGGTGCCCGAGCGGCTGACCCGCATCGGCGAAGACGATCTGGCCGAGCGCTGGCGCGAGGCCGCCGCGCAGGGTGCCGACCGCGTCCCGACCGCGCTGCGCCGCGAGGTCATCACCCGCATCGCCGCTGGCGGGACCACCGACCGTCCAGCGCCGCTCGACCCGCCGGACGGCTACGAGGTGCGAGCCGCGCTGGCCAAGGCCGGGGCCGACGCGCTGGTCTACCTCCTGCCTGCCGACGCAACCGGGCCTGGCACGGCGATCGTGCTGCCCGCGGACGACGACGCAAGCCACCTGCCGCTGCGAGGGCTTGACCTCCGCGCCACACCGGCGTGGCAGGCCTACACCGCGATCGAGGTCACCCGGAGCACCCGGTCCAGCGTCCGGGACGTCGCCGCCGGCCACCGGGACCTGGCCCCCGACGAAGACCCCGACGCCGACGCCGACGCCGCCGGGCTGCGCACCGCGCTGCGCGAGGTCGGGGAGTGGGCATGGGACGCCGCGGTCGGGCCGGTGCTCGAGCACCTCGCCGAGCTCGTCCCGGCGGACCGTCCGCCGCGGATCGTGCTGGTCGCGATGGGAGAGCTGGCCAGGGTGCCGTGGCACGCGGCCCTCCCGGAGCGATTCCGGGCACAGGCGCTACGCCGTGGAGGACGCGGTGTTCTCCTCCGCGGTGTCGGCGCGGATGTTCTGCGACCTCGCGTGGGCGCCGGATGACGTCGCGCTAGGCGAGGACGGTCTCGTCGTCAGCGACCCCGACACCGGCGGGTCGATCCCACAGCTGCCCTGGGCCCGGCTGGAGGCACAGGCCATCCACGACACGTTCTACCCGCACGCTCTGCACCTGGGGCGGACCGACGACGGTCGCCTGTCGCCCGGTGGCGAGGGCACCGTCGAGCAGGTCCGGGCGTGGCTGCAATCGGGCAGCGGAGCGATCACGCACCTGGCCTGCCACGGCGCCGTCCAGCCTGGGAAGGGCGACGAACCAACGTCTTACCTAGTTCTGGAGGGTGGTCGGAAGCTCGCGGCCGAGGACCTGGTCGCGGCCCTGACGGCCGAGCGCGGCCGCCGGCTCGGTCTCGCCGTGCTCGCCGCGTGCAGCAGCGGCGTGACTGGCCGCGGGTACGACGAGGCATACAGCATCGGCACGGCGTTGCTCGCGTCGGGGACCCGCTCGGTGGTCAGCGCCCTGTGGGAGGTGCCCGACTCGGCGACGTCGGTGCTGATGTTCATGTTCCACCACTTCCTGCGGAAGCTCCCGGCCGCCGACGCGTTACATGCCGCCCAGCTCTGGATGCTCCGGCCGGACCGGAAGATCCCCGACTCCATGCCCGCGGACCTGCGCGAGCGGATCGGCGACCCCACCGACGAGACCGCGTGGGCCGGGTTCGTCCACGCGGGCCGATGAACGCCGCCGCCCCCCGACGTGCTCGCCAGGTCCGCCGCGCGCGCTGCCGGCCCCGGGTGGGCATGGGCGTTCACCCGTTGCTGGCTGCTCGTCGCCCGCTGCGACCTCGACCGGCTCGACACCGCACACTTGCCGCCGCGCTCGCGGCGTTCGACCTGCTCCCTGATGGCGCACCTGGCCGCGCCCGGATCGCTGCCGTGCTGGTCAACCTGCACCTACGGCTGCGGCATCCACCCCCCGGAGCAGGCCGACCGGCTCGCCGCGATCAGCGCGGTGGCCGACGCCGATCCCGAGCCGTTCCCGCAGTGGCCCGCCGACCGCGCTGCCGCGCGGTCGGTATGGCTGATGGTGCACCTGCAGTACGGACGGGCCGAGCTGGACGGACGCTCGGCGCTGACCGAGATCGACGGACTCGCCGCCGTGGTGGCCGGCCGGGAGCTGCAGGCAACCATGGTCGCTGCGGCCCGGGTGCTTGCCCAGCACATGACGGCGGTCCAAGGGGGTGACATAGCGAGGTACGTCACGGTGCTGAGCGACATTGACGCGATGCGCGCTCGGATGCCGCAGGACAGCCGTACGGCCGAGCGCCTGTCGCTGGTCGAGCTGCTGCAACGATGCGTCGCGCTGGTCGCTCGAGCCGATCTTGGGGGCTGCCGCCGCTGCTCGAGGAGCTGAGGGCGCACCGGGACCGGCTCCCGCGCGGTGACCCGAGGACCGGCCAGATCGACGCTCTCCTGAACACGGTGGGCCCGCTGCTGGGCGCGGCGGCCGGCGGCCCGATCGATCCCGCTGCGTTCGGGCCGCTGCGCGGGAACGCAGAGCGGCCGGAACTCGACCCCACCGAGCGGGCCCTACGGCTCTGCGGTCTGGGCATGGCCGAATTGGCAGGAGGGCAGACCGATGCCGCGGTTGAGCACCTGCGCGAGGCTGTGACGATCGGGCCCGACTCCGACTCTCGCAAGGTCGAGTGCCTGATGGCCCTCGGTCACGCGCTGGTTCAGCGCTACGAGGACCACCGCAAGCGCCGCGACGTCGTCGAAGCGATCGAGGTGCTCGAACGGGCCCGTGGGCTGACCGCGGGGCCCGCGCACCCGCACTGGGCCCAGCTGAGCATCACCCTTGGCTGGGCGCAGCGGCTGCGTGGGCAGCGCCCGCTGGGCCGGCGCACCGGGCAGGATGCGCTGCTCGGGCACACCGTCGCGGTCCTGCTCCAGAGCGGCACCGCCGCGGCCACCGCAGCGGCCCGGCATGCCGCGAGTGAGGCCCTCGACGTCGCGCGCTGGTGCCTGGAGGACAACGACGCCGTGGGTGCTGCCCAGGCGCTCGACGCGGGCCGTGGGCTTGTCCTGCAGGCCGCGGTGCGGTTCGGCACTGTGACCGACCAGCTGATGAGCCTCGGTGACGACGAGCTGGCGCATCGCTGGCGCCACGGTGGGTGACGGCGACCCGGCGACCGCGTCCGCGGCGCTGCGGCACGCCGTCGCCACCGCACTGGCCGGCACTGACGCGCAGGGCCGGAGCCGGCTCGATCCGCCCACCGTCGCGGAGATCCGGGCGGCGCTGGCGAAGCTGGGCTCGGACGCGCTCGTATACTTGGTCCCTGGCGACCAGGGGGTGGGTGCCGCGGTCGTCGTCCCCGTCGATGGCGAGCCGATGTGGGTGTCGCTTCCGCAGCTCGCCCGCCGGCCGGCGGCGCCGCTGGAGCGGTTCGTCGCGGCCGCGGTGACCAGCGACTCCCGCACGGCGGGGATCCGGCACCGCGACCTGGTGTCCGACGACGAGCCGGTCCCCGCCACCGGCGCCGGTGCGACGTTCGAGCAGGCCCTCGACGGGCTGTGTTCGTGGGCGTGGAGCGCCGCGGTCTGACCGCTGCTGGCGGCGATCGGCACCGGCCGGGGCCGCCTGCCGCACCTCGTCCTGGTGCCCATAGGCGAACTCGCCCGGGTGCCGTAGCACGCGGCATGGGACGCGCGGTCGGACTGCTACGCCATCGAGCGGGCAGCGTTCTCCGTCGCCGTCTGCGCCAGGATGCTCTGCGACAGCGCGTGGGCCCCGTCAGGCCCGGTCGGCGGCGGCGGGCTCGTGGTCGGCGACCCGGACACTGCAGGCGCGGCAGCCGACCTCGTCGCAGCGCGGCTGGAGGCGCTCGCCGTGCGCCATGTCTTCTACCCGCAGGCCCGCTACCTGGGGCGGCGCGTAGACGGCAGCCGCGCGGCCGACGGCGCGGGCACCCCGGGGCAGGTACGGGCCGAGCTGGCCCGGGCCGCGGCGGGTGCGGTCCTGCACGCCGCGTGCCACGGCGTGGTCGCGCCGGGTACCGGTGACGAGCCCACCAGCTATCTGATGCTGGCCGCGGGCGAGGCGGCCGGTCTGCGGTTCACCGCGGAGGACCTCGTCGCGACGATCGGCGCCGACTCCACTCCGGCACTCGGACTCGCCGTGCTCGCAGCCTGTTCGAGCGGCGTCCCCGGACGGGGCTACGACGAGGCGTTCAGCACCGCGACGGCGTTTCTCGCGGCCGGGACCGGATCGGTGGTGAGCGCACTCTGGTCGATCCCGGACTCGGCGACGTCGGTGCTGATGTTCATGTTCCACCACTTCCTGCGCGAGTTGCCGCCCGCGCAGGCGCTGCGGGCCGCGCAGCTGTGGATGCTGCGGCCCGACCGCGAGCTCCCCGCCAGGATGCCGACGGCCCTGCGGGACCGGCTCGCCGTCACCGACCCGCGCGCCGCCGGCTCGTGGGCGGGGTTCGTGCACGCGGGTCGGTGACGGCAAGTGCGTGGCCGTCAGCGAATACGCCACACGATCAGGTCCGCCACACCGGGTCGGCACCCAGCGCGGACTCGGCCGCGAGCGGCCGCCACCCCGGTCCGGCGAGGTCGGGAACCCGCACGTCGGACGGGGCCACTGCGGGGCTGGCCGGCAGCTCGACCGGCAGCACCGCGATCTGCACTGTCCGGCACCTGGCCGCTCGGCGCGTCGCCCGCTGCTGCTCGGCCGCCCGTCCGTGCTCGTCCGCCACCCGCTCGAAGAGAAGCGCCGACTCGTCCAGCGCGTCCACGGCGGCGGCGACGGCACCGAGCCGCACAGCAGTGATCCCGCGGGCCGCCCACCGGGCTGTGCGACTTGTCACCTGATGCTGTCACTTCGGTTTGCTG
>JAOPVE010000015.1 GCA_025963185.1 Actinomycetes bacterium
CGCCGACGACGACTTCGAGCAGCTTGCCCGGCCGGTTCCGCATCGGGCGCTGGTTGACCCGGATCACCTGGGCCGAGATCGTGACCTGCTCGCCGACCTGCAGCGACCCGATGTCGGTGTGCTCGCCGCGCTCGGCGTACCGGCGTGGGTAGTGCCGCAGCAGTCCGCCGAGGGTGTGCAGGTCGAGGCCCTTGGCCAGCGCCTTCGCCGTGGTGTCGCCGACGAGGCTCTTGAGCGGGGAATCGAACGTGGGCACTTGTCTACTCCACTCCGGCCAGCAGCGGATAGTGCGGCTGGCCCCCCTCGTACACCTGGCACTCCACGAACGGCCAGCGGTGGCTCAGATGCGCGGAGAGCCGCTCGCCGAACCCGTCCGGGGCGCCGGCGCCGGTGACCAGTGTGACCAGCTCGCCGCCGCCGCCGAGCATGCGGTCGAGCAACTCGGACGCGCCGGTCAGCAGGTCGGTGGCGATCAGCACCACCTCGCCCTCGACCAGCCCGAGCACGTCGCCGGGCTGGCAGGTGCCCGCCACGGTCAGCGCCTCGCGGACGGCGACCGTCACCTCGGCCCACCGGGTCGCCGCCGCGGCCTCGGCCATGGCGATCACGTCCTCGGAATGGTGCCGCCGCGGATCGCGCACGGCGAGCGCCGCCAGCGCCTGGACTGGTGACTTCGTGTGCACCACCGACACCTCCTGGCCCGCCGCCCGCGCCTGCTCAGCCGCCGCCGTGGCCGCCGCGCGGACGTTGGAGTCGTTCGGCAGCACCACCACGCTGCCCGCGCCCGTCGCCCGGATCGCCGCGAGCAGCTGCCCCGTCGACGGTGCCGCGCCGGGCCCGCCGGCCACGACGACCGCACCCTCGGCCGAGAACAGCGCGGTCAGGCCGGCCCCGGGGCTGACGGCCACGAGCGCGCGCGCCCCCGGATCGACCAGGGCGGGCACCGAGGCCTCGGCGAAGCGCGTCACCGAGATGCGGTGCGGACGGCCCGCCTCGACACCGGCCTCGATGGCCGCGCCGACGTCGTTGACGTGCGCGTGGACGTTCCACAGGTCGAGCTCGGGATCGGCGCCCGCACCCACGATCACCACCGAGTCGCCCAGCTTCCGCAGCTCGGCTCTGAGCACGTCGACCGCGTCGGGACTCGCGTCGAGCAGGTACTGGACCTCGTAGCCGAACTCCGGCGATCCGGCCTCGCGGGGGACGACGAGCTGGCCCGGATCGCGCGTCACCCTCGCCAGCGGGGCGGTCTCGGGCTGCGATCCGCCGAGGACCGCGGCCAGCGCGTCGAGGAGCACCACGAGGCCACGGCCGCCCGCGTCGACCACCCCGGCGCGGGCGAGCGCTTCGAGCTGGCGGGGCGTCTCGGCCAGGGCTTCGGCCGCCCCGCCCGCGGCCGCGATGGCTACTGCGAGGGCTTCGCCGGACCGATCCGCCGCGGCTTGTGCCGTTCGCGCAGCGCCCCGGGCCACCGACAGGATCGTGCCCTCGGCGGGCTCGGCGACCGCCTCGTAGCAGGCCTCCGCCGCGGTGTTCAGGGCGCCGGCCAGCGCGGCGCCGTCGGCGGGTCCGGGCCCGGTCAGCGTGTCGGCCATGCCGCGCAGCAGCTGGGAGACGATCACCCCGGAGTTGCCGCGCGCGCCCAGCAGCGCGCCCCGCGCCATCGCCCGCAGCGCCCGCCCGGGACCGCTCGGGGCGCCCACGGGGGGCTCGGCGGCCAGCGCCTCGGCCGCGGACGTCAGGGTGAGCAGCAGGTTCGTGCCGGTGTCGCCGTCTGGCACCGGGTACACGTTCAGCTCGTCGATTTCGCGCTGGTGCAGCCGCAGCGCCGCCACGCCTGCCGCGCACCACCGGCGCGCGGCGGCGTCGTCCAGGCTCGTGAGCAACCGCACCCCTCCCGATGGTGGCTGTGCGAGCACTGTAAGACACTCGGCCGACAGGCTTGGCGCGGGCGCTCACCCGGTCCGGACACACGGGCGGCGACCCTGGTTTGCCGCGCCCCCGCGCCGGTAGGTACCCTGTCCCGGTTGCCCGCAGGCAGTCGGGCGAGTTCCGCGATCACCCAGGAGAGTTTCCCGTGGCTAGCGTGTGCGACGTTTGTGGCAAGGGGCCGGGCTTCGGCATGTCGGTGTCCCACTCCCACCGGCGCACCAACCGGCGGTGGAACCCGAACATCCAGACGGTCCGCGCCCCGGCTGGTGGCGGCAACACCAAGCGCGTGAACGCCTGCACCTCCTGCATCAAGGCGGGCAAGGTCGTTCGCGGCTGATCTCAGACCAACCCAGAAGAGCCCGCTCCGGATCCCGGGGCGGGCTCTTCTGAGTCCCACCCTCCGATGCGGCTGCCGTGGGACCGCCCTGGACCGGCACGACGGCGCATACTTCGGGAGGGTTTGGGAGTGAGGCGGCTCGCCCGGCGGGGGTGTATCCCTCGGGCAGTGGACCCATGGGCCTACCCTGCCCTGGTGAGCACGCACGCACCTGCGGCCCCTGTCCTCGCCGCGGCGTCCGCGCCCCGATGGCGCGCGGACCGCACCGTCGTCATCCTCGGCATCCTCAGCGCGGTGGGCGCCCTCGTCCGCCTTCCGTTCGTGTGGACCGGCATCAGCATGGACGAGGGCGGCTACGCCTACGTGGCCCAGCGCTGGGCCCATGGCGGCGACCTGTACGGATCGGCCTGGCTGGACCGTCCGCAGGGCCTGTTGCTCGTGTACCGCTTCCTGCTGGGGATCGACGGATCGGGCTGGACGATCCGCGCCGGGGCCGTGCTGGTGGGTGCGGGGATCACCGCGCTGGCCGGGTCGATCGGCTGGCAGCTGGCGGGCCGCCGGGCCGGGATCGCCGCCGCGGCCGTCTACGCCATCGCTGGCCTCGCGCCGCGACTGGAGGGCTTCACGCTGAACGGCGAGCTGCTGGCGAGCCTCCCGGCGGCCGCGGCGGTGGCGTGCGCGCTGCGGTGGCGGGCGATCCGGGCACCGGGCTGGCTGGTCCTGGCCGGGGTGTGCGCGGGCATGGCGCTGACGATGAAGCCCTCGGGGATCGACGGGATCGTCGTCGCCGGCACGATCGTCCTGGTCACCGAGCGGTCGTGGCGGGCGGCCGGGCTGCTGCTCGCCGGGTTCGCGGCCCCGCTGCTGGCGTGCGCGGTGGACGGCTGGGCGCGGGGCTGGTCGCGGTACTGGACGGCGATCATCGGCTACCACCTGGCCGCGATGGGATCGCAGGCGTCCAACACCAGCACGCGGCTGTCGGACTTCCTGTCCAGCGCGGAACGGGTCGCCAAGGACCTCGTCGTGCCGCTGCTGTTCGCCGTGGCCGGGCTCGTGGCCTCGTGGCGCCGCCGGGCCACCGTGGCGATCATGCTGGCGTGGCTCGCCGCCGGGGTGATCGGCGTCAACCTCGGCGGATCGTACTGGCCGCACTACTACCTGCAGCTTCTCCCTCCGGTGGCCGTCCTCGCGGGGATCGCGGTCGCCGCCGTGCGGGTGCCGTGGCTGCGGGCGGTCGCCCTGGTGGCCGTCGTCGCGCCGACCGCCGCCTGGCTGGTCGCGCTGGTGCCGATGGGGCAGTCCGCGCGCGAGCACACGATCCCCTACTACGGCCTGGCCCGGCGCGACGAGCGGATCGCGGCCGAGGTGCGCGCCAGCACCTGCCCGGGGGATCCGATCTTCGTGCTGGTCTCCGAGGCCAACATCTACTTCCTGGCCCGGCGGGACAGCCCGTACCCGTACCTGTGGGGCAAGCCGATCGAGAAGATCCCCGGCTCGCTGGAGCGGATGCGGGCGGTGCTCAGCGGTCCGCACCGGCCGGTCGTGGTGCTGCTCAACAGCTCGCCGCGGTCGGTGGATCCGAGCGGGCAGCTCAGCACCGTGCTCGGCGAGCGCTACCGCAAGGCCGGGTCGCTGCAGGGCATGCCGATCCTGCGCTCCCTCGACGCGCCGAAGTGCGGTAACTGATCCCGGCCAGGACCGGCCTGAGTTACCGCGGTCCGGCCGGGCTTCGGCGCGAGGATGGTCAGCGGACGCTGGCGGTCAGGGCCTTGGCGAAGCAGCGGCAGTCCGGCTCGCCGGCGTAGATGCCGAAGCCGGGGATCAGCGCATAACCCGTCGAGGTGTACAGCCCGATCGCCTCGGGCTGCATGAGCCCGGTTTCGAGGATCGTGCGGTCGAGCCCGGCCGCGGCGGCACTGGACTCCAGCTCGGCGAGCAGCCGCCGGGCCAGCCCGCGCCCACGCAGGTGCGGGACCACGAACATCCGCTTGATCTCGGCGTCCGGACCGTGCACCCGCCACCCGCCGCACCCGGCCGGCTCGCCGTCGGCGTACGCGACGAGGAACAGCCCCCGCGGCGGCGCGAACTGGCCCGGATCGACGGGGGTGGCGTCCCGCCCGCCGTAGCGCACGACGTATTCCTGCTGGACAGCCTCGATGAGCAACTGGGCCGAGTGCCCGTCGAACGGCTCGGGCCGGATCTGTGCCTCCACCCGCCGTAGCCTGCCATACGGAACCGAACGACCGGCGGGATCCCGCGGATCAGCGCTGGAAGTGGTCGTACCCCGAGTGCGGGTACACGGATCCGTCGACCAGCACGCCCTCCCCCTCGGCGACCCGCCCGACGACCTTCCACGGCTCGGGCAGCTCGGTGCCGGCCGGGAACGTGGCCGCCAGGGCGTGGTCCTCTCCCCCGGTGAGCACCCAGCGCAGCGGATCCACCCCCAGGGCCTGGGCGGCGTCGGACATCTGGCCGGAGATCCGGAAGGCGCGGCTGTCGAGGTCGATCCGGACCCCGCTCGCCGTGGCGATGTGCCCCAGATCGGCGACCAGCCCGTCGCTGACGTCGCACATCGCGGTCGCGCCGAGGCGGGCGGCCGCCGGTCCACACGCGTACGGCGGCTCGGGGCGCTGGTGGGCCGCGACGAGGGTCCGCGGGGTACGGAAACCCCGGGACAGCACCGCGTACCCCCCGGCGGACCAGCCCAGCCGGCCCGCGACGGCCACCAGGTCCCCCGCCCGCGCCCCGGACCGGGTCACGGGCGGCAGCCCGTGCAGCTCGCCGAGCGCGGTCACCGAGATGACGATCGAGGAGAACCGGGCCATGTCGCCGCCGACGACGGCCACCCCGACCAGGGCGGCCTCGTCGCGCAGGCCGTCCGCGAACTGCTCGGCCCACTCCAGGGGCGTGTCCGCGGGGCAGCCCAGGCCCACGAGCAGGCCCGTGGGGGTGGCGCCCATGGCCACCACGTCCGCCAGGTTCTGCGCGGCGGCCTTGCGGCCGATGTCGTACGGGCCCGACCAGTCCTGCCTGAAGTGGCGGCCCTCCAGCAGCAGGTCCGTGGTGGCCACGACCCGCCCGTCGGCGGCCGACAGCACGGCGGCGTCGTCGCCGGGGCCGAGCAGGGTGGCCGCGCTGGTGCCCAGCCGCGGGACGATTCGCGCGAGCAGGCCGAACTCACCGGTATCCGAGACGGTCACGTGCGACTCCTCCCCAGGCCGGGACGCGGAGTCCCGGCACGTGTGCGGTACGTTTTCATCGCTGCTCCACCGTCGACGAAGGAGTGTCCGTGGTCCAGGCGTACATCCTCATCCAGACCGAGGTGGGCAAGGCACGTGACGTGGCCACCACGATCAAAGAAATTGACGGGGTTGCTCAGGTCGAGGCCGTTACGGGCCCCTACGACGTCATCGTATTGACCGAGGCCCGCACGGTCGACGAACTCGGCAAGCTCGTCGTGAGCCGCGTGCAGACCGTGCAGGGCATCACCCGCACGCTCACCTGCTCGGTCGTCCACCTCTAAGCGTGCCGGGGCGATGGTGACAGGCCCGAGCGTGGCACCGCCTCAGTCCGGGCCGGTCGCCGAGCCGAACCGGCGGGCGGCCGCGCTGTCGGCCACGGTCCTCGCGCTGCCCATCGCGCTCCTCGCGGGCGTCGGCGCGTTCGCCTACCTCGGCGGGTTCAGTCACGCCCGCACCTCCCCCCGGGGCCCGGCGACCGGGCCGGTGCCCGTCACGGCTCCCCCGTCGCTCGCGTCGACCGCCGCGCCCTGCGCCGGACTGCTCAACCGGCTGCCGCGCACCCTCGACGGATCCGTGGCCCGGCCCGTCACCGACGCGCCCGACCGGGTGGTCGCGTGGGGCGATCCGGCGATCGTGCTGCGCTGTGGCGTCGTGAAGCCGAAGGAGGCCACGGCGATCGCGCAGGAGTTCGTGATCAACGGTGTGGCCTGGGTGTATTCCGACGACCACGGCACCGGCGTCTGGACCGTCACCAAGCGCACCGTCTACGTCGAGGTGCGGACGCCCGCCAAGTACCACGGCAGCGCCTCGCAGGTGATCCTCAACCCGCTCGCGGATCCGATCGCCGCCGCGCTCCCCCTCGCCGCGCGCTGACCGCCGCCGACACCACCGGCCCGACAACCCCGAAGTGCGGTAACTGCGGCCGGTCGGGACCGGCCAGGGTTACCGCACTTCGGCAGGGGACGGGTCAGCGCAGGCCGGTGCCGCGGGCCAGGGCCGTGCGGATCAGCCGGGTCAGCAGGTCGGCGTAACCGATGCCGCTCGCCGCCCACATGCGCGGGAACAGCGAGATCGGGGTGAAGCCGGGCATCGTGTTGACCTCGTTGATCACCAGCCCGCCGTCGGGCTGGACGAAGAAGTCGACCCTGGCCAGGCCGGCGCAGTCGAGTGCGATGAAGGCCTGGCGGGCCAGTTCGCGCGCCCGCCCGGACACGTCCTCGGGCAGCCCGGCGGGGATGTCGAACTCGCAGGCGTCGTCGAGGTACTTGGCCTCGAAGTCGTACCAGTCGTGGTCGCCGACGAGGCGGATCTCGGCCACGACGCTCGCCTCCGGCGGACCCCAGTCCTCGCCTTCGAGGACCCCGCACTCGACCTCGCGACCGGCGACGGCACCCTCGATGAGCACCTTCGGATCGACCTCGCGCGCGAGCGCCACCGCACTGTCCAGGTCGGCCCAGTCGGTGACCTTGCTGATGCCGATGGACGATCCCGCCCTGGCCGGCTTGACGAACACGGGCAGCCCGAGGCGCTCGCGGTCGTCGAACGGGAGCCCCTCGCCGCGCCGCAGCACCGCGTACTCGCCGACCGGCAGCCCGGCGGCGGCGAGCAGGGTCTTGGTGTGCACCTTGTCCATCGCGGCGGCCGAGGCGAACACCCCGCTGCCCACGTACGGCAGTCCGGCCAGTTCCAGCAGGCCCTGGATCGTGCCGTCCTCGCCGTAGGCCCCGTGCAGCACGGGGAACACCACATCGACGCCGGTCAGCGCCTCGACGGCAGCGCCGGGCTCGACCGCGATCAGCCCGCCCGACGTCGGATCGCCACTGAGCACCACCGACGAGCCGTCCTTGACCCGGGGCAGGGTGCGGTCCCGGATCGCCAGCTCCGCCGGATCGCCCGAGGTGAGCACCCAGCCGCCCTCGGGGGTGATGCCGACGGGGATCACCTCGAACTGGTCGCGGTCGATCGCGGCGAGGACGCTGCCGGCGCTGACACAGGAGATGGCGTGTTCGTGGCTGCGGCCGCCGAAGACGACGGCGACACGGGGCTTTGTCGAAGTCACGCCCTGGACGATATCCGCCGGTGGCGACACTGGTGTTACACGGTTCCCGCCGCTTCGAGCGCGACGGCCAGGTCCGCGACGAGGTCCGCGGTGTCTTCGCAACCCAGTGAGATCCGGACGAAACCCTCTGCAACCGCGTCGCCGCCCCACTGCGCCCGGCGGTCCACCGTGGAGTGCAGGCCGCCGAAGCTCGTCGCCGCGGTGAACAGGGCCGACGCGGCGAGCGCCCGGTCCACGAACGCGGCGTCCGGCAGCACGCAGCTCACCACCCCGCCGAACCGCCGCATCTGCGCAGAAGCCAGAGCATGCGCCGGATCCCCGGGCAGCCCCGGATACCGGACCCCGGTCACCTCCGGGCGATCGAGCAGGAACCGCGCGACCGCGAGCGCGTTCTCGGCCTGGCGGGCCAGCCGCAGGTCCAGGGTTCCGAGCGAGCGCAGGGCGAGCCAGGTCTCGAACGGGCCGGGGATGGACCCGCTGCGCTGGCGCCAGGTGCGGACCCGGGCCGCCAGTTCCGGATCCGCGGCCGAGACGTGCCCGAGCAGCAGGTCGCTGTGCCCGCTCAGAGCCTTCGTGTCGCTCGCGAGCGAGAAGTCGGCACCGAGTTCCAGGGGCCGCTGGCCGAGCGGAGTCGCGGTGGTGTTGTCGACAGCCACCAGCGCGCCCCGCGCGTGCGCGGTCGCGGCCACGGCGGCGATGTCGCACACGTCGAGCCCGGGGTTCGCCGGGGTCTCCAGCAGCACCAGCCGTGCCCCCGTGAGCGCGCCGCCGTGCGGGCCGGCCGTTGGCACCTCGCGCACCTCGATGCCGAGCGGGGACAGGTGCTCGCGGGCCAGCGCGCGGGCCTCGTAGTACCCGTCCGAGGGCAGGACCAGCACGTCCCCGGCCCGCAGGATCGCGAGGAACAGCCCCGTCACGGCCGCCATGCCGGAGGAGAAGACGACCGTCTCGCCGCCCTCCAGCTCGCCGACGGCCCGCTCGAACGCCTCCCAGGTCGGATTGGTCATGCGGCCGTAGACGCGATCCGGTCCGGCGGCGCCCGTGAGGTGGTAGGGCGCGGCGAGCACCGGGCCAGCGGCGAGCGGATCGCCGATCCGCGGGTCCGGCGATCCGGCCTGGATCACCCGGGTGCCGTCGCCGCGCGGGCCGGTCCCGGGTGCCCCGTGGGTCACCGGTCGTGCTCCGGCCTGGGCTCGCGGCGCATCAGCTCGGCGAGCGCCACGGCCGGGGGGACGTTCTCGTGGCAGACCCGCACGACCTGCTCGGTGAGTGGCATGTCGACGCCGTGCGCGCGAGCCAGGTCCAGCACGGACCGGCACGACTTCACGCCCTCGGCGGTCTGCCTGGTCGCCGCGATGACCTCGTCCAGGGTCTCGCCGCGGCCCAGGCGCTCGCCAGCGGTGCGGTTGCGGGACAGCTTGGACGTGCAGGTGGCGACCAGGTCGCCAAGCCCGGCCAGGCCGGCGAACGTCATCGGATCGGCCCCCAGCGCGAGCCCCAGCCTCGTCGTCTCGGCCAGGCCCCGGGTGATCAGCGAGGCCTTGGTGTTGTCGCCGAACCCCATCCCCTCGATCATCCCGCAGGCCAGCGCGATGACGTTCTTCACGGCGCCGCCCAGCTCGCAGCCCACCACGTCGGTGTTCGTGTAGGGGCGCAGGTACCGGGTGGCGCAGGCCCGTTGCAGCAGCGCGGCGCGATCCGGATCGGTGCACGCCACCACCGTCGCGGCGGGCTGTTCCCTGGCGATCTCCATGGCCAGGTTCGGGCCGGTGACGACCGCGACGCGATCCGCCGATACACCCGTGACCTCGCGGATCACCTCGCTCATCCGCAGGGTGGTGCCCAGCTCGATGCCCTTGGCGAGGCTGACGAGGGTGGCGTCCGGGCCGATCCAGCCCGCCCAGCCCTCCAGGTTCGCGCGCAATTGCTGTGATGGCACGGCGAGTACCACGAGTTCGGCCTCGTGCAGCGCTTTCTCGGCGTCGCCGGTGGCCCGCAGGGTGCTCGGCAGCGCGATCCCCGGCAGGTAGTCGGAATTCTCGTGGCGGGCAGAGACTGCCTCGGCGACCTCGGGCCGGCGGGCCCACAGGGTGACCTCGCAGCCGGCGTCGCTCAGCACCTTGGCGAACGCGGTGCCCCAGCTTCCGGCGCCGAGCACTGCGGCGCGGATCGCAGGCGTTGGGGTCACGGCTGTACCGGTCACGGCTGTACCTCCGGGGGTCGTGAGCGGACGGGCTGCGGCCACAACGGCCCCTCGGGCGCGGGTACGCCACGGATCGCGGCCACGTCCGCCCGTAGCCGCCGCATGATGATGTCGGTCATCCCCCTCAGTGTCTCGGGTGCGGACGGTGGCGCGCCGGCGAATGCGGACATGTCGATCGGCGGCCCTGCCGACACGGTGACCGGGGTCCGCCAGCGCGGCCGCCACTTGCGGGTGATCGGGTGGTGGATCGTCTGCGCGCCCCAGTTCGCGACCGGGATCACGGGGGCGCCGCTCAGCAGCGCCAGCCGTGCCGCGCCGGTCTTGCCCTCCATCGGCCACAGGTCCGGATCCTGGGTGCAGGTGCCCTCGGGGTAGATCACCACGGCGTGGCCCTCGGCGAGCGCCTCCTCGGCGGCTTCGAGCGCGGTCCGGGCGTTCGTCGTGTTCCGGTAGACGGGGATCTGGTGGATCCGCCGCAGGATCGTGCCGACGAGCGGGATCCGCCACAGCGAGGCCTTGGCCAGGAACCGCAGGGTCCGGGGCCGGTCGAAGACGAAGATCCCCGCGACGAACGGATCGGCGTGCGAGAGGTGGTTCATCACCAGGATCGCCGGGCCGGCCGCCGGGATGTTCTCCTGGCCGATCCACACCGGGTTGGTCATCACCGCCGACGTCGGGCGCACGATGACCTCCACGAGCCGCATCCAGAACCCGATCGGCCCTCTGCGCATGCGCTCGTCTCCCTCACTGCCTCGGCAGGGTGACTCTAGAGTGCCGGGTGAGCTTGGCCGCTCGCGGCGGACGCGGGCGACGGCCACCTCGGCGCGTGCGCGAGGATGGGCCGGTGATGCGCTGGTCGGTCGTGCTGCCCGTCAAGCGGCTGGCGCTGGCGAAGACCCGGCTGCGGGCCTCGCTTCCGCTGCCCGCCGGCACCGCCGAGCGGATCGTGCTGGCGATGGCGCTAGACACCGCCGCGGCCGCGCTGGCCTGTCCCACGGTCGCCGGTGTGGTCGTGGTGACGGACGATCCGGACGCGGCCGAGGCGCTGTCGGCGGCGGGGGCCGTGTGCGTTCCCGACCGGCAAAACGGGCTCAACGCGGCGGTGGCGCACGGATCCGCGTACGCGCGCCGCGCCGGCTGGGCGCCCGGAGTGGCGATCCTCGGGGCCGACCTGCCCGCTCTCACCCCTGGCGAGCTGGCCGGGGCGCTCGCCCGCTGCCCGGCCCGGGGCACGGCGTTCGTGGCGGACGCGGCGGGCAC
>JAOPVE010000018.1 GCA_025963185.1 Actinomycetes bacterium
CAAACGCAAACGCCAACCCAAACTGACACGCTCCCGGCCGAGCCCTACCACGTGGCGGCGCTGCTGATCGGGGACGCCCGCCCCGCCGGCTGGCGCGACCCGGAGCCGCCCGGGGCCGACTTCTTCGCCGCCAAGGGGGCCCTGCAGGGGCTGCTCGACACCCTGCGGATCCCCTGGGCGGTCGAACCCGCCGGATCGCAGCCCGAGCCGTTCCTGCACCCCGGCCGCGCCGCCAGCATCCTGATCGACGGCCAGGCCGCCGGCTGGCTCGGCGAGATCCATCCCACGGTGGCGGCCCAGTGGGACCTGCGGGACACGGTGGCGGCGTTCGAGCTCGACCTCGACGCGGCGCCGCTCCCGCCCACCGCGCTCTATGAGGACGTGACCAGCTTCCCCGAGGTGCGCGAGGACATCGCGGTGATCGTCCCCGACCACGTGTCCGCCGCCCAGCTGACCGCGACCGTCCTCAAAGCCGGCGCGCCGCTGCTCGCCCGCGCCGAGGTGTTCGACGTCTACCGCGACCCGGAACGGATCGGCGAGGGGAACGTCTCGCTGGCCCTGCGCCTGGTCTACCGAGCGCGCGACCGAACCCTCACCGACGAGGAGGTGGCGGCCAGGCGCGAGCGGATCGACGCCGCGATCGGCCGGGAGCTCGACGGGAGGATCCGTGCCTCATAGCGTGGCGGTGTTCGGGGCGGCGGGTTTTACGGGCGCGCTTTCAGCGCGCCTGGTGTTTCGGCATCCGCAGTTCGAGCTGCAGACGGTGACCGCGCGCTCTGACGTGGGCCGGCGCCTCGACGAGCTCTATCCCCATCACCGGGTCCCGGTGACCCTCGAGGAGCTCGATCTCGACCGTCACGCCGACGGCCTCGACGCGGCGATCGTCGCCTACCCCCACGGAGCCGCGGCCGAGCTGGTCAGCGAGCTGCGCGCCCGCGACGTGCGGGTGGTCGACCTGAGCGCCGACTTCCGCCTGCACGACGCCGCGGTGTACGGCGAGTGGTATCGCGAGCATCCCGCCCCCGAGATGCTGAGCCAGGCGGTCTACGGCCTGCCCGAGCGCTACCGCGATCAGATCCGCCACGCCGACCTGGTCGCCAACCCGGGCTGCTATCCGACCGCCACCCTGCTCGCGCTGGCTCCGCTCGCGCGCGCGGGCCTGATCCGGGACGTCGTGGTCGACGCCAAATCCGGGGTGTCGGGCGCGGGACGGGCGGCCACCGAGAAGACCCACTTCGTGAGCGTCGACGAGAACATCAGCCCGTACGGCCTGCCGCGTCACCGCCACACGCCGGAGATCGAGCAGGAGCTGGCCGCGCTCGGGGCCGAGGTGATGATCACCTTCGTCCCGCACCTGCTCCCGCTCGACCAGGGGGAGCTCGTGTCCTGCTACGTCACCCTCACCCGCGCGGACGACGATCTTGATGCTCTGTACGGAGCGGCCTACGGCGAGGAGCCGTTCGTGGAGGTGGTCTCAACGGCGCCCGGCGTGCGCGACGTCCGGGAGACCAACCTCTGCCGGATCCGCGTCCACCGCGACGAGCGCACCGGCCGGGCGGTGGTGTTCGCGGTGATCGACAACCTGTGGAAGGGCGCCGCTTCGCAGGCGGGGCAGAACCTGAACCTGATGTTCGGGCGGCCGGAGGAGGAGGGCCTGACGTGACCGGGACCGAGACGTTCTTCCGCTCACGCTGGATCGAGGTCCCCGGGCACGTCACCGAGCGCCCGGGCGGGCTGCCCAAGGGGTTCCGCGCCGCCGGCGTCGCCGCCGGGATCAAGCCGAGCGGTGCGCCGGACGTGGGGCTGCTGATCTCAGACTCCCCGCAGACCACCAGCGCCACCCGGTTCACCCGCTCGGGCACGCAGGCGGCTCCGGTGCTGCTGAACCGCGAGCGGGCTCGCCTGAGCGAGCTCCGCGGCGTGGTGGTCAACTCGGGTAACGCCAACGCCGCCACCGGGCTGCCGGGTCTCGAGGACGCGGCGCAGATGCAGGCCGACGCGGCGGCCGCGGGCGGGCTCGAGGCCGAGGACCTGGTCGCGGTGGCCTCCACCGGGGTGATCGGCGTGCCGCTGCCGATGGACGCGGTGCGCCGCGGAATCGAGGCGGCCGGGCCCGCGCTCCGACCCGACGGCGAGGCCGACTTCGCCCGCGCGATCATGACCACCGACGCCTTCCCCAAGCACGTGTGCCTGGACGTGGCGCTCAGCACCGGCACGGTCCGGATCACCGCCCAGGTAAAAGGGGCGGGAATGATCTCCCCCGGCTTCGCCACCCTGCTCTGCTTCGTCCAGAGCGACGCGCTGGCCTCGGCCGAGACGTGCGACCTGCTGCTCGGCGTGTGCGTCAAGCGCTCGTTCGAGCGGGTCAGCGTGGACGGCCAGCTGTCGACCAGCGACACGGTGATCCTCCAGTGCAGCGGCGAGTCGGGGGTCGAGATCGCCCCCGAGACGGCCGACGAGCTGCACTTCGGCGAGGCGCTCGACGCGGCCCTGCGCCAGCTCGCCCTGCTGCTGGTGCGCGACGGCGAGGGCGCCCGGCGGGTCGGCCGAGTGGTGGTGCGCGGGGGAGACGAGGCGGCGGTGCACCGCGTGGCCCGTGCGGTGGCCGACTCGCCGCTGGTCAAGACCGCCCTCTACGGCGGCGATCCCAACTGGGGCCGGATCGTCCAGGCGGCCGGGATGGCGATGCCCGGCACCGCGCCGCTGGCCATCGACGTGACGATCGAGGGCGTCCAGGTGTGCGCCCGCGGGACCTACGTGCCGCACGATCACGAGGCGCTCGGCAAAGCGGTGCAGCGCGAGGAGGTCGAGTACGAGATCGGTCTGCCCGGCGACGGCGCCGAGGCCGAGCTGTACTTCT
>JAOPVE010000042.1 GCA_025963185.1 Actinomycetes bacterium
AGTACCCCGTCGGTGACGCCCAGGGCGATCTCGCGGATCCGGTTCTGGTACGCGCTCACCGCGACATACCCGGTCCCGTCGCCGACGAGGGCCGCCGCCGTACCCGCCGGATCGTCGCTGACGTCGCTGGCGAACAGCGGGAGCGCCGGGATCGTCCGGGGCACCGACGGATCGGCCGTGGAGGTCACCGCGACGGGCTGGTGCGGGATCCACGGGACGGCGGCGAGTACCCCGGCCAGCGCGATCGCCGCGCCGGCGCCGAGCACAAGTCCGATCCGGAACGTCGACATGCCGCGCACGATCCCCGGCGGAAGGTGCGGCGACGGGTGCGGGCGGGTGGCGGTTGCGGAGCGGGTGCACGATCCGGGGCCGGTGATCCGCTTTAAGTGATCCCAGTCCGCCGCGAGGCCGTATTCGGTGCGCAGGTGGGCGTTCCATGGGCGGTAGTAGTCGACCAGGCGCTCGCGCATGTGGTCCGCCATCGGGGGGACCGGGAGCTTGTTGTGGTGCGGCAACGCGGGCGGCGCGACTACGGGCAGGCCCAGGAACTCCTGGATCTTGCGATAGGTCGTCGCGGCCTCCCGCTGCAGGTCCTCGAAGGGCAGCACGAGCAGGCCATCCCCGAACCGGTCTCGCCACGGGGCCAGGTGCTCGGTGTAGCGGCCACGGGCGAGGTAACTGTGCGAGTCGTGGTGGATCGAGTGGTAATTCGGATCCGCAACAAGCCTTTCGGTTTCGCCTGCGAGCCGCTCCTCCTCGGCGTCGATGGCGGCCTCGAAGTTCGGGAGGTCTTCGGCGGCGGACCCGACCCGCTCCCAGAAGTTGGAGTACGCGCGGTCGACGGGATTGCGCAGGGTCACGATCATCTTGGCGCCGGGCAGCGTGACGGCGGCCCGCTCGGCGGCCAGCGGGTGGAACACGTAGTACGGGCTGGCCTCGCCGGTGAGCGGCCGGAAGCCGGTGCGCTTGGCCGTGCGCTCCAAGGAGGCGATCGTCGGGAAGTGCGACCGGTACCAGGCCTCGCCGCGGGTGTAGTGGATGTCGAAGTAGTGCGGGCTCTTGATCTGCTGGGTGGAGGGGAACATCGGGGCGACGTGCGGGTGGCGCACCAGCCAGTTCCACACCGAGGTCGTCCCGCCGCGCTTGACGCCGATCACGAGGAAGTCGGGCAGGACCCGCTGGGTCGCGGTCCGCTCGCCGTATTCGCGCAGGGCCGATCTGGCGAGCCGCTTGAGCTGCTTGGGAACCCGTCGCTTCACCGCCCGCAGAGCGTCGGGAACCTCGACATGCCGGACCTGGGTCACCTGGAACTGCCTTTCGGTGTGTCAATAACGGTGTCGATCGCGGTGCTGGAGTGCCCGAGTGGCTCAGCGCCGGAGCGCCCAAGCGGCTCGGCGGACCGCCGGAAGCGGCGGGCCAGCCGGACGGGCACGACGGCGGTCAGCGCGGCGAGCTGGAACAGCTCCCGCAGCCGCCACACGACCGCGCAGTACACGGCGGTCCCCACGAGTGCGGTGCCGATCGCGACCGGCAGGCTGGTCATCGCGATGCCCGGGATCGCCAGCAGCGCCAGGGCGGGGAGCCCGTAGCAGGCGCCGGCCAGGGCGATCGCGGCGATCAGGGGGCGGTTCAGCGTGGTGACGCCGGTGGTCCGGCGCACGGCCAGGGTCACCGCGACGTTCTCGAAGACGACCGCGATCCCCTTGGCGACCGCCGCGCCGAGCACACCCCAGTGCGGGGCGAGCGCGACGGTGAGGGCGATGCCCAGGGTCAGGGATCCGGCGGTGATGCCGAGCGTGAGTCCACTTCGGCCACTCATCAGCAGGATCGTCGAGACGTTCCCGGTCCCCAGGTTCACGAGCAGGGCCAGCGAGAGGATCGTCAGCGACGGCGCCCCCGCGGTGAACTCGTGGCCGAACAGCGAGAGC
The DNA here is from genome assembly GCA_025963185.1 of Actinomycetes bacterium. GTDB lineage: Bacteria > Actinomycetota > Actinomycetes > Mycobacteriales > Cryptosporangiaceae > RYN-140. The sequence goes on from JAOPVE010000042.1 coordinate 1,929, forward strand.
AGCTGGACGGGCCAGGCCGCGAAGATCAGGTACAGCGGGAACGAGAGCAGCACGATCCAGGTGGCGGACGCGTGGTGTACCCGCTCGACCCCGTCGGTGTCCCCGGCGGTGAGCATCCGGGAGACCTGCGGGGCGATCGCCAGCCGCAGGGCTTGGAGCGCGAGGGTGCCGGCAAGCGCGAGGCGCAGGACCGCGTTGTAGATTCCGGCGTCGTCGGTGCCGGCCAGCGCGCTCGTGAGGATGATCCCGGCGTGCATTCCCGCGATCTCACATAGGGCAGCGACCCCGCGGGGAGCGGCGAAGGTCCACATCTCGGTGCCGATCGCGCGGCGCTCCACAGCGGACGGAACCGGCCCGGTTCGGCGCACGACCCGCATCGAGCGGCGCATGGCCCAGTAGCTCAGTGCCGCGCCGAGGATCGCCGGAGCCGCCCACGCCGACATCGTCCCCATCGTGCTGGCCCCCGCGACCAGCGCGGCCGCGACGAACAGGCAGCGGAAGACGGGTTTGGCGATGCTCTCGACGAGCGTCATCGGGACGATCGTGCCCAGTCCCCGGGTGACGGCGAGCGCCACGAACCCGGCCGCGCCGAACGGGACCACGAGCGCGGCCCCGCGCAGGAGCCCCACGGACGCGGCGTCGCTGCCGTCGGTGAACACCAGCGGCACCAGGTGCGGGGCGAGGATCCACAGCGCGGCCGCGAACGCCGTCGAGATCAGGCACACCGGTACGAGCGAGGTCCGGACGGCGACGGGGATGTCGGCGTCCCGCCCGAGCTCGCGCATCCGGGGCAGGTTGCGGACCAGCGCGGTGTCGGCGCCGAGCCTGCCGACGACCGTGAGCGTCATCGACACGGCGACGGCGACGGAGAACGCCCCGGCCCCGCTCGCGCCGAGCCCGCGGCTGACGAGCACGACCAGCAGGAATCCGAGGAACGAGCTGGCCACGGCCCCGATCAGGCTGATCCCGCCGGACTTGGCCACCCCGCGCAGCCGCTCGGCGTGCACCTCGGCGGGGGTGGCGACCGGAGTGGCCGTCACGAGACGTCCAGCCCGGTCCGGGGGAGGCGGTAGATCGCGGTCGGATCTTCGCCGGGGGAGAGCCGGTGCGGGCCCGACGGAACGGTGAAGACCGTCGTGGGCTCGTCCTCGGTGGGGATCGCCAGGGCTGTCGTCTCCTCGTCCTCGCCGGCGTCCGGGAGGATCTCGTAGGTGTCGGGGAAGATGTCGTAACTGTCCGGGAGGATCTCGTAGGTGTCGGGGAGGATGTCGTAACTGTCCGGGAGGATCTCGTAGCTGTCCGCGGGCCCGAGTAGCAGCGGCCCGGTGAGCACCGGGATCTCGGGGGAGTACGCGGGGGTCCGGGGGATCGCCGCATAGGTCCGCATGGTGCCGTCGCCGGACTTCGGATCCGCGGGCATCGCGACCGCAGCGAGCAGCAGCCCGAGCACCGCCCAGACCGTGATCATCAGCGTCGGGTTGCGCAGCGGGTAGTCGACCGTGAGGTGGCCGAGCAGCGCGGCCATGGCTCCCGCGGCCCCGGCGAGCGAGCCCAGGTCGCCCCAGCGGCGGGTGACCCGCAGCCGCCGCCCCTTGGCCCGGACCGCCAGCATCGCGGTGACCACCAGGCCGAGCACCGACAGCACGCCGGCCGACCCCATCTCGGCGGCGACCGTGAGCAGCCCGTTGTGCGCGTGCTTGCGCGGGTAGAACTGCAGTTCCGAGCCGGACGATCCGGACAGGACCAGGAACGATCCGGGGCCGTTGCCGACCACCGGGGCGTGCCCGAACTCGCGGATCGCCTCCCGCCACGTCACCGGCCGCACGTCGTACGGGTTCCCGGACGGATCGCTGACGCTCGTCACCCGGTCCGCGATGATCGTGGTCACGCCCTTCGACGGCAGCACCAGTACGGCGAGCGCGCCGGCCAGTACGCAGCCGAGCGCGATCCAGCCCGCGGGCCGGCGCGCCTTGGGGTGCAGGATGACGATCACTCCGACTCCGAGCGCGGTGCCGAACCACGCGCCCCGCGACAGCGACAGGGCCAGCGCGAGGAACGCCCCGGCCCCGGCCACCGCCGCCGCGGCGCGTTCGGCCCGGTGCCGCGCGGCGAGGATCCAGCCGAGAGCGAGGACGGCCATGATCGCCGCGTAGCTGCCCAGCTCGTTCGGATCCGTGAACGCGACCCCGGTCGGCCGGTGCTTGACGATGGATCCGCCGTAGACCGCGCTCAGCTGCCCGGCCCCGAGGATCGCCGGGACGGTGACGAACAGCGATCCGGTGACGGCCGCGCCGACGAGGATCCGCAGCGAGTGGCCGGTCCGGGCGGTGACGACCACGGCACAGGTGAGCAGGAACCCGATCGCGAGGGTCGCCGCCATCCGGATCGACTTGTCCGGGCTCACCGACAGCGCGGTCGAGACGGCCGCGACGACGATCACGGCGATCCCGAACAGCAGTGGCAGGCGCGCCTCCGGCCGGCTGAGGCGGTCCGCGGGCAGGCCCGCGAGCAGCGCGAACGCGACCGCGATCAGGGCCAGGGCGCTGATCAGGTGGATCACCTGGAGGCCCTGCGCGAGGTTGTCGAGCTGGCGGTTCCCGATTGCCACGGCGGCGAACACGAGCGCGCACGCGAGCAGCGGCCGGACGAACACGCCGACGACAACGGCGAGGACGGCGATCGTCAGCAGCGCGGCGCCCGGACCGTCGGTGACCCCGACGAGCCCCACGCCGATCCCGAACACGATGCCGCCCGCGAGGATCCCGGCGAGCACCGAGGGCGACTTCCACCGCCCCTTCCACCGTCCAGCGAGCCGGATCCCGGCCTGGGCGGTCACATTCTGGATTCTCATCGCGTCAGCCGGGCAACTCGCTCGACGGCCGCACCGGCGGCGCGGTGGGCACGGACCTGGTGACCGTCCGGTGTGGACGGCTCTGCACCGCCGGGCGCGGCCGGGTGGCCGGACGTGACTGGGGCGCTGTCCTGCCGATCCGCAATAGGGCTTCGGCGGTTCCGATCACCTTCGCGACGTCCTTGAGCAGGATGCAGGCCGGGAGCAGGGGCAGCACCGAGGCCGGCTGGCCGCGCCGCACCACCCGGGTGACTGGGACCGACAAGTACGCGGCGGCCCCCGCGGCGGCCACCAGCTTGCCGGTCCGGCCGCCCTTGACGAACGCCAGCGCGGCGCCCGCGTAGGCCGCCGTGCGGATCGCGTCCCGGCCGAGCAGAAGCCTCGACCTGGACGTCCCGCCGCCGCGGCCGTAGCCCCGGAACTGCTCGAACGTGGCCTGGACGCTGGTGCGCTGATGCCAGGTGACCTGCGCGTCCAGGGTCAGCGCCGAGCGGGTGCCCGCGTCGATCACGGCCCGGCCGAACGCCTCGTCCTCCGCGGTGCGCAGGTACTCGGGGAAGCCCCCGGCGGCGGCCCAGGCGGACTTGAGGAAACCGACCGAGCGGCCGTCGACCCGCCGCGGCGAGAACGCGCGGCCGAACAGCTTCGCGTAGGCGCGGCGCAGGGGGGTCCGGCGGCGCAGTTCCTCCGGATCCGGCCAGCTCACCGCCGCCATCGCCTGCTCGAACCGGCTGCCCTCACGGATCCCCACGCGGTAGACACCGACGAACAGCCCGGGTGCGCCGGGGGATTGGGCCTCGGCGGCCGCGGCCCGGAAGCCCGCGACCCAGTCCGGCCCCGGATCGCAGCCGGCGTCGGTGCAGGCGATGAAGTCGTTGCGGGCGGCCGCGATCCCGCGGTTGCGGCTGTTCGCGATGGTCCCGCCCGGGGTCGTGACCAGGACGATCCGGTCGTCGCGGGCGGCCCAGGCGTCGATCAGCTCGCGGGTGCCGTCCGTGGATCCGCCGTCGACGAGCAGGTACTCGTCCTTCGGCCCGAGCTGGGCGGCGATCGGCCCGATCAGCCGGTCGATGTTGTGGGCCTCGTTCAGCACCGGGCTGACGACGCTGATCGCCGGTCCGGCCGCGAGCCCGGCCCCGGGACGGCTGGCCGCCTCGGCGAGGACCGTGGCGAACCGGGTGGCGACCTCGCGGGCGTCGGGGTGGTCCACGGCGCGCTCGCGGCCGGTCCGTCCCAGCTGGTGCCGGGTCTCGTCGTCGGCAAGCTCGGCGAGCGCCATGGCCACGGCGGCCTGGTCGTCGGCGGGGACGGTGAGGCCGGCCCGGTGGCCGTGCTGGTCGGGGGCGATCCGGCGGGCGATCGGGCCGCCGTCGGCGATCCCCAGGACCGGCACGCCCGCGACCATGGCCTCCAGCGCCGACATGCCGAATCCCTCCCTGCCCGGCGTTCGCGGGCCGTCCGGCCGGGTGAGTACGGCCACGGCGTCGGCGGCCGAGAGCAGCCAGGAGGCGGCCGGCGTGTACCCGCAGAGGTGGACCCGGTCGCTCACCCCGAGGACGTCCGCGAGTGCGCGCAGCCGCTGCCGCTCGTTCGGCCGGTTCGGCTCGTCGCCGCCGATCGCGACGAGTTCCCAGTTCGCGGCCTCCGGGCGGGCGAGCGCGCGGATCGCCGTGTCGATCCCCTTGTACGGGACGTACCGGCCGAGCATGACCAGCCGCAACAGCCCGCTGTCGGGCACGCCGAGGTCCGCCAGCCGAGCCTGTGCCTGCACCCGCGGCAGCGGATCGGCGGGCCGCGGCGGCTCGATCACCACGGTGTCCGACCGGCGGGCCGCCTCGGCGACCTCCTGCGCGGTCGCGACGACCCGGGTGGACGCCCTGGCGAGCCACCGCGCGAGCTTGGCGTCGTAGCTGTGGTCGTGCTTGACCCACACGGCCGGGACCCCGGCGGCCAGCGCGGCCGGGGCGAGGACGGCCTGGGCCTTGACCCCGTTGCCCACGGCCACGTCCGGATCGCGGCGGCGCAGCTCCCGGCGGATCCACACGGACGCCCGCGCGATGTCGGCCGGCTTCGGCCCGACGGGGTGCACGGTGACCGGGATCCCCAGGTCGATCAGTGCGCCGCGGAGTGGTCCGTCGTCGAGCAGGATGACCTCGACGTCGTGCCGGTCCGAGTCGCCGATCGCCTGCATCAGCCAGCTCTCGGCGCCGCCGAGCACCCCGCTGGGGTTGACGACGAGGGTCCGCAGTGGACGGGTGAGCGGGACTGCGGCGGAGGCCTCGCTGTGGCACTCTCGCAACCCTCGCTCGACGGTTTTGTCCCTGTTCGTGACCCCCTCGTGAGGGCTGGTCGGACGCGGGGACGGACGGTGACTGTCGGAAATCATGCGGAGCGCATCTCACTCACTGGGGGTTGATGGCGTGGCGCCGATTCATGTCCTTCACGTATCGCATGCCGTAAATACCGGGCTTGCGCATTGTGTCGCTGACTACGTTGGGCATCAAGCCCGTCACGGAGCGCGAGTTACCGTAGCGTGTCCGGGCGGCCGTCTCGGGTCCCTCGCGGCCGGGCACGGAGCCTCGGTCGCGGAGTGGAAGGCGGGCCGCCAGCCCGGCGTCGGAGTGCTCGCCGAGGCCCTCGCGCTGCGCCGGATCATCGCCGAGGTCAAGCCCGACGTGGTCCACCTGCACTGCGCCAAGGCCGGGCTCGCGGGGCGGCTGGTCCTTCGTGGATCCGTGCCGACCGTCTTCAGCCCGCACGCCTGGTCGTTCTTCGCCGTGGGCGGCGCGATGCGGCGGATCGTCCTCGGCTGGGAGCGATTCGCCGCGCGCCGGTGGACGTCCGCCGCGGTCTGTGTGAGCGCCGCCGAGCGCGAATCCGGTGCCGCGGCGGGCATCGACGGCCGGCTCGTGGTGCTGCCCAACGAGGTCTCGCCGTCCGCCGCCGACGTGTACCGGGCGCGGCCGCGCTCGGAGATCCGCGCGGCGCTCGGCGTCGAGCCCGGGGTGCCGCTCGCCGTGTGCGCCGCGCGGCTGGTCCGGCAGAAGGGGCAGGACGTGCTGGTCTCCGCCTGGCCCGCGGTCCGCGCCGCCGTGCCGGGGGCT
>JAOPVE010000046.1 GCA_025963185.1 Actinomycetes bacterium
GTCCTGACCGGGTGGGTTTCCCTCACTTCGCGGATCACAGGGGCCGGTAGCCGATGCCGGCCGCGTCGAGGCGGCGGAGGTGGGTCACCAGGCGCTCGCGCAGGCCCTCCTCGTCGCGGGCGGATCCCCAGGCCACCTCGGCGACCGCGGCGAGCCTCGGCATCAGGTCGTACTCGGCGCGCTCGGGTGTCGGCGCGTACTCGGTCCACAGGTTGCCCTGGACCCCGATCACCCGCGCGCCGTTCTCCGGCTCTGAGCCCGGCTCGGGATCGTAGGCGTACATCTTCGACAGCGGCGTCGGCCCGAAGCCCGGGAGGCCGTGCGAGGCGATCGAGAGCGGCTCCCCCGGATCCAGGGACGCCGGGTAGTTCAGGTACATGTCGCTGTTCGGGGTGGCGACCACGTCGTGACCGGCCTCCAGCGCGGCGACGACCCGGTCCCGGGCGCGCCAGGCCATGACCACCGCTCCGGCCGGCGCCTGCCCGACCAGTTCGTCCCACACCACCGCGAGCCGGCCCTTGCTGGTCACGTGCTCGGCGACGCGGCCGATCCACCACCCCAGCACGGATCCGGGGCCGTCGAGCCCGAGTTCGGCGATCCGGGCCTGGGCCGCGGGACTGGCCGACCACTCGTCCAGCGGCACCTCGTCGCCGCCGAGGTGGATGTACGGCGACGGAAAGACGTCCATGAGCTCGTCGAGCACGTTCCGGACGAACTCGACCGTGCTCTCCTCGGCGTTGAGCACCCGGCGGCTGACCCCGAACCGGACCCCCACCTCGGGCGGGTTCTCCGGGTCGTTGCCCAGCTCGGGGTAGGCGGCCACGGCGGCCTGGGTGTGCCCGGGCACGTCGATCTCGGGGACGATCGTCACGCCCCGGCGGGCCGCGTAGGCGACGAGGTCGCGCAGCTGGTCCTGGGTGTAGAAGCCGCCGTGCGGGGTGCCGTCGGTGTCCTTGAAGAACTCGTGCCCGCGCGGGGACTCGCGGCGGAACGCCCCGACCTCGGTCAGCCGCGGGTACCGCTTGACCTCGAAGCGCCAGCCCTGGTCCTCGGTGAGGTGCAGCTGGAAGACGTTGAGCCGGTGCATCGCAGCGAGGTCCGTGAACGTGTAGAGCCACTCGATGGGCTTGTGCCACCGGCCGACGTCGAGCATGGCCCCGCGCCACGGGTAGCGCGGCACGTCGGTGATCGAGACGGCCGGCACCGTCCAGGCGACACCGTCCACGCGCGTGCGCGCGAACGCCTCCGGCGGCAGGAGCTGGCGCAGCGCCTGCACCGCCCAGCGCAGCCCCGCGAGTCCGGCGGCGGACGCGGTGACCCCGGCGGTGGTAACCGTCAGCCGGTAGCCCTCGGCCCCGAGTTCGGTGTCGTCCGGATCGACGAGCAGCGCGATCGTCCCGTCCCCCGGTGCCGAAGCCGCGGGAAACGCCAGGCCGGTCGGCACCGACAGCAGCTCGCGCAGCAGCTCGGCGATCTCGGGCGCGTCCGGGGCGTGGACCGCGGTCCCGCCGGTCAGGGTGAAGGCGCCCTCGCCGGGCGTGGACGAGGTCGGCGCGGGGACGAGCATGGGGCGGGGACTCCTCGGGCTGGGTGGCGGGCAAGCCCACGCATCCTGGCATCCGCCCGCGACCTGTGGCTACGAGGGCTCGGGGGTCTCCCACCACGGAGCGATCGAGCCGGGCCCCGGGAGCTGATCACCGGGGCCCGGCTCAGTCATTGGACGGGCCCGGACTGCGGGCTCACGCCGACTGGCGCACCGCCAGCTCGGTCGGCAGGATCACCGGCGACTCGGCCTCGCCGCCCGCCGTCAAATCCAGCAGCAGCCGGACCATCTGCCGCCCCATCTCGACGATCGGCTGCCGGATCGTCGTCAGCGGCGGATCGGAGTACTGGGCATCGTCGTTGTCGTCGAACCCGACCACGGCCACGTCGTCGGGCACGCGCCGCCCGGCCTGGTGCAGCGCCCGCAGCGCGCCGAGCGCCATCGTGTCGGACGCGACGAACACCGCGTCGAGCGCCGGATCGTCCGCGAGCAGCTGTTTCATCGCCCGCTCGCCGGAGGCCCTGGTGAAGTCACCCACCGCGACGATCGAGCGGCGGTTGGAGTCCCGGAGAGTTTCACGATACCCCGCGAGCCGGTCGATGCCCGCGTTCATGTCGGGCGGGCCCGCGATCGTGGCGATCCGCTTGCGGCCGGACGCCAGCAGGTAGCCCACGGCCTGGGCGGCGCCACCGACGTTGTCCACGTCGACATAGGGGACGTGGTTGCGCGCGAGCGGCCGCCCGCTGCACACCACCGGGATGCCGCGGGCCGCGAGAACGCCCGGCAGCGGATCCGCACCATGCATGGACGCCACGAGTACCCCGTCGACGTGCCGGGCCGTGGCGTAGCGCTCGACCCGGTCATGGCTCTGCGGGGACCCGGCGAGCATGAGCACGAGCTGCTTGTCCACGACCTCCAGCTCCTGGCTGACGCCGCGGATGATGCCGGAGAAGAACGGGTCGTCGGAGAACACGCGGGTGGGCGGCTCGGACAGGACCAGGGCGAACGAGTCCGTGCGCTGCGTGACCAGGCTGCGGGCGGCGAGGTTGGGGACGTATCCGAGCTCGTCGACCGCCTGGGTCACCGCGTCCCGGATCTCCGGCGCCACGCGGGTGGAGCCGTTGACCACCCGGGAGACGGTGGCCCGGGAAACTCCCGCCCTCGCGGCCACCTTCTCCAGCGTCGGTCGACCTGTCACACCACCAGTCCGTTTCGTCTGATCACGTCGCGGTACCAGAGCGCACTGCTCTTCGGAACGCGACGCTGCGTCGGGTAGTCGACATAGACGATGCCGAACCGCTTGCCGTACCCGAACGCCCACTCGAAGTTGTCCAGCAGCGACCACACCAGGTAACCGCGAAGGTCGACCCCGGCGCTGATCGCCTCGTGCGCGGCCCGCAGGTGACCGTCGAGATACGCCTGCCGCTCCTCGTCGCTGATCTGGCCGTCCACGAGGTGATCGTCGAACGCTGCCCCATTCTCCGTGATGTACAGCGGAATGTCCGGGTACTCGCGCGAAACGCGGACCAGCAGTTCGCTGAGCCCGGCCGGCTCGATCGGCCAGTTCATCGCGGTGGTCGGACCGGTGGGCGCGAGGAACCGCACGTGCCCGCTGCCCGGGTAGGTCGGATCGCCCTCGGCGCCGTCACCCTCGGCGACGAAGCAGGGGTTGTAGTAGTTGATCCCGAGGGAGTCGATCGGCGTGGAGATGATCTCCAGATCGCCATCGGCGACGAACGACCAGTCCGTGAACTGGCGCGCGTGCTCGACGATGTCCGCCGGGTACCGCCCCGTCATGGCCGGCTCGAGGAAGAGGCGGTTGAGCAGGCCGTCGACGAGCGTGGCCTGGGTGTCCGGGCCGATCGCGGGGGCCATGTTCAGCGTCAGCGCGACCGACTGGGCGCCCGCGGCCCGCAGCGCCCGGTTGCCCAGGCCGTGCGCGAGCAGCAGGTGGTGCGCCGCGGTGAAGGCCGCCGCCGGATCCTTGCGGCCCGGCGCGTGGATCCCGCTGGCGTACCCGAGGAACGCCGAGCACCAGGGCTCGTTGAGCGTGGTCCAGT
>JAOPVE010000082.1 GCA_025963185.1 Actinomycetes bacterium
CGGAAGGCGAATGGACTCCAACCCTCAACCCCCGCCTTGCAAAGGAGCGGACTGTCACAGGGCGTGAGCGGGGGAGTGTTCCCATACACGGTCAGTGATCTTCTGTCCGCCAGAGCCGGTGGTTCCCCGTGAGTCCCCGCGGGCACGGGCATGCAAGGGGCACGAACCAAGATCACCGGGTGCGCGAGGTGTGCCGGCCTGCCGCAGGACATGAGAGGACATGCTCGCCCGCAGTGGCGACTCGGCGGCCATACTGCGATTAGCACATGCTGGGGTCGGGGTGGACGAAGGACCGTGATGGATGGCGGGTTTGGACACGGTGGCGGCGCGCATCGCGGCGATACTGACAGTGATCGGCCTACCGGTCGCGGTGGTGGGGGTGTGGCGGGATGTCGTGATGAACCATCCGGCGCTCGCGGTGGTTCTCCTCGGTGTGTACGAGATCCTGGTCGCGATGCTGATCTTCGCCAGGAAGATTGCCACGGACTTGCAGGAACGCTGGAGGCCGCGGATCGTCGACCGCGTCGACCGGGAGGTGGAGCAGCGGCTCTCCCGATTCGACGAGAGCTATCGGGAGTTCATGCTGGGCAGCCTGCGCTTCATCGATCTCAAGGGCCTGGCGACCGTCGGTTTTTACACGCCCGAGCTGGACGAGGTCTTCGTCGATGTGAGTCTCGCGTTCCGGGAGCCGAATCAGGCGTCCGCGGGCCTGCTGGCCACCCTACCTGCGGAAGTGACCGATCGTCATTCGATCCAAGACTTTCTCGACCGCCCGCAGCCGGTGGTCTTGGCGGTCATCGGTGCTCCCGGCAGTGGGAAGACCACCTTGTTGCGCCACACGGCCCGACAGCTCTGCCGCGTCCACCAGGGCCGACGGCGTACGGTACCGATACTGCTGTATCTGCGTGACCATGTCACCGCGATTGCCTCGACTCCGGATGTCGCGCTCCCTGAACTGGTGCGCGGCACGCTCGGGCGGTACGACACCGACGAGCCCGACGGCTGGTTCGAGCAGCGGTTGAGCGACGGTGACTGCGTCGTGCTGCTCGACGGGCTGGACGAGGTGGCCCGACCGGAGGACCGCCGGGGCGTGGCCGGCTGGGTTGAGCGCCAGATCAGGCAGTATCCGAAGAACGACTACGTGATCACGTCGCGGCCCCAGGGCTACCTGACGGCACGCATCGACGGCGCGGCCGTGCTTCAAGTCCGGAACTTCACCGACGAGCAGGTGACCCGTTTCGTCCACAGCTGGTACCTCGCGATCGAGCGGCACAGCACCGGCGCGACAGGGGAAGACGTGCGGCTACGGGCCGAGTCGGCGGCAGACGATTTGCTCCGGCGGTTGAACGCCGCACCCGGGCTATACGACCTGACCGTCAACCCGCTGCTGCTTACCATGATCGCCACTGTGCACCGCTATCGGGGCGCGCTTCCCGGCAGCCGGGTCGACCTGTACGGCGAGATCTGCCAGGTCATGCTCTGGCGGCGACAGGAGGCCAAGAAACTCCCGATCGCGCCGGAAGGTGACAAGAAGGAAGCCCTGCTGCGCGGGCTCGCGTTCGCGATGATGAAACAGCAGGTGCGAGATCTGCCCCGCGCCGATGTCCTCGCCGAGATTGGTTCTACCCTGCGTCGCATGTCCCGAAAGCTGACCGCCGAGGAATTCCTCGCCGACGTCGGGTCCAATGGGCTGCTGATCGAACGCGAAAGCGGCCTATACTCCTTCGCCCACCAGACCTTCCAGGAATACCTCGCCGCCACCCACATCCGAGACAAAGGACTCGCCAACGTCCTGGTGGACGCCGTCGACGACGTCTGGTGGCGAGAGACGACCCTGCTGTACACCGCCCGGTCGGACGCCGATCCGATCGTGCGGGCCTGCCTGGCCTCCACCAGCATCACCGCGCTGTCACTCGCCTCTGACTGCGCCGAACAGGGCAGCGAACTAGCGCCGGAACTACGCGACCGCCTCGATGATCTTCTCGCCTCCGCGTTCGCATCCGACACCGACCCCGAAAGCCGCCGCCTCGTAGCCGGTGTCCTACTCACCCGCCACCTTCGCCACCTCATCCGAACCGGCAACGGTGGCCACATCTGCGCTCGCCCCATCACCGTCGGCCTCTACGAGCTGTGCGGGCAGGACGCCCAGGGTCTCGTACCCGAGCGTCCCACGCACAGCGAATCCAGCACGGAGGAGCCGATCACTGGTGTAAGCGGAAGTGGTGCCGTCGCGTTCGTACACTGGGTCAACGGCGTCATCGGTAGCGATACCGTCTACCGCCTGCCCAATCGCGCAGAGATCAACGACTCCGCGCTCGACCGCGCACTCACCACACCGATTCCCCGAATACCCCCCCATAGTGTCTGGCTGGAACCCGATAACGAGCACGACCAACCCGAGCTGTGGACCCCAGCCGGTACGGACCACCCCCATCTGATCGACGCAGCCACACTCGCCAGCCATGTCAAAGACGACTTCGAACGCTCCCCTCCGAGACTTATCCGACTACTTCTGCTCCAATCGCTCATCACCGTCCGTCTCGTCATCCTCGCCCGCGCCCGCGCCCTCGCCCGCGCCCTCGACCTCGCCCGCGACCTCGACCGCGACCTCGACCGCGCCCGCCTCGCCCTCGGCTTCGACCTCGAAGGCTTTCGTGCCCGTGTTATGGGGAGTGCGTTGGCGCATGCTCTTACTCGCGTCCTTGACCGGAACTCGTCGACGGCCATCTGGCCTGCCGAGTTTGCGCAGGAATTCGTCAACGAGACGGGCATTGCCAAAGCCCACTATGTCGTGTCCCCGGACACCCTGGCGGACAAGGTCCACAGCGGACACCAGGCTGTGGTGAATCTCCTTGGGACGCCGGATGAAGCTGCTTCGCCCCCCTGGGCTCACCGAGTCGCGAGAAATCTCCAGGAAACCGCGCTGCCGATATTCACCCGGCAACAGCCTCTTACCAAGGTCACCGCAACCGCCGTACGGCTCGCGGCGCTCTGTTTGGCCGTCGAAGCCGACGCGCGCGAGGCGAACCAGCTCGGCGACACCTTCCGCGAGCTCGCAGCCGGAGTGACCCTCCTCGAACGACGCGCCACCGGGCAGGCCGTCTCCACAGAGACGATCATGCTCGCCGTCACGTAAGTGCTGCTGGCCACCGCCATCCCCTTGCTGCCCAAGTGACCGGCCATGAAGTGGTGTAGCGTCAGGAGCCAAGGGACAATCACGCCGCCGTGCCCGAGAGTCCGGCTATGTACCTTGATCTCCCTCGCTGGCGCCGCTCCCGACAACTTCGGTCGACCAGCGCTCCCACAAGCGAACGTGTACTGCCGGGAAACTCGGCAGCGCCGAGGTACACATCCTTCCGCCACCCGGAAATCGAGGTCGCCGCCCCGCGGCACCAAGATCGATCAGACGTTAAAGTCCCCCCTCGCACGACAACCTCGCGGCGGCGCGTCGCAGAGTCATGAGGATTTAAGGTCTCGCTCCGCTGCTTCAGCGATCAACCTGAGTCGTTCGACCTCAGGCACACCTTCACGTCTCATCAGCAGATCCCAGACACAGACTCGAAGGATCCGACCAACCGTGCGAGCGGTGGAGGTCTTCAGCACCAGCCAGACGGCGGAGGGCAACGGTACTAGCCACATATAACCCCAGATCGCCAGTGCGATTTCCGTCATGCACGGTCTCCAAGGACACTTGGTGGACGGAGCCATCGCACGAAGACTCCACAACGACAGCGTCTTTATATCACAGTCGTGCTGCCATGCCCGGCGGATCACGAGGATTGAAGATCTCGTCGAACCGTGTCGCCGGCTAGCTCATGGCATGTCTCCTCTGGCGCGCCCTCGGCTCGAAGCCACCGATCCCGGATCTCACCGCGAATCACGGTGGCGAAGGCGCGTGCGGTGCGAGTGCGCTGCAAGTACCAGACGACGGGAGGTAGCGGGGCCAGCCACGCATGCTCGATGAGTGCCTGCACCACCTGCATCGCCGACAAGACGACCTCCGGAAGGCGTAGCGGTACACACCTATCCTGGTGAACAGGCGTGGAGACGCTGCC
>JAOPVE010000133.1 GCA_025963185.1 Actinomycetes bacterium
CAGCCGGTCGATGACGGCCAGCCGCCGGTGCGCCAGGCCCCACCGCTCGCCCGCCGCGAATCCATCCCCGTCCGGGCCGCGATGGGCCTGGACCTGCGCCATCGCACGCAGCCGCGCAAGCCCGTCATCCCGGGCCAGCCCCACATATCCCGCCACGCCACACACGCCAGCACCCTCACGATCCGTCGCTGGCATCGCCGCGACCGCGCTCGGCTAGGCCAATTTCCCCGCAGCGCCGGGCCGATCCGCCGGCTCGTCACCGACGCTAATTCAGCGCCCGTCAACGCCCGAACACGCTAACGTAAAGCGAAGGCAAAAACGCGTCCGCGGACGTGGCTATAGGCAGGTCGCACGCTCACCGAAGTGGGTGCCGCTCGACCGGCTATGGCCGGCACAACGGCACGCACTCCCAGGGGGGTGCCGTCCGCGGGCCGCGCCTCGCCGAAGTGCCCGGCTCGGGCAGTCAGGCTGGTGTGCTGACCCGCGGGCGGGCCTGCGGGCGCGGCGCTCCCCCGGGCGCTAGAGTTACCGGTGTTGAAGGGGAGTAGCCCCCTCACCGGGTTGTCGACATGCTGGAACGTTCGCGTTCCCGGCGCCCGGGCCCGCTCGCGCGGGTGGGCGAGACCTTCGGCTCGATCGGTCCGGATTTGTGAGTCCGTGCCGCGGGTCGAAGCTGCCCTTCTCAGCGGTCTTCCTCTCGCGGCACGCGGAAGGAATTGACGCTCAGTGATCCACATCCTGCTGCTGCTGGCCTGCGCGGCCGTGATCTACCTGGCCTGCGAGTGGTTCGTCAACGCGGTCGAATGGCTCGGCGTGCTGCTCAAGGTGGGGCCGATCGCCGTCGGCACCGTCCTGGCCGCGGTCGGCACCGCGCTGCCCGAGAGTGTCGTCACGCTCGTGGCCGTCCTGTTCGGCGGCGGGCACCAAGGCGACGACATCGGTGTCGGCGCGGCCCTGGGCGGTCCGCTCGTCGTCGGGACCGTCGCCTACGCGGTGACCGGCGCGATGATCCTGCTCCGCCGCCGGATCCCCGTGCCGGCCGTGGCGAAGTCGGCGGCCGCACCCCGGCCCGACCCCCTGGACGGCACCGACACCCGCCGCCTCGCCCGCGACCAGACCTGGTTCCTCGCGATCTTCGTGGTCAAGGTCGGTCTCGGCCTGGTCGCGTTCGCCGTCAAGCCATGGCTCGGCCTGCTGTTCTTCGCCGCCTACGCGGTCTACTTCTGGCGCGAGACGTCCGGCGGCGGGGAACAGGCCAGCGGCGACGACCTCGAACCGCTCAAGCTCCAGCGCGGCCGGCCCAGCCCGTCGACCGGCGCGGTCCTAGCCCAGACCCTGATCACGCTGGTGGTGATCTTCCTGGCCTCGCAGTTGTTCGTCCGGCAGCTCGAATGGGCCGGACCGGCGCTCGGGCTCTCCCCCGTCGTCGTCGCGCTGCTGCTCTCGCCGGTCGCTACCGAGCTGCCCGAGATCATGAACGCGATCATCTGGGTTCGGCAGGGCAAGACACAGCTCGCGCTGGCCAACATCTCGGGCGCAATGATGATCCAGGCCACCGTGCCGTCCGGGATCGGCCTGCTCGCCACCCCGTGGCTGTTCGACACCCCGTTGCTGCTGGCGGGCGCGGCGACGATCCTCGCGGTCAGCTACCTGCTGGTCCTCTTCCGGACCGGCCGGGTCACCGCCCCGCGGCTCGTGTTCGCCGGGGGGTTCTACGTGCTCTTCGCCGTGGCCCTGACCGTGTCGCTCCGTTGAGCCGGTTGTGCTCAGTCGCGGGTGGGCGCGGCCGATAGGGCGGCATGGACTCGAGCGACGCGGCCGGCGTGGACCTTCACGCGTTCCACGCCCGCGACCTCGGCGCCACGCTGGTCGCGATCGAGGACAGGTTCGTGTGGGACGTCGGGCCGACGCTGGAGATCGCCACCGTCCTCGAACAGGCGGCCAGCGCGCTGGGCGACGCCGAGGCCGTGACCAGGGCAAGGCTCTGCCTGGCGAACATGTGGATGCGCAAAGGGGACGTCGCGGGGGCCGCCCGCCGGGCCTGGGAAGTCGAGCAGTGGGCCGTCGACCACGACCGCCCCATGGTCCGGGCGCGCGCCCACCTCGTGCTGGCCGCCGTGCACGGCCACCTCGGGGATCCGGCGACCAGCCTGGAGCACTCGATCCTGGCCGTGGAGTACCTCGATGACACCGCGACGGTCCACGCGCAGGTCTGGCACCGGGCCAAGCTCGCCGACGCGCTCGCCGAGGCCGGATCCATGGACGCCGCGCGGATCCGGTTCGCCCAGGCCGAGGATCTCGCGGCCAGCCACGGCGAGAACCGGCTGCACATGGCGGTCCTCAACAACTTCGCGTACTCGGAATTCATCGGCGGCGCGCATCAGCGCGCCCAGGCCGTGGCCGAGCGGCTGCGGCGGATGGCCGACCGGTACGGCTTCGATCTCGATCCGGCGGACCTGGACACGATCGGCTGCATCCAGATCGAGAACGGCCTGTTCGCGGAGGCCGAGCAGACCCTGCTCGGATGCATCGCCCTGCACTCCGAGGGCCGCCACGACGACGCGGACGCCCTCGCCGAGTACCTGCTCACGCTGTCCAGAGCCCAGCGCGGACTCGGGCGCACCGATCTGGCCCAGGCCGCCCTGGACGCCAGCCGCGCCCTGTGCGACGAGCGGGATCTCGGCGACGTGATCGTGCGGGTCCACCGCGAGCAGGCCGAGCTGCACGCCGCCCGGGGCGAGTTCGCCGAGGCCTACGCCGAACACCAGGCGTTCTTCCGTGCGCACGAGCAGCGGCACTCGGCGCAGCGGGAGGCCCAGGCCAGGACCCGCCAGGCGATGTTCGAGACCGCCGAGGCGCGGGACGAGGCCGCACGGTTCCGGGAGCAGGCGCGGCGCGATCCGCTGACCGGCCTGCGCAACCGCCGGTACGTCGACGAGCACCTGCCGGCCCTCGTCGCGGATCCGTCGAGTCCCGTGACGATCGCCCTCCTCGACCTCGACCACTTCAAGCGGATCAACGACACCCGCTCCCACGACGCGGGCGACCAGGTGCTCGTGATCGTGGCCGGACTGCTGGAGTCCCAGGTGGCGGCGGGGAACCCGGGCAGCTTCGTGGCGCGGATGGGCGGCGAGGAGTTCCTCGTCGTGCTGCCCGGCGCGCCGTACGCGGACGCGGTCGCCCACCTCCAGCGGATCCGCGAGGCGATCCGCTCGCACGCCTGGGCGGAGATCACCGGCGGGCTTCCGGTCACCGCGAGCATCGGCGCGGCAGGCACCCACGGCCGGGCGGAGACAAACCGCCAGAAGCTGCTGTCCACGGCGGACGCCAACCTCTACAGCGCCAAGAACGGCGGCCGTGACCAGGTGGTGTCCGGGCTGGAGAACCACTCCGGCCGCCGCGCGTTCCGGGACGCCACCCCGGCGTAGGCGCAGGCTCGTTGCCGGTACGCCGGCGGCGGGTTGGCCTCAGTTCCGCCGCGCTCCCGCCGATCCGGTTGTGCATGACGCGTCCGCATTCCCCTTCCGGCCCGGACGAGGCCGGAAACGCGAGCCTCGTTCCCGGCCTCGTGGTGTTCGAGGAGCTGGGCCGGGGCGCGCACGCGGCGGTCCACCGGGCCCGCCGCAACGGCATCGACTACGCCGTCAAGCTGCTGCACGCGTCGCTGTTCGTGAGCGCACCCGCCGTGACGGCGTTCCGCCGCGAGGCCGCGCTGCTGGCCTGCGTCAGCCACCCGGGCGTGGCCGCGGTCCACGAGGTGGGCCAGGTCGGCGACCGCCCGTACCTGGTCATGGAGCTGGTGAAGGGCCGCACGCTCGCGGACGTCATCGGCGGCGGGCTCACCGAGGAGCGGGCCACTGCCATCGCGGCCGACGTGGCGGACGCACTCGGCGCGGCGCACGCGGCGGGCCTCACCCACCGTGACGTCAAACCGCACAACATCATGATCCTCCCGGACGGCCGGGCCAAGCTGATCGACTTCGGCCTGGCGGCGCGGGGCGACGTCCGGGCGGCCGAGGACGCCGTCGCGGGCACCTTCGCCTACAGCGCCCCCGAGCAGACGGGCATGCTGACCCGGCTGGTCGACGGCCGCTCGGATCTGTACTCGCTCGGCGTCGTGCTGTTCCACTGCCTGACCGGGCGGACCCCGTTCACCTCGCCGGACGTCGGCGAACTGCTGCGCCAGCACACCGTCGAGCAGGCCCCGGACGTGCGCTCACTCCGCCCGGAACTGTCCGCGAACGTGGCCGCCGTGATCGCCAAGCTCCTCGCGAAGGACCCCGACGACCGGTACCAGACCGCGGCGGGGCTCGTCGCCGACCTGACGTCGCTGGCCTCGCTGGAGACCCCGGGCGCGCACGACGGCCCGGCCGGCGCGGTGGAGACGCCGCTGGTCGGGCGGTCCGCCGAGCTCGCGACCCTCGTGACCGCGTGGGCGGACGCGCTCGCGGGCCGCGGCAGGGTCGCGGTCGTCGCGGGCCCGCCGGGTGGTGGCAAGAGCCGGCTGGTCCGCGAACTGCTCGGCAAGGCCGCCGGCCACCTCACGCTGCACGGCAAGTGCTCGCCGGACGACGCGGTGCCGATGGGACCGCTGCGCCAGGCCGTCAGCCGGTACCTGGCCGACGTGGACCGGCTGCCCGAGCCGCAGCGCACGGCGGCCCGCGAGGCCGTGCGTGCGGCGGCGGGCCGCGGCGCGTCACTGCTCGGCGCCCTCGCACCCGAACTCGCCGAGGTGCTCGACGCGGCGGTGCTCGCCGACGAGGACCGCCAGGACCAGTTCGCCGTCTCCGTCGCGTCCTTCATCGCCGGACTCGCCGAGCAGGCCGGCGGCGGCATCCTCTACATCGACGACGTGCAGTGGCTCGACGCGGGCACCCGCCGGGTGCTGCGCCACCTCGCCGAGGAACTGCCGGGCACCCGGCTGCTCGTGGTCGCCACCTCCCGGGACGACGCGGCGAGCCGGGAGGCCTACGAGTCCTTCGCGGCCGAGTTCGGCGGGACCAGCCTGGTGCTGCACCCGCTCGACGATCCGGGCATGAGCCGGATCCTGGGCGCCCACCTCGGCGGCGCCGCGCTGACCCCGGAACTGACCCGCGCACTCGTGGCCCGCAGCGGCGGCAACCCGTTCACCGCGGGCGAGTACGTGCGCGCGGTGATCGACGCGGGACTGATCCGGCCGAGCTGGGGCACCTGGGTGCTCGAAGAGGGCGGCCTGGACGGGCTCGCCCTGCCCGAGGACGTCGTGGACCTCATTCTCGCGCGGGTCGCCGGGCTGGGCCGGGAGAACCGGGCGCTGCTCGTCGCCGCCGCGGCCGCCGGCATGCGCGTGCGCCCCGCGGACCTCGCCGCGATCTGCGACAGCGACGAGCGGACCGTCGAGTACGCCCTGCGCCTCGCCGCCGAGCGCCGCCTGATGGTCGCCGGGCCGGACGGCGCGTACACGTTCGGCCACGACCGGATCCGCGAGGCACTGCTCGCCGACCTCGGCGACGAGGCCTTCCGCGCCCTGCACCTGCGGATCGCGATCGCGATGGACGACCTGCACCCGCACGACCCCGAGCACGTCTTCGCGGTCGCCCGGCACTACGAGCTCGCGGGGGTCGAGCACGCACCGGATCGCGCGTACCGGGCCGCCGTCGAAGCCGGTGTGCTGGCCCTCGCCAACCACGCTCCCCAGCAGACCCTGGGCTTCCTCACGACGGCGGAGCGCGCCGCGGCCGCGGGCGGGATCCGGCCGGACGCCGCGTTCGAGCAGATCTTCGGCGTGGCGTGCGTGCGCGCGGGGCGCTACCCGGACGCGCGGGTACACCTCGAACGTGCGCTCACGACCGAGGAGGAGCCCGCCCGCCGGGCCATGCTGCGCGGGCTGATCTGCGAGTCCCACCACAGCGCGTGGGAGATCCCGGAGGCGCTCGCCGCCGCCGACGCGGCGCTGCGCGAGATCGGCGCCGCGCTGCCCCGCAACCCGGTGCTGATGATCGCCTCGACGCTGGTCCGCTTCCTCGCGTCCTTCTTCGTGGCCTGGACCGGCATCGGCCGCGGGACGGCGACGGGCGAGGCCAGGGAGCGCTTCCGGATCGAGGTCACGGTGCTCGGGATCGCCTCGCAGGCGGCCGTGCAGGGCAGGCGGATGGTGCTGCACACCTGCCTGTCGTTCCGCGAGCTGTACCCGGCGAACCGGATCGGCCCGAGCCCCGAGTACGTCCGCGCCCACTCGCACCTGGCCGCCGCGGCCAAGATGATGGGCTCCCGCGCGCTGTCCCGGCGGCTGTTCGCGCGGGTCACGGCGGTCGCCACCGATCTCGCGGATCCGCGACTGGTCGCCTACGCCGACTGGGTCGACGCCATCGTCGACACGATCATGCGCAACGCCGACATCGACAGGGCCGGCCGGATGCGCGACGTCCTCGTCGAGCACGGCCGCTGGCTGGACGCCCAGGAACACCTCAACGCCACCGCGAGCCTGTGCAACCAGCTCAGCCACGAGGGCCACGTCCGCGAGTCCCTCGAATGGTACGAGCGGACCCTCGCCCGGATCGACAACGTCCTGCCCGGACCGAGCCACCACTACGGACTGGTGGGGGCCGCGATCCATGGTGTCCTCGGCCGGACCGAGGAGGCCAACGAGGCGTTCGACGGCGTCAGCGCCTTCCTCGCCGAGCACCCGCAGAACCGCGAGCAGTTCTGCAACTACATCGCCGCTGCGGCCCTGAACCTGGTCGACCAGGGCCGGCTCGGCGAGGACTTCGAAGTGCTCGCCGAGCAGGTCCGGCGGGCCAAGCTGAACTCGTGGAACACCTGGCTCCAGCACCACCAGCTGTTCGTCTGGATCAGCTACGGGCGGCTGACCCAGGCTCTGCGCGACCCGTCCGAGGAGCGGCTCGCCGAGGCCCGCAGGGCGATCCGCCTGGTGCGCAAGGCCCGGAGCTCGCTGCTCAACCACGCCCACTACGCGATCCAGTGCGCGTCCTACGCCCAGGTCACCGGCGATCCGCAGCGCGCGCTCGCCCTGCTGGAGAAGGCGGACCGCGGCGCCCGGCGGGTCGACGCCCCCGTGCTCGGATTCGAGATCGCCCGGGTCCGCGCCCGTGCCCTGCTGGCGCTGGGCCGCGCGGACGACGCCGCCGTACACGTCCAGACCGCGATGTTCGTGGCGAGCCGAGGCGGCTGGGAGCACCGGGTCCGCGCCGTCAGCACCGAGTTCGGCGCGGCCGTCGGATCGTTCGGCCGCGGCACCACCACCGGCCGGTCCGTCTCGGCCAAGGTCTACCGGCGGCGCCTGGACGCGCTCCAGCAGGTCAGCCTCGCCGCCGCGACCGTGTTCGAGCCGCGCGAGCTGACCGCCGTCGCGCTGCGCGAGACCATCGACATCTTCGGCGCCGAGCGCGCGTTCCTCTTCCTCGCCGAGTCCGGCACCGGCGCGCTCGTCCCGCACGCCGGCCGGGACGCCCAGGGCCAGGACCTGTCCGAGCTGACCGGCTACGGCGCCAGCCTGGTCGCGCGCGTGCACGCCACCGGCGAGCCGCTCGTGGTCACCGGGTCCGAGGACGGCGAGGTCCACGGCTCGCAGAGCGCGGTGGCGTTCGGGCTGCGCAGCATCATGGTCGCGCCGCTGCGGCTCAAGGGCCGTCCGCTCGGGGTCGTGTACCTGGACAGCCGCGTGGCGAAGGGCATCTTCACCGCCGAGGACGCGGACATCCTCATGGCGATCACCAACCAGGTCGCGGTGTCGCTGGAGACCGTCCGGGCGGCCCAGCTCGAGGTCGCCGTCCAGGTCGCGGACCGCCAGCGGGACATCGCCGAGCAGCTCCGGTCCGCGATGTCCGAGTTCAGCGCCACGCTGGTCCCGGACGAGGTGCTCGAACGGCTGCTCGCCGGGGTCGCGCGGGCCACCCAGGCGGACGGCGCCGCGATCCTGCGCCCCGACTGCGACGGCGGATACCGCGTCGCCGCCGCGGCCGGGCGGGTTTCCGTCGGCGAGCTGGCCGACGCCGGATCCGACGCGGTGCTCGCCAGCCTGCTCGGCGACGTCGCTCCCAGCCTCGGCACGGGACGCCCGCCCACGGCGGGCCTGTACCCGGGAGTGGCGAGCTGGCTGTCGGTACCGCTCGTCGCGCGCGGCACGGTGCACGGGCTGCTGCTGGTGGGCTCGTCCGATCCGGACGCCTACGGCGAGGGCCAGCTCCAGATCGCCGCCGCCCTCGCGGGCCAGGGCATGACGGCCTACGAGAACGCGCGCCTGTTCGACCAGGTCAAGGAACTCGCCACCATCGACTCGGTGACCGGGATCGCGAACCGGCGGCACTTCCTGTCCGAGGCCGGGGCGGCGTTCCGCGAGACGGCCCCGATCACGGCGATCATGCTCGACATCGACCACTTCAAGCAGATCAACGACCGGTACGGCCACCTCGTCGGCGACGCCGTCATCGCCGAGGTCGGAGCGCGCCTGCAGTCGGCGCTGCGCGAAGGCGACCTGGTCGGCCGGTACGGCGGCGAGGAGTTCGCCGTGGTCGTGGCCGCGTCTCCGGAGCGCGCCGAACAGCTCGCCGATCGCCTGTGCGCCGTCGTCTCGGGCACCCCGGTGCACACGGCGGCGGGGCCGGTCCGGGTGACGGTCAGTGTCGGCGCGGCCCGCCGCAGGTCCGGCGACACCGACCTCGACGTGGTCCTCGGCCGCGCCGACCAGGCCCTCTACCGAGCCAAGGAGTCCGGCCGAAACCGGGTCCAGGTGGCCTGATCCGGAAAGTACCGCCGGTCCAGTGGCACGCATTGCGGATCGCGGTCGCGCGTTACGCAGGGAGTGCGGCCAGGGCTGCCGCCGAGGTGCGGAGGTCTTCGTCCTCGGTGAAGGTTCGCCAGCTGCCGAAGTAGCTCAGTCGGCGCGGACTGGCGAGCACCGCCTCGGCGATCGACGCGGCCGGGGCGGCCGGAGCGCCGATGTCCGCCAGGTAGCGCAGCGCGACCTGCGCGATCGGCAGACACCGCCCGTCGATGAGCGGCCGGGCCAGGCCGGTGAGCACCCGCACCGCCAGCGCCGGATCGCCGGACACCCGCCAGTGCGTGCGTGCCGCCTCCACGCGGATCCACTCCCCGGTGGACTCGGTCAGCCGCCGCAGCCCCGGTTCCGCAGAGACCGCGTGCGCGCCGAGGTCCGCAAGCTGGCCGAGCACCGGCCGCCCGGCCTGGTCGCCGATCATCGGCATGAGGACCGTGAGCGCGAGGTCCGGGTCGGCGGTGGCGCGCCAGTGCGCCCAGGCCGCAACCGATTCCCGCGGATCCGCTTCGGCCCGGCGCCGGAGGGCAGCCGCGGCGGGCGCCGCGGCCGGCCCGATGCCGCCC
>JAOPVE010000142.1 GCA_025963185.1 Actinomycetes bacterium
CCTGCCAGGGTTTGCCGGTGAATTTCAGTCCGGGTAGTTCCAGGACGGTTTCCTCGGCGACCTGCACGTCGTGCCAGCCCATCGACCGGGTCCAGGCCACGGTCGAGGCGCCGATGCTGTACAGGCAGGGAGTCCACCCGGCCCGGTGACAATGTGCGGTGAACCCGTACAGCGC
Source organism: Actinomycetes bacterium (assembly GCA_025963185.1). GTDB lineage: Bacteria > Actinomycetota > Actinomycetes > Mycobacteriales > Cryptosporangiaceae > RYN-140. Next base: position 176 of record JAOPVE010000142.1, read on the forward strand.
CGCGTCCCGGCTGGCCGGGTCGCCGATCGGGGATCCGGTCGTGACGGCGACCCCGGCGATGATCCGGTAGGCGATCGCCGCCTTACCGTCCGGGGTGAACCAGTACAGGTGGCCCGCCCAGGTCGTCATGTGCGCGAGGTTGTCGCCGCCGTGGGTGGCGAGCAGCCGGCGGATCCGCGCGACCGCGCTGTCCTGGCACGTCACCTCCGGGCGCAGGAACGTGAGCAGCCCGGCGATCCCCGCCACGGCCCAGAACGCCACGCCGGTCCACTCGTAGAGGATCACCGAGGGTGGCTGATCCGGGAGGAACGGCGGCTCGATCTCGCCGAGGTACCAGGGCGGGACGAAGCGGGAGGGCAGGTCCGTGATCAGCGCGAACAGGCCAGGCGGACGGTCGTAGGATCCGGCGACCAGCAGGCTGCCGAGCACGTAGACCACGCCCACCGACAGCAGGGCCAGCACCGTGACCACCGCCCAGCGGCGATAGGTGCCCGCCGGAGCCCGGACCCCGAATCCCCGCCGGGACGCCACCAGCATCGCCGCGATCACCAGCGGCTGGACCACCGGCGTCGCGAGCAACAGCCACCCGTGCAGGTGCGGAGCGGGCGCGAACATGGCCCGCTCGTGCGGCGGGGTGGTGACCGCGGTGATCGCCAGGAGCGCCCCGAGCGCGCCGAGCAGGACGTGCAGCCCGATCGCGGCGTACCAGGCGGCGCGGCGGCCCCGGCGCAGTCCCTCGGCCGAGATCAGCAGCAGCAGGGTGGGCATCAGCGACATCAGGACCGGTCCGGCGCCGCTGAGCCGGAGCCTGGCGTGCAGGTGGGCGCACCGCCGGGCCGCGTGCGCGTGCGCGCAGATGAGCTGGACCGTGTGCGCGTCCGGCGGGGGCGCGGCGAGCAGGTACCGCAGCGCCGAGAACGGACCGGCGCCGGTCGTCGTCACCGCGCCCGCGAGCGGACCGAGGGCCGAGGCCGCCACCACCAGCGCCACCAGCACCCGGATCTCCGGGCGGGTCGGGCCACCCACTGCCCGGTCCCGGGGCAGCACCATGATCCCGGCGGCCAACCCCGCGAGCCCGGTCGTGAGGCGGAGCAGGTCCGGGAGTGTCCCGGAGTACAGCGCGAGGGTCACGAGGGCGACCAGCAGCACCGCGCGGATCCGCCGCCGCCACAACGCCGGGGCCGCCGCGCTCGCCGCCAGCGCCACCCCGAGCACCGCCCCCGCCGGATCCACGGCGACGGCCCCCGTGAGGTGCTGCGCCCAGCGGCCTCCCGTGGTCGCGATCAGCTGCACCAGCGCCAAGCCCGTCAGCGAGCCCACGACCTGGGTGATCACGAGGATCCCCGCGGTGGACAGGCTGCCGATCCGGCGCTCGGCCCAGGGCAGGGTGGTCACGACGAGCGCCGAGCACACGAGGTAGCCCGCGAGGCTGGTACACCAGAGTCCCGAGGTGGCGATCACCCACCAATGACCGTCCCGGATCGCGGCCAGGCCCGCCCCGACCCGGTCGGCGAGCTGCGGCGACGGTCCGCCGGGCAGGCTGCCGGAGAACAGCGCGACGGCGAGCAGGACGGCGAGCGCCGTGACCGTGACCGGCGCGGTCCGCAGTCCACGGATCGCCCGCCAGGGCACCCCACCCGCCCGGACCAGCCCCGCGCGCAGCGCCATCCCGTCGGCCATCTCAGGCCAGTCCGGACCGGGTGGCCAGCCACGCCAGCGACTTCTCCAGCGCGGCCCCGAAGACCGCCCACGTATGCGCCCCGCGGATCAGCACGAACTTCACCGGCACCCCGGCCTGCTGAAGTGCCCGCTCGACGTGCCGCTGCTGCGGTCCGTACATCTTGTCCTTGTCGCCCACGGTGAGCATCCCGGACGATCCGGGCAGGCTCTTGCCCGCGAGCTGGTTCAGCGGGAGCGCGGCCTCGAACGCTGCGGTGTCGCCGCCGAACGTGGCCTTGATGGTCCGCGCCCGGCCGCCGAGCGTGGGCTCGTCCTGGCCGGAGATGTCCACGAACGTGGGGTAGGTCTTGGGCGAGCGGATCGCGGCCTGGAGGGCGCAGGTCCCGCCGCTGGACAGCCCGGCGATGGCCCAGTGCGCCGTGTCGGTGTCCACCTGCAGGTTCGCGGTGATCCACGCGGGCACGTCCTCGTCGACGTAGGTGGCCGCCTTGCCCAGCTTGGAGTCCATGCACAGCGGGTTCGCCAGGGCGCTGCCGAGGACGTCCGGGACGACGACGACCGGCGCGAGGCCGTCGTGGGCGGCGGCGAAGCGATCCATGCGCTCGGCGAGCAGCCCGGCACCGAACCAGTCGTGGGGTGAACCCGGCGATCCGGACATCAGCACGAGGACCGGCAGGGTGGCGCGGGGGCTGGAAAGGTAGGCCGGCGGCAGGTAGATCGACGCGGGGCGCGCCCGGAAGCCCGACTTGAGCGGCGGGATCGTGACGGAGGCCGTCGCGCCGTGGGCCGGCATCGTGGCGGGGGCCTGCCAGACCGACGCGAGGCCCTTCCCCGGTGGGGCGGCGACGACGCTCGACGGACGGTGCAGCCGGTCGAGCTGGACCTCGTTGGCGAGCGGGCCGGGCAGCAGCGAGTCCACCGTCGGGTACTCGCCGTAGTAGACGTTGATCTGCGATCCGGCCGCGACCAGCGCGAGCACGCTCGCGACGGGGATGACCGCCCGCCACCAGCCGCGGGTGAACTGCCACCGCAGGGCGGCCAGGGACAGCGCCAGCAGAGCCCCGCCCGCCGCGAGCACGACCGTGGTGGGCAGCGCGTCCGGGAACGGCCGCCACACCTTCTCCACCACGAACACCAGGCCCGCCGTCGCGGCGGCCGCCACCACCGCTCCGGCCGGAACCCGCCGCAGCCACCACCGGCGCCCCCGCACGGCCGCCAGCCATGCGATCGCCACGGCCCCGATCGCCGCGATCAGGTACGGGACGGGCCCGTGGGTCAGCGGCACAGTCCCCATCTGGCCGTGGCCCCCTCTCCCCGATCCGCGAACCCACCCGGACGGGTGCCCGGCGACAGCACGCCATCGCCGGGCACCCCCCGTCTCAGGGGGCTGAGCGGTACGGATCCTGCGGCACCGACCTGTGGAAAACCTCTCGGTCCCGTTGCCTTGTCGGCTCGTGGCTCAGCCGGACTGTCGGGAATCCGACAGCGATGTCTCTGGACGGCTCGCCGCGCCCCTGGATCCGCGGGACGGCGCGGGCCGTCCGGACGGGAGAACGGCGACATGCACACCGACCTGCCCACCCAGCCTCGGGACGGCGCTCCGGGGCGGCTCGCGGATCCGGTGCCCGGCGACGACTCCACCGAGGTCAGCCAGTACCTCACCGGACGGGCCTGGAACGAGCTCGCCGCCGCGAGGCGCCACGGGGACCTCGCGGCGGCAGTGCTCGGCGGCCGGCCGAACCTGGATCCGGCCGTGGCGGCCTCACTCGCCGGGGACCTCGCCGCGGAGCGGACCGCCCTCACCGCCGACTTCGCCCGGCGCGCGGAGGCCAGCCTCGGCGCGCCGCCCTCCTGGAACGCCCTGCGGCCGGACCAGCCCGGCTGGGCGGGTACCGGGATGCAGATCCTCACCCCGCCGTACGAGGTCCGGGGAACCGCCTTCCTCGCACCCATGTCCGGATGCTCGGTGGCCCCGTGGTCGCGGACGAGAGCGTCAGCCTCTTCGACACCATGGTCGCCGGTGACGGATCCCAGGACGATCACCGCGACACCGCACTGAGCTTCACCCCGGCGGGCGAGGTGCGCTTCACGATGATCCCCGGCAAGGTCTACCGGGCGGTGTTCTCCCTCATCGCCGGATCGGCCACGCTCGGCGACCTCACCCTCGCGGCCTCGTCGGTCACCGCCCGGATCCCCTTCGCAATCCTCGCCAACGAGTCCTAACCCGCCCCACCCCTCCCGAAGTGCGTGCGGTTTTGCCGCCTGGGACCGGCCTGGCGGCACGCGCTTCGGAGGGTGGTGCCCGCCGAGCGTTCCTGATTGCGCTCGCCGGGGCGGGCCTTGGCGGAAGTGTGTGCTGGCAGAGCCTGTGGATCTCGGGGACCCGCATGGGCTTCCGGGTGGGGTTAGGCCGGGGTGGGGGTGGCTGTGCGGACTCGGTCGCGGCCTGCTGCCTTGGCCTCGTGGAGGGCGGCGTCCGCGCGGGCGACGAGCTGGTCGGAGGTCTCCTCGCCGTCCCACTCGGCGATCCCGCCGGAGAAGGTCTGTGCGAGCGGGGTGGCCGCGCCCATCCGGGCGAGGACAGCGCTGGCCTGGACCTCGTCCGCGCCGGGCAGGAGGGCGATGAACTCCTCGCCGCCGTACCGGGCGAGCGTGTCCACCGCCCGCAGCTGCCCACTCCAGGCTGCCGCGGCCTCCTTGAGCAGGCGATCGCCCGCCGGGTGGCCGTACTTGTCGTTGATCCGCTGGAAGAAGTCGAGGTCGACGATCGCGACGCAGAGCGGGCCACCGTGTCGGCGGGCCCGCTCCAGTGCGCGAGGCAGTTCGTCGTTCCACGCGCGCCGGTTGGGCAGGCCGGTCAGGTCGTCCTGGCGGGCGAGGTCCCTGATGTAGCGGGCCTGCGACTCAAGCTGCCGAAGGAGCTGGGCCATCCGGGTCCCGACCAGCACGAGCAGCGCCGCGGATCCGACCGCGACCGCAACCCTGTCCCGGACCGTGCCCTGCAACACCCCCGCGACGAGCACCGCGGGGGCGACCATCGAGGCCAGGGTCAGCATCGCCCGCTGGATCGCGCTCTGCCGCGGCGGCCTCGGCGCGGACCGCTCGCTGACCTTGAGCGCGCTCGGGTGCAGGGCGGCGATCCCGGCGAGCGTGTACGCGGTCAGATACACCATCTGGAGTCCGCGGGTCAGCGTGACGGGGAGCGTCCCGGCGTCGAGCCCGAGGTCGGTGAGGACCACCCAGCTGGCGTCGCCGAGCAGGAACAGCGTGAGAGATCCGGTCAGCAGCCAGTGGACCGGCCCGCGGGATCCGGTGCCGCGCATCAGCCGGACCAGCATCGCCAGGAGCAGGACGTCTCCGATGGGGTACGCGGCCTGCACGATCCGGGCCAGCGGCGTGAGGTCGTGGCTGACCGCCGCGGGCTGGATCACGAACAGCCACGCCAGCAGCCCGAGGCCGGTCGTGATCGTGGTGGTGTCGAAGGTGGCCGTCCAGTCCCGGCCGGGGTGCCTGCGGCGGATCATCAGCGCCAGGCCGAGCCCGCACGCCGGGTACAGGGCCAGCCACCACGGATCCGCGAGTGACGGGTAGCTGGTCTGGTGCAGCACCTGGCTGGTCAGGGTGCTGGCGGCGGCACCCGTCGCGCTCGCGCCGATCCCCACCGCGAAGCACCACCACGGACGGCGGTCCTTCGGGTCGATCCGGCGGATCCCGGCCACGATCGCGACCACCGCCGCGTACCCGGCGCCGACCTGCCAGGCCGTCCGCAGCCAGATGTTCTCGGGCAGGAACTGGTAGACGGCGATCAGCAGAGCCGCCAGGGCGCCGAAACGCTTCCACGGCTGAGTGCGCACGGCGATCTCCCCGGCCTCGGTCAGTTCGCCTGTTGGCGGACACACTTGCGGTCCCAGTCCAGCAGCCGCCGGTGTCCGGCCGGGTCGCGCCCGGTATCCGTTCGGGAGCGCGCGGCCACTCCCGGTCGTGGACACGGCTGGTCGTGGAAGCAGCTGGTCGGGGCCGGGCGCCATCCGCGGAACGAATGCGGCATGCCTTGAGCCGGCGCCCCGGAGTGCGGACCATGAGCTCATCGGCGCCCCGTCCCCAGCGGATCAGCGCTCGGCTTCTCCGTTCCAGGTTCGGTCCCCACCCGTACCGCCCAGCAAGGAGAACAGCCATGCGTGCTTCCGTACGCCTGCGCGCCCTTGTCCCGATGCTGTCGCTCGCCGTCACGGTCCCGGCCGGGGCGCTCGCCGCCTCCGCTGTTCCGCTCGCCGCGACCGTGTGCGCGGTGTTCTGCGATACCCGCGATCCGTCACAGGCCCGGCAGGAGACCTTCCCGGTGCCGGACCAGACGATGAATGGCCGCCGGATCTCGCTGCACGTCTCCGACACCGACAGCATGGCCTGGGCCAGCATCGACAGCGGGATCGCGGGCGACTCGGTGTGGATCGACCGCACCTGGTCCGGCGGGTCCACTTGGGACGGGCCGCTCGGCAAAGCGGCGATCCCCAGCGGGTGGACCGGCACGCGAACGCTGATGTACAACCTCGCGGATCCGGTGGGTCACCGGCGGGGGATGGTCCGGGCCTGCGGGGACGCGGCGGGGATCCGCTGCACGGCCTGGGTCCACACCTCGGCCTGTGACGCCATCTGCGACGGGGCGTTCGCGGGGAGCGGCGACAACCAGCCGGTCCCCGAGACGACGCTGCGCGGGCGCCGGATCGCGCTGCACGTCGACTCGCGCGGATCCGCCTGGGCCGTGCTCTCCGCCGGGGTCGCGGCCGACGAGGTGTGGATCGACCGGTCCTGGGACGAGGGGGTGTCCTGGGCGGCCGGATCCTCACTCGGCCGGACCAGCGTCGCCGCGGGCGCCACCACGGCCCGGACTCCGCTGTTCGCCACCCGCGAGCCCCGGGCCGCGCTCTACGGCGGATCGGTCCGGGCCTGCGGACGGCCGTCCGACGGGCAGGACGGCACCTGCACCGCGTGGGCGCGCCCGGCCTCGGACCGTCCGGCCGCGGCCGCCGACGCGCTGGCCTGGGCGTACCGCACGGACACCGCCTGGTGGCCGTCGAGCTGGTGGAACTCCGCGGTCGCGGTGGCCACGCTCATGGAGTGGTCCAAGCGCACCGGCCGGACGGACTACCGCGCCCTCGCCGACCGCACCTTCGAGCTGAACAAGGGCACGTTCCCGGCCGGGGCGCGCAGCAGCGACGCGATCGAGGGCCACTTCGTCAGCCGCGCGATCGACGACAGCGCCTGGTGGGGCCTCGCCTGGGTCGCCGCGTTCGACGCCACCGGCGACCAGAAGTACCTGACCGAGGCGACCACGATCGCGAACTACGTGCAGGGCTACTGGGACACCGGCACGTGCGGCGGCGGGGTGTGGTGGAACCGCGAGCGCACCTACAAGAACGCCGTGACGGCCGGACTGTACGTGCGGCTCACGGCGTCCCTCCACAACCGGATCCCCGGCGACTCCCTCTGGCGCCAGCGCGCCCAGACCGGCTGGACGTGGTTCGCCGGCAGCGGGATGGTCAACTCCGCGGGGCTGGTCAACGACGGCCTGACCAGCGCGTGCCGCAACAACGGCAGCACGGTGTGGACCTACAACCAGGGCCTGGCGATCGGCGCGGCCGTCGAGCTGTGGCGCGCCACCGGGAACGCCGCGCTGCTGACCTCCGCGCGCCAGCTCGCCGACGCGGCGATCAACGCGGCCCCGCTCACGGTCGGCGGGATCCTCACCGAGTCCTGCGACGGCACCGGATCGAGCTGCGACGACAACCAGAAGCAGTTCAAGGGGATCTTCATGCGGTACCTGCGCGACCTCGCCGACGCCACCGGATCCGCGACCTACCGCACCTACGCCCAGCGCCAGTCCGACTCGATCTGGCTGAAGGACCGCGACAGCCTGAACCGGATCGGCGAGCGCTGGTCCGGCGCGACCGGCAGCGTGGCGAACGCGCGGGACTGGCGGACCGAGGCCAGCGCGCTCGGCGCCCTGCTCGCCGCGGCCTAACTCAGGTACGCGCGCAGGTGCTGGCCGGTCAGGGATCCCTCGGCGGCCAGCAGGTCCTGCGGGGGGCCGGTGAAGATGATCTCGCCGCCGTTCTTGCCACCGTCCGGTCCGAGGTCGACGATCCAGTCGGCGTGGGCGATCACCGCGAGGTTGTGCTCGATGACGACCACGGTGTTGCCGCGCTCGACCAGCCCGTTGAGCAGCCCGAGCAGCATCCCGATGTCGGACATGTGCAGGCCGGTCGTCGGCTCGTCGAGCACGTAGACCGCGCCGGTCGTGGCCAGCCGGTCGGCGAGCTTGATCCGCTGGCGCTCGCCGCCCGAGAGGGTGCTCAGCGCCTGGCCGAGTCCGAGGTAGGCGAGCCCGGTGGCGATCAGCCCGTCGAGCTTGGCCCGGACCGGCTTCTCGGTGAAGAACTCGGCCGCGGTCTCGGCGGACATCTCCAGCACGTCCGCGATCGACTTGCCGCGCAGCGTGTGGGCCAGCACCGACTCCTTGAACCGGCGGCCGTCGCAGGTGTCGCAGTGGGTCGTGATCGGATCCATGTAGGACATCTCGGTGACCAGCACGCCCCGGCCCTGGCACGCCTCGCAGGCGCCCTCGGAGTTGAAGCTGAACAGGGCGGGCTTGACACCGTTGGCCTTGGCGAACAACGTCCGAACCAGGTCGAGGATCCCCAGGTAGGTGGCCGGAGTCGAGCGGGACGAGGCCCCGATCGGTGATTGGTCCACGAACACGGCCTCGGGGTGGGCGGCCATGAAGGCATCGGCGATCAGCGAGCTCTTGCCCGATCCGGCGACGCCGGTGACGACCGTGAGCACGCCGGCCGGGAGGTCCACCGAGACGTTCTTGAGGTTGTGGGTCGACACGTCCTTGAGCGGCAGCCAGCCCGTCGCCTCGCGGACGTCCTCGCGCAGTCCCGCGGATCCGCGGAGGCATTCGCCTGTCAGGGTTTTCGCCTTCTTGAGCTGCGCGAACGTGCCCTCGAACACGACCTCGCCGCCGTGCGCGCCCGCCCGGGGCCCGATCTCCACCACGTGATCGGCGACCTGCATGACGTCCGGATCGTGCTCGACCACCAGCACCGTGTTGCCCTTGTCGCACAGCGCGCGCAGGAACCCGTTGAGCCGGCCGACGTCCCGGGGGTGCAGCCCGATGCTCGGCTCGTCGAAGACGTAGGTGAGGCCGATCAGGTCGCTGCCGAGGTGTTTGACCAGCTTGAGGCGCTGGCCCTCGCCGCCGGACAGGCTCGGCGTGGCCCGGTCGAGGCTGAGGTAGCCGAGGCCGATCTCGACGATCCGGGTCAGGGCGGTGTGGACGGCGGCGATCATCGGATCCGCGAGTTGCGGCTCCAGCAGCGCCACCAGGTCGCTGATTTCCATCGCGGACCACTCCGCGATCGTGCGCCCGTCGATCCGGGTCGCCAGCGCGGCCGCGTTCAGCCGGGCGCCGCCGCACTCGGTGCAGACGCCCTCGGTGATGAACTTCGCGGCCGCTTCCTGGGTCTTCTCGCTCAGGGCGCCGACATCCCGCTTGACGTTGCGCCGGACGAAGCTGTCGAGCAGCCCCTCGTACGCGATCGTGTAGCTCTTGCCGTTCTTGAACGTCATTTTGACGTCGATCCCGGATCCGTGCAGCAGCGCGTGGAGTTCCTTCTTGGAGTACCGGTCGAGGGGCTTCGCGGGGTCGATGTCCGGGTGACCGGCGTGCACCTGCCAGCCCGGGCTGCCCGGCTTGTACCCCGGCAGCAGGATCGCGCCCTCGTCGAGGGACTTCGCGCGGTCGAGCATCAGGTCCGGATCGGCCCGCATCGCCCGCCCGAGGCCCTCGCACTCCGCGCACATGCCCTGTGGTGCGTTGAACGAGTACAGCAGCGGCGACTCGTGGCTCTGCCGCGCGAACACCGCCCGGATCAGCGAGTACACGTCTGTGATCGTGCCGACCGTCGAGCGCGCGTTACCGCCGAGCGGACGCTGGTCCACGATCACCGGCGTGGTCAGGTTCTCGATCGCGTCCACGTGCGGGCGCTCGTACTTGGGCAGGAAGTTCAGCACGAACACCGGGAACGTGGCCTGGAGCTGGCGCTGCGCCTCGACGGCCACGGTGTCGAAGACGATCGAGGACTTCCCGGACCCGGACACTCCGACGAACACGGAGATGCGGTTCTTCGGGATCTCGAGCGAGACGTCCTTGAGGTTGTTCTCGCGGGCTCCGGCGATCCGGATCGGCATGAGGGGGTTCTGGGCGGCCACCCCCCGAATCTAGGGGGTGGCCGCCCAGGCTGGCTGTTCGACGCTCCTTCAGCGGGGTGGGTGCCGCTACACGCAGGCGCGCTCGGTGAAGCACTCGTCGTAGCGGGTGACCTTGGTGGCGGCGGCCGCGAATCCGTTCGCGAAGTTGCGGTCGACCGTTGCGGCTTCTTTGGGGCTCGGGTGGGCGTTCAGGCAGGACGTGGGCGCGCTGTGGCCCGACATCAAGTCGCTGCACAGGCCGGTCCGGTTGTCGGGCAGGCCGAGGATGTGGCCGATCTCGTGGGCCGTGATCCGGGTGCGGTCGAAGCCGTCGCGGACCGCCTGCTCGCCGAGGTGGATCCGGCCCCGGCCCAGTCCGCTCGGCTCGGCGTAGGGCCAGCCGTCGATCGCGTCGATCGTCATCGTCGCCGGGCTGCCCGCGGCGAGCTTCACGTTCTTCTCGCTGGCGTTCCAGATCGCGACGGCCGCGGTGACATTGTCCTTCCAGACCCCCGCGGCGTTGGCGTTGTAGAGGACGGTCCGGACGGCGAGTGGCTTCTCTGCCTGCGTTGTCGCGGCGGAGGCGGGGGCTAACTGGGCGCCGGCGAGGCCGATTGTGGCGATCGTGGCGGCCAGCGCGAAACGAGTGATTCTGCCGAGAGACATGGACGGCTCCTCGGTGGGGGCGGGAGATGGGGTCAACCCTGTCTAGCCGATCACCGAGGCTTTAACTAGACATTCAAGACAATTACATCCGCCGAAATTCCGCCCCTCGCTGGCCGCTCGCGCCCTCCGCGAAGTGTGTGCCGCTGGACCGGCTGGGACCGGCGCAGCGACACACACTTCGGGTTTCAGAGGGGCTGGGTGTCGGCGGCTGTGGAGGTGGGGTCCCAGAGGGAGGCGTCGATCCAGAGTGGGGGCGACGGCGGGGTGGTGGAGGTGCCGAAGACCGCTGCGGATCCGTTCGTGACGCGCGCGAACGTCACGGCTCCGGCGGTGATCGCGATCCGCAGCCGGTCGCCGGGCTGGTAGTAGGTGTCGGCCACGTACCCCTCCGGCCCGTACGCGGTGGCGAGCCGCTGGTCGCCGTGCGGCTGCAGGACCAGCCGGTAGGCCATCGAGCAGGCGGTCGACGGATCCTGCGCGCCCAGCCCCACGCACCCCGAAGCGGACGCCTCGGGCCAGCCGAACTCGACTCCGGCGGCCGGCTGGGCCGACAGCGCGCCGGAGTCCTGGGCGTTCGCGGATCCGCCGGACTTGCGGAGCGTCCCGCCGGTGGCCGTGGCGTTGACCAGCGAGGTCCAGCTCACCGGGCCGCTCCCGCCGCACTGGGATGCCTCGGTGTTCTCGTCCACTCCGGACGGCCGCACCCCGTACACCGGGGCGGCGCATCCGTATTCGAGCGCACCCAGGTCGGGATGGCCGTCGGGCACGTCGTTGATCCCGGGCAGCGCGAGCGCCTGGTCGCGGGCCGCCGAGTTCGGGGCCAGCCCGGCGTCGACGCTGGGCTCGGCGTAGGTGTCCCAGGACGGCCACGGGGCGAGGCTGGCGAAGACATCCGGGCCCACCGTCCGGCCGCTCGGCTCGTAGCCGGCCTGCTGGGCCGCGTGCAGATCCGGATAGGTGGTGCCGCCGAAGGAGAAGGTGCCGGCGGGGTAGTAGGCGTCGTGGTCGAAGGTCGCCAGGGTGGATTGAGGTGCCCACGCCACCGACTGCTGGCCGCCGTTGCCGATGAACAGGTTGTTCTCGATCCGGAAATTGGCACTGATGGTTGTGGTGTTCAGCGACAGGGGGACGCCCGCCTTGACGACCGTGTTGTTGAGCACGAGGACCCCGTTGGAGTTGTCCAGCGTGCCCGCGTCGCCGTGGAACTTCAGCGGTTCGCTGTAGGCGTTGACGATGACGTTGCGGAACGCGTAGACCGGCCCGCCGAAGACCGGCTGGAAGCTCAGCGGCATGTAGGTGTTGAGGAAGCGGTTGCGGTAGATCCGGATGTTGCCCTCGCTGCCGTCGGCCTCGACGCCGTTGTCGAACGTCCAGCGGATGTCGTTGCCGTAGAAGTCGACGGCCCTGGTCGCGTGGCCGCTCTGCTGACCGGTGACGTGCAGTGCGTCGCCGAAGCCGCTGATCGTGTTGTGGCAGACCGTGCTCCCGCCGCCGACCATCACGCCCTGGTAGTTCGCGGGGCTGTTGTCCGGGTTCGGGTTGGCGGGCGTCGCGTCGACCCAGTGGCGGCCGCGCGCCGTCCGGCCTTCGAGGACGTTGTCGCACAGGTAGTCGCCGTTGTAGCCGGTCTGCGAGTCGTCGGTCGTGATCCCCGAGTTCGTGTTCTTCACGTGGACGCCGCGCACGACGTTCTCGACCGCCGGGTAGGTGACTCCGTTGTAGCTGCCGCCGAGGAACCGGACCCCGCGCTCGCCGTTCTGCAGGGTGAGGTTCTCCACGTGGATCCGGCCGCCGTACACGTCGAGCACCGGTCCGGCCGTGCCGCCGCCGTCGAGGATCACCTTCTCGCGGTCCGCGCCCCGGATCACGATCGGCTGGTCGCCTGGCCGGTAGTTGATGAGCTGAAACGGTCCGGCGTAGGTGCCCTCGTGGAGCAGCAACACGGATCCGGCCCTGGCCTGCTGGAGTGCCCCGGTGAGATGCGGGCCGTCGTACACGTCGACCGGCTTCGCAGGGTTGGGATCGCCGGGCACGGCCTTCGTCGTCACGGCCGCCGACCTGGTCACGTCGAGCCCGCCGCCCGTGACGTGCACTTCGACGTCGTAGCTGGTCGCCGGGCGCAGATCCACAATGCTCCCGGCGAACTGCTCCGGCGGATCCCCGCTGGGCCGGTGCACGGTCTCCGGCCGGACGCGCAGCAACGGCAGGCCCTCGCGCCACGCCGCGGTCCCCGACTGGCGGTCCCGGACGCTCGCGGTAGCCGCGTAGCTCACGTCCCCCGTGAGCGGTAGCTGAAGGCCGATCGAGGTCTGCGTCGGCGGATCCAGCAGCGGATCCCCGATAGTGGTGGCCGCGCGGGCGGGAGTGGCGAGCAGGGCTAACGAGGCGGTGAGTGCCAGCGCCCCCGCTGCGCTGGCACAGGTGCGGGGCAGCATCCGGTGGTACCTCCCGGGTCCGTGGTCGACGACTGCGTCGATGCCCGGTGGGTCCGCCCGCCATGCGCGCCGTGGGCTTTCTTGCCCGTTCAGGCAGCGCGGCCATTGGGGTGCGGTGTTTGGGGTGCGGGTGTTTTTGGGTGCGTGTCAGGCTGTGCGGAGGGCCGGGGTGGGCAGGAGGGCGCTGCGGGCGAGAGTCCGGCGGGTGTCGCCGGTCGCCGGCAGGACCGCCGGGTGGACGTGCACGCTGATCCGTAGCCCGCGCAACGACACGACCCGCCGGATCGACGACAGCAGATCGTCGTCCCCGACGAACGCGGCCGCCGTGGTGACGACCTCGCCCGGCAGCGAGAACGCGAGCGTGACGGGCACGACCTGGGCGCCCGCGCCGCAGGCGGCCTGGAACAACGCCGGGCGAAACGTGCCCCCGTGCACCCCGCACCACGTGGTGCCCTCCGGGAACGTCACTACGACGGACCCCTCCCGCAGCGCGCGCTCGACCTCCGCCACGGCCACCGGCAGGCCGCGCGGGCGCGAGCGTTCGAGGAACAGGGTGCCGCCGCGATCCGCCAGCCAGCCGAGAAGGCGCTTCAGGCCATCGCCGACGAGGCGGCCGTCCAGGGCCGAGAGCACCAGCCGGAGGCCATCCCCGATGTAGCGGACGCACCGAATGGTCGCTGAGGGGCAACTGATGAGCGCAGGGGGAGCGCTGGCGGCTGTGCTGGCGCGGACCGCGACGGGGTGGTCACGGGCCTGCGGTGGGTTCGTGGTGCTCGCCCTCCGACGCCGTCTGGGGGGCGATCACGGCACCCATGGCACGTCAGCGAGGCTCGTAACGGGGCGCCGCCCGGGCCACGATCGCGGCGGTGTCCACGCCGGACGGCAGGGTGCCGAACGCGTGGCCCCAGTCCCCGGCCAAACGGCTCGCGCAGAATGCGTCTGCTACGGCGGCCGGCGCGTGCCTGACCAGCAGAGAGCCCTGCAGAACGAGGGCCATGCGCTCGACGATCCGACGCGCCTGGCCCTCCACAGCGGACCCGCCACCGGATGCCGCGCTGCCATTGCTCCCGCCGCCGGGAGCGCCAGCGCCGAGAGTCCTCCGCAGGTCTGCTGTGGCGGTGTCCAGCCGCGGATCGGCGCCCCCCGCGGCGTCTACCTCGGCGAAGAAGATGTCCGCGGTGTCTGGCGTGCGGGCGAGGGCGCGCAGAGCGTCGAGCGCCTGGACGTTGCCCGATCCCTCCCACAGCGAATTCAGCGGCGCCTCCCGGTACAGCCGCGGCAGGCCGGACTCCTCGACATAGCCGTTCCCGCCGAGGCATTCAAGCGCTTCCGCAACCGCGAAGGGCTGGCGTTTGCAGACCCAGTACTTACCCACGGCGGTCGCGAGCCGGGCGAACGCGCGTTCCCGCTCGTCGCCGCGGGCGGCCCGGTCCACGGCTCCGGCAAGCCGCATCGCCAGTGCTGTCGCGGCCTCGGACTCGACAGCCAGGTCGGCGAGTACAGCAGTCATCAGAGGCTGGTCCACCAGCAAGCGGCCGAACGCGCTGCGGTGCCGGGCGTGGTGGATCGCCTGGACCAGCGCGGCGCGGATCCCGGCGGCCGATCCGATCGTGCAGTCGAGCCGGGTCAGCGCCACCATCTCGATGATTGTCCGGACCCCGCGGCCTTCCTCGCCGACGAGCCAGCCCACGGTGTCGTCGAACTCGGGTTCGCCGCTGGCATTGCTGCGGTTGCCGAGTTTGTCCTTGAGTCGCTGGATCCGGAACACATTCCGCTCGCCCCCCGGCAGTACCCGCGGCACGAGGAAACACGACAGCCCCGCCGGGGACTGGGCGAGCACGAGGAATACGTCGCACATCGGTGCGCTGGTGAACCATTTGTGGCCGCGCAGCAGGTACGTGCCATCACCTATCGGTGTCGCCGAGGTGGTCGAGGCCTGGAGGTCGGATCCGCCCTGCTTCTCGGTCATCGCCATCCCGGCGAGCAGCCCGCGCTTACCGGACGGCGTTCGCAGGCCCGGGTCGTAGTCCCGGCTGGTCAGCCCCGGCTCGTAGATCGCGGCGAGTTCGGGGGTTCCCCGCAGGACGGGCACCGCGGCGTAGGTCATGGATACGGGGCAGCCGTGCCCGGCCTCGACCTGAGTCCACGTGAAGAATCCCGCGGCGCGAGCGACGTGCGCGCCGGGGCTCGGATCCGCCCAGGATGCGCCCGCGAGGCCCGCCCCGACCGCCACGTCCAGCAACTGGTGCCAGGACGGGTGGAATTCGATCTCATCGATCCGGTTGCCGTACCGGTCGTGGGTACGCAGCCGGGGCTCGTAGCGATTGGCCTCGTCGCCCCAGCGCTGCGGATCCTCGGAGGCGGCCAGGCCACCGAGCCGGTGCAACTCGATGAGCGACCAGCCGGCTCCCTCGCGCTCGACGGCCTCGGTCAGTGCCGAATCGTCCGCCACGTCGTGCCCGGTCAGCGGAGGTACCTGGTTGAGCACCTCGTGCGTCGCCGACGGCGCGGACCGGAATCGCGGGCTCGTCGTCATCGCCCTCCACTCGCCGAATGCAGCCACATTACCGCCGAAGTCCTCGCAACCACCTCGCCGTCGAGCCGCAGCCGACCGCCACCTGGTGCGACCCCGCTGCCCGGTGCCGTCGCTCCCCGGTGCCACGCCGCTGGCCGGGGCCACACCGCTACACGCCGTGACAGCCTGGCGGTCGACCACCGGACGCGACCCCGGACAACCAGGCGCCTCAAGATCCCATTCAGATCCACAGGCCATGACTGCCCGTCACGGCGCGGCCACGTGTACTCGCGCCCTGCTTCGCCACTCGGCCCGGCCGCATTCCCGGCGCAACGGAGGCGTCGCGAGGACGGTCGCGACCGGGTTGCGGGGGATCAGGCGCAGGGCCGGGAAGCGACCCCCATTGCCGCCGGGCGCATTATCCTGCGGCGATGGTGATCGAACAGGACGTGCGCCTGGCCGACGGCCGCACGCTGCGAACCTACGACAGTGGCCCGGCCGGCCGCGTCGCAACCGGTCCCGCACTGGTCTGGCACCACGGATCGCCGCAGACCGGTGCCCTGCTCGACCCACTCCTCGCCGCGACGGCCGAACGCGGAATCAGGCTGATTTCCTACGGCCGTCCCAGCTACGGCGGCTCGACACCCCGGCCCGGGCGCGACGTGGCGTCGGCGGCGGCCGACGTCGCCGCGATCGCCGACACGCTCGGGGTGGGCCGGTTCGCGGTGATGGGTGCCTCGGGCGGCGGTCCGCACGCGCTCGCCTGCGCGGCCCTTCTGCCGGATCGGGTCACGGGCGTCGTCTGCCTCGCCGGAATCGCCCCGCTGACCGGCGAGTTCGACTGGTCCGCGGGCATGTTCTCCGACGCATCGCTGCGCGCGGCCGCGCGGGGCCGGGAGGCGCGGGCCGAGTTCGCCGAGCACGACGAGTTCGACCCCGACAGTTTCACGGCCGCCGACTGGGCCGCGCTGGAGGGCACCTGGGCCTCGCTCGGCGTGGACGCGCAGGCGGCCGGCTCGGCGGGTCCCGACGGGCTGATCGACGACGACGTGGCCTTCGCCGCACCCTGGGGCTTCGAACTGGACGCCGTGACAGCACCGGTGCTTCTGGTCCAGGGCGGTGAGGATCGCGTGATTCCGGCCGCGCACGCCGACCGGCTCTTGCACGCACTCCCGCGCGCCGAACTCTGGCTGCGCCCGCGCGACAGTCACGTGTCGGTGCTCAGCGCCTGTCCCGTGGCAATGGACTGGCTGCGCGCCCAGGCCGCGTGAACCGGCACCCGGTCTGGGGCGACGGGCTGTGTGTGGGCGCACCACGGGGTGACGCGGCGTGTCGCCAGATCAGGCCAATCCGCGCGTAACGTCGACGGTGGAGCTTGATCCGCGACGAGTGAAGGTGGCTGGCGATGGTCCGTGCATTGGCGATCCAGGGGCGCGACGACAAGGCGGACGTGCTCGACCTCGGTCCCGCGGGCGATCCAGGACCGGGCCAGGTACGGGTGACCGTCGAGGCCGCGTCGGTCAACGGGATCGACGCCGCGATCGCCGCCGGATACCTCTGGCACGTCTTCCCGCACACCTTCCCCGTGGTGATCGGCCGCGACTTCGCCGGGATCGCGGACGCGGTCGGCAGCGCCGTCACGACAGTGACGCCAGGCGACCGGATCACCGGAGTCCTCACCGCGATGTCGCTCGGATCCACGGGCGGGATCGCCGAGTCGCTCACCGTCGACGCGGACACCGTCGTCCCGGTGCCCGACGGGGTGACGAGCGCCCAGGCCGCCGCCATCGGGCTCGCCGGAGTGACCGCGCTCGACCTGCTCGGCGCACTGGACCTGACCAGCGGCGACGTCGTGCTGATCTCCGGCGCCACGGGCGGTGTGGGCGTGTTCGCGATCCAGCTCGCGGTGGCCGCGGGTGCGACTGTCATCGCGACCGCACGGCCCGGCGAGGCGTCGGAACTGGTCCACAGGCTGGGAGCCGCCCACGCGGTCGACTACACCGGCGACCTGGCCGCGGCGGTCCGGGCCGTCGCGCCCGACGGGGTCACCGCCGTCGTACACGCGGCGGGGGATCCGGCCGAACTGGCCGCGGTGATCCGTCCGGGCGGCCGCCTCGCCTCGGCGCTGAGCGCGACGGCCGAGCAGGCCGGCCGCGACGACATCACGGTCACGCCGATCGTCGCGGTGGCCTCGCGGGAGAAGCTGAGCGCGCTGCTCGCCGAGGTCGCGGCCGGTCGCCTGGAGGTCCCGATCGCGCATACCTACGCGCTGGCCCAGGCCGCCGCCGCGCTCGCCGACTTCAGCGTGGTCCACAAACTGGGCAAGCTCGTCGTCGCCCCGCACTAGAACCCGCCGGGAAACCGGGCGATGAATGACCCCGATCCCGAGAACGCTCGGTAACGCGCGCCGTGGAACGCCACCGTGCCCGCGACTCCGGCCCGATACCCGACACCCACCGCTCCACGAAGTCGCGAGTTGGCGGCCCGATGGGTCTCCGAACTCGCGGGCAGGCACGTCCGCCTGCCCTCCGTCGCTCCTCAACCGCCTCGGCACCCCAGTGCCGAGGACGGCGTTCGGTCCCACTCGCCGTTGCAGGCCACTCCTCGACCCCACCCCGTTCCGCCGCGGACTCACCGAAGCGTGTGCCGTTAAGCCGGTCAGGGGCGGCATAACAGCACGCACTTCGGGTTGGGGGCTCAGGGGAGGGGCAGGGTTGAGGTGAGCCAGTGGAGTTGTTCGGCCTCGTGGTGGGAGTGTCCGCCCTCGTGCTCGTTGAACGGGTAGGTGCGTAGTTCCTTGTCGCCCGCATAGGCGTTGTACGCCGCGTACACCGTGGACGGTGGGGTCGTCTGGTCCATGAGCGCCACCGAGAACAGTGCCGGGACCGTCGCCAGCGAGGCCAGCACGGCCACGTCGAAGTAGGCCAGAGTGGCGAACGCGCGCTCGACCTGGGAACGGTGGATCGACAGGTACTTGACCAGTTCCGAGTACGGGGTGCGGGTGGCGATCGAGGCCGCGCGCGGGAGGTCGGAGAGGAACGGCACGTCGGGCATCGCGGCCGTGATCCCCTCGGCGAGCGCGGCTACCGCGATCGTCATGCCGCCGCCCTGGCTCTCGCCGGTGACCGCGATCCGGGACGGATCCACTCCGGGCAGCGCACGGGCGGCGTCCACGGCGAGTACGGCGTCGGTGAAGACCCGGCGGTAGTAGTAGCCGTACGGATCCTCGATCCCGCGGGTCAGGTATCCCGGCCAGAACGGCCCGGATCCGCCGGGGTCCGCGGTGTCGCCGCCCTGGCCCCGGGTGTCGACGTCGAGTACCGCGTACCCGGCGAGGCACCAGGCGGGCACACAGTGCGGCAGCGGCCGCCCGCCGCTGTACCCGTGGTAGACGATCACGGTGGGCAGCTCCGAGAGCGCGCCCGCCGGGCGGTGGTACCAGGCCCGGATCGGGTGCCCGCCGAAACCGCTGAACGTCACGTCCTGGGTGGTGACGAGCCGCAGCCCGGTGCCCACCGGATCCAGTACCGGCGGCACGGCGAGCGCCCGC
This sequence comes from Actinomycetes bacterium, assembly GCA_025963185.1. Classification (GTDB taxonomy): domain Bacteria; phylum Actinomycetota; class Actinomycetes; order Mycobacteriales; family Cryptosporangiaceae; genus RYN-140. The sequence goes on from JAOPVE010000142.1 coordinate 19,272, forward strand.
GCCTCGCCGAGCGTCTGCGACCAGAAGTCCGCCAGATCCGCGGGCGCCTGTACCGACGTGCGGTACTCGCGCAGCTCGGCTTCGGGCAGGTCGGTGTACGGCACGGGGGGAGCCTCCTCGGTCGGCGGTGCGCTTTCCATCATCCGCGCGGGGTCCAGTCCAGTCCGGAGCCGGCCGTTGACAGGGCGATCGGGCCTCTGGTTAGCTGCCTCACCCCCACCTGAGAGATACGTATCACCGCAGCTAGGAGCCGGCCGTGTCGCAGCGCAGTGATCGGCCCGGTCAGCGGGATATCGCGCGCCTGGCGGGGGTGTCGCAGGCGGTCGTGTCCGTCGTGCTGACCGGCAAGGCCGAGACCAAGCGCATCACACCGGGGATCCAGGAGAAGGTGCGCGCGGCGGCCACGCAGCTCGGGTACGTGCCCGATGTCGCCGCGCGATCCCTGCGGGGTGGCCGCAACGGACTGCTCGGGGTGCACACCTTCGAGCGGGTGTTCCCGGTCCGGGCCGACGACTACTACCACGAGTTTCTCGCGGGCATCGAGGAGAAGGCCGTCGAGCTGGGCCAGGATCTGGTGCTGTTCTCGTCCACCCAGCGCCCGGACGGGACCCGCAGCATCTACGCCAACGGATCCAACCGGCTGCGCCTCGCGGACGGCGCGATCATCCTCGGCCTCGAACGCAACGACGCCGAACTCGAGCGCCTGGCCGCGGAGGGCTACCCCTTCGTCTTCATCGGACGGCGAGATGTGCCGGGTACATCAGCCCCGTACGTCGCCGCCGACTATCCCGCGGCGGTCGCGGGCGCCGTCCGTGCGCTGGCGGATCTCGGCCACCGCCAGGTCGCGTACGTGGGCAACGACGTCCGCCGGGCGCCGCAGGAGGAGCGCCGGACGGCCTTCGCCGAGCACGGCCGCCGGTCCGGCCTGGCGCCGCAGCCGGACGCCCTGACCACCCCGGACCAGATCACCACGGACTGGCTGGCCGGCCAACTCGGCAACGGCGTCACCGCGCTGGTCGCCGAGACCTTCGAGCTGGCCGAGGCCGTCGCCGAGGCGGCCAAGCGGCACGGCTGCGAGGTTCCCGCCGAACTGTCCGTGGTCTGCCTGGACTCGCCGCCCACCGGATCCGTCGTGGCCGGGTGGAGTTACACCGCCATACCGCGCCGGGAGATGGGTGCCCGCTCGATCGCGCTGCTCCTGGCGCTACTCGACGGCGCGCTGCCCGCCGGGCACGTCGAGGTGATCGCCTGCGATCCGCTCACCGAGGGCAGCGTCGCCCCCGCCCCACACCGCTGAGCAGCCGACCAGGCAGCCGATCAGGAGGAAGCGTGTTCATGAAGGCTCGACACCGCTGGGCAGCCGTCGCGGCCGTCTCGGCGCTCGCACTCGCCATGGCGGGCTGCGGCCTGGGCGGCGGCGGATCGCCGGGCAAGGGCGACGCGAAGGCCATCTCGGTGTGGTTCCCGGGCACGAACAAGGCCGAGATCGACCTGGTGACCAAGACGATCGCCCCGGCCTTCGAGAAGGAGACCGGCAGCAAGGTCAAGGTCACGTTCGTCGACTGGTCGGACCTGTCGCCCAAGCTCAACGCCGCCTTCGCCGCCGGTACCGCGCCGGACGTGTTCGGCCACGGCCCGGCCGCCGTCGCCGACTTCGTGGCCAACGACCGGGTCGAGCCCCTCACCGCGTACGTCGAAAAACTGACCGACGCGGCGGATCTCGGCACCGCGCTCAAGGGCGGCCAGGTCAAGGGTGTGCAGTACCTGATCCCGCTGTCGATGCAGGGCAACCTGATCGCGTACCGGCCGGATCTGTTCCGCGCGGTCGGCCTCGATCCGGACCGTCCTCCGGCGACCTGGGAGGCGGTCCTCGCGGCGGCCTCGACGCTGACGAAGCGGGACGCGTCCGGCAAGGTCACCAGGGCCGGGCTGTTGCTGCCGAGCCACCCGATCGGGCTCCAGCAGACGTTCGCCTCACTCATCGGATCCGCGGGCGGCCAGCAGATCACCCCGGACGGCTCGAAGGCCGCCTTCGCCTCGCCCGCCGGGGAGCGGGCGCTGAAGTACATGGTCGGCGTCTACAACGGACCGAGAGCGGTCGCGAACAACCTCGGCGCCGACTACCTCGACGCCCCCGCGGCCCA
>JAOPVE010000154.1 GCA_025963185.1 Actinomycetes bacterium
GGGTCCAGCAGGGATCCGTAGGGTCGGCGGCGAGCACCCGCGACCCGAGAGGACAGGCCCGTGATCTGCCTGGTGCGGCACGCACACGCTGGCGACAAGCAGGGGTGGATCCGGGACGACGAGCTCCGTCCGTTGTCGCGCACGGGGTGGCAGGAGGCCGCGGGGCTGCTGGTCCAGCTCGGCGGCGTGCGGATCTCGGCGGTGCTGGCGAGCCCGGCGGTCCGGTGTGTGCAGACGGTCCGGGACCTCGCCGCGGATCGTGGCCTGGCCGTCGCCACGGACGCGCGCCTGGGCAGGGACCGGCCCGTCGCGGACCTGCTCGCGGTCGCCACCGAGCGGCCTGAGGACGGCGGCACGGTGCTGTGTTCGCACGGTGAGACGATCGGCGCCCTGCTGGCGTTTCTGCGTGGTGCGGGCGCGCCGATCCCCGCGGACGCGGAGTGGCCCAAGGGCTCGGCCTGGCTGCTCGACGTGCGCCGCGGCTCGGTCGCGGCCGCCCGCTACCTGCCACCGTTACGGATCGCGGCGCCCGCCGATCCGCAGCAGGATTTTGCGGAGTCGCGCTACCGCTCGCCGCAGTGACGACGGTCAGCCCGGCTCGCGGTGCCCGTGCTGTTCGCGGATCACGTAGCGGACGATCCCGGCGACCTCGGACGACTCGACGGCCTTGGTGATGACGCTCTGCATCAGCAGGTCGTTCGCCGAGCGCATCCGCACGAGCCCCTGCCAGGCCAGCAGCACCGCGGCGGGGATCCCGAGCAGGAAGAACCACGAGAGCCTGGCCGCGAGCACGCCGAACAGCAGCGCGAGCGGCAACGCGGCGTTGAGCCGCAGGCTGGCCTCGGCGCTGAGCCGGTCGTACTGGTCGAACAGCCGCTCGTTGGCGACCGCGAGCTTGGTCGCGAGCGGCGCGAGCTCCCGGTCGAGGACCCGGTCGACGGCGGTGTCGCACTGGTCGAGCTGGTCGCCGGTCAACTCGACGTCGAAGTAGAAGCGCTGCACGGGGACGGGCATGAACGGAGGCGGGACGTCGGAGTACGGCGACTCGGAGTACGGACCCGCCGGGTACTGCTGGCCGTACTGCTGTTGCTGCTGACCGTAGGGCCGTTGCTGCTGGCCGTAGGGCGACGGCTGCCCGTAGACCGGCGCGGAGTAGCGGGGCTGCGGGCGCGCGCCGGATCCGGACGTGGGCGCCGCACTGTCCGATTCGGTGCCCGGTTCACTCATCGGCGTCGCCCGCCACCTTCTCCTGCTCGCTCATGACCCCGAGGGCCTGCGCGGTCTCGAACCGGGTGAACTCCCGCAGCGCGTCGACCATCGGCGGGCTGACCGGCTTGGACATGACGAGGCGGAGCAGCTTCTGGCCGAGCCTGGACTGGACGTCGATCGACACGAACGCCCCGAACAGATACGCCGTGAAGGAGATCGCGGCGACGACCGCGCCCTTGCCGAAGAACCCGGCCAGGTCGAACGCGGCCTGGATCGGCATGTCGCCGGACCGTGGGCGCGCGTGCGGCATCAGGTCCCCGAACGCGATCCAGGCGGCGAGGAGCCACAGGTAGCCGGCGGTGAGCGGACCGCGCAGATCGCGGAGACCCGGCAGGATCGAGGTCAGCATGGCACCGGGATACCGCCGGGCGGCGCGGCGGCGCAACCCCGTCCGGTCCGTTGTGGACGAACGGCCGAGGAATGTCAGCTTCCGGCCCCGGCACCGAGGAAGAGCAGGACGGCGAGCACCCGGCGGTGGTCCTCGGCGGTGGTGGCGAGGCCGAGTTTGCCGAGGATCGATCCGACGTGGGTCTCGACGGTCCGCTCGGTGAGCCAGAGGCGGCGCGCGATCCCGACGTTGGTGCGGCCCTCGGCCATCAGCGCGAGGACCTCCCGCTCGCGCGCGGTCAGCCCGGCCAGCGGATCGCGGGGCGTCCGCGCGAACAGGTGCGCGACGACCTCGGGGTCGAGCGCGGTGCCGCCGCCGGCCACCCGGCGGAGCGCGTCGAGGAAGTCCTCGACGTCGAAGACCCGGTCCTTGAGCAGGTATCCGAAGTAGCCGCCGCCGGCCAGGTCGATCGAGTGGCGGACCTCGATGTGCTGCGACAACAGCACGATCCCGAGCCGGGGCCAGCGCGCGCGCAGCTCCCGCGCGGCCCTGGCGCCGTCGTCGGTGTGGTCCGGTGGCATCCGGATGTCCACGATGGCCAGGTCCGGAGCCGTCTGCTCCACCGTTGCGAGCAGGCCCGGCGCGTCACCGGCCTTCCCGGCGACCACGTGCCCGGCGTCCTCCAGTAACCGCGCAAGCCCCTCGCGGATCAGCGCGGAGTCCTCGCCGATGACGATCCGCAGCGGTCCCGGATCAGGAGACACAGGGCAGCACCGCCCCGACGACCGTGCCCCGGCCGTGGTCGCTCGCGATCCACAGGTCGCCTCCCGCCGCCGCCACCCGGTCGGCGAGCCCCGCCAGCCCGGCCCCCGGGCGGATCCGCGCGCCACCGAGCCCGTCGTCGCTGATCCGCATCGTGAGCGCGCCACCGTCGTCGTGCTCGACGTGGACCCCGATCGCGGTGGCGCTGGCGTGCTTGACCGCGTTGGTCACGGCCTCGCTGGCCACGTAGTAGACGGTGGTGGCGATGTCGTCGGGCACCACGCCGATCCGCAGGTCGAGCGTGACCGGCACGGGGAGGCCCTCGGCGAGCAGGGTCAATGCGGGGGTGAGCCCGTCGTTGAGGCTGCTGGGGCGCAGTCCGTGCGCGAGCTGGCGGAGTTCGGCCACGGCGGTGCCCAGTTCGGCGACGGACTGGTCGAGCAGCCCGTCCAGGTCCACGGATCCGTCGCCGAGGTGGCGCTGGGCGAGCCGCAGGTTCATGCCGAGGGAGACGAGCCGCTGCTGCGCGCCGTCGTGCAGGTCCCGTTCGAGCCGCCGCCGCTCGGAGTACCCGGCGTGCAGCAGGCGGGTCCGGCTCGACTCGGCGTCCCGCAGCGCCACGGCGAGCCCCATCCGCAGCCGCACCAGCTCGACGTGCAGCGTGCTCGCCACCGCCAGCTCGCGTAACAGGGCGGCGCTTCCCGTGGATCCGCGGACCAGCGCGCCGATCGGCCGGCCCGCCACGAGCACCGCGGCCTGGTGCCGATCCCCCGGGGCCAGCGGGCCGCCCGCCGCGTCGACGAGGTCGGTACTGCCCGGCAGCACGTAGCCGACCCGCAGCTCCGGATCCCGCAGAGCCCGCCGCAGCACCGCCTCCAGCTCCTCGGGCTGCGCCTCGCCGGTGTGGGTGCGGCGGCGCAGGTCGTCGAGCCCGGCCAGCGCGGCCTCCCGCTGGGGGTAGAGCCGCCGGTCGACCCGGCGCTGCAGGTTGTGCCGCAAGGGAGACAGCGCGGCGGCACACAGGGCGGTCGCGGCGGCCGCGGCGAGCACCGACGACCTGCCGACGGTCAGCCCGGCCAGGAACGCGGCGGCGGTGTAGAACGCGAGCAGGGCGGCGGTGACCAGCCCGTAGGTGACCGTGGCGCTGATCGCCTTGTCGACGTCGTACAGGTCGTGGCGCAGCAGGGCGATGGCCGTCGCCGTGGGGATCGCCAGGTACGTCACGGCGAGGCCGAAGAGGACCAGGTCCGCGGATCCGAGGAGCAGGTAGCTCGCCCAGCACAGCAGCAGGGTGGCCGGCAGGCAGAGCGCGCCGAGCGCGAACCAGGTGACCTGGGCGCGGGCCACCGGATCCGTGGCCCGCCGGTACCGCACCACCATCGCCGCCGCCGACGCCACCAGCAGCCCGAGCAACACCGGCAGCAGCGACAGCGCCACGACCATGATCGCCGTGAGCACCGGCTTCGGGATCCCGCCGAACAGGTGCGGCACCCGCTGGTACGGCGCCGGGTACGGGCTCGGATCGAACGCCACGAGCACGTCGAAGAGCACCGGCACGGCCACGAGCCCGATCGCGGCGATCCGCCAGCGCGGCCCCGGGAGCCGCCCGTCGGGGAAGAACAGCATCAGCAGGGCGGCGGGGACGTAGAGGAACATCCAGGATCCGCCCGAGAAGGCGAGGACCGCGCCGTTCACCGGCAGCAGCCCCGGCCGGTCGGCGAGCACGGCCCCGTACGCGTCGTTGACCATGACCGAGCAGGCCGCGAGACCGTTCAGCACGAGCAGCGGACCGACGACGTTCCCCGGCCGCCGCCGCGCCACGAGCAGCCCGAGCCCCGCGGACGCCAGGCCGAGGACCCCCGCGATTCCGACATACGCCCCGGCGGCCCAGCTCGGATCGGCCGCCAGCAGCGCGCCGGCGGCCACCAGGTGCCCGGCGACGAGCAGCGCGAGCAGGTACGTGACCACGCGCGACGCCCGGTGACCGGCCATGCCGTCACGGTACGGCGGATCGGCCCGCCGCGAATACGTGTCAGCACGGAGATGCGATCCGCGCTGGCTCCGATGCTCGCTCCGGGGCTCCGGCCCACGATCTGTGCACGGCATTCCACCGAGGAGGAACCATGAAGCGCTCCACCACCGCCACGATCGGGCTGGTCGTCGCCGGCCTGCTGGGACTGTCCGACGTCGCCGGCCCCGCGTTCACCGACGGCGAGCACCCGCCCATGAGCATCGCCATCGCGGGGGCCGTGCTCGGGCTGATCACCCTCGCCGGGGTCGTCATGGGCTGGCGCGGCAGCCGGCCCGGCATCGTCGCCGTCATCGTCACCCGGCTGCTGTCGGCACTGAGCGCGGTGCCCGCGTTCTTCGTGGACGGCGTGCCCGCCGGGGCCAAGGCCGCCGCGGCCGTCGGGATCGTCCTCACCCTGCTCTCCGTCGCTCTGGTCGCCCCCATGCTGCGTGACCGCGCCGGATCACCAGCCACCATCCGATGACCCACCGCCCGATGACCCGCTCGCGATCTCCGGAGGAGACGTCATGAACCGCGCACCCGCAGTCCGCACCGCCGCAACGGCCGGTGTCGCCGGATCGGTCCTGTTCGCCGCCGGGCTGATCGTCGAGATCCCGGCCAGGCACGGACCCGCCCACACCGCCGGTGAGCTGCTGATCCTCGCCGGGTTCGCGGGCTTCGCCGCCGTGATCGCAGCGCTGTGGCTCGCCGGGACCGGCGGCGGGCGGTTCGGCCAGGCCGCACTGGTGATCTGGCTGATCGGCCCGGTCGCCCTGTTCGCTGGCAGCATCACCGAGGCGATCACGGGCAACCAGAACAACCTGTTCTTCCCGGTGGGCGGCCTGGTCACCACCCTCGGCGGGCTGCTCGCCGCGGGTCCGGTGGCACGGTCGGGGGTGCTGACGGGCTGGCGCCGCTGGGCCGCACCGGCGCTCGCGGCCGGCTACCTGCTGATCCTGGTCGCCAACATCGTGAGCGGTGACGACTGGAACCAGCCGCTCGTGATGCTCGCGTGGCCGATCCTCGCGGGCCTGACCGGGGTGGCGGTGCTCAGCGAGCCCTCCGCACGCCACGGGGTCACGGCGAGTGCCCAGCCCGCAACCGTCTGACCAGCACCAACGCCGAGGGGCCCGGGATCGTCCGGGCCCCTCTCCGCGTCCGGCCGATCCGCGCACTCGATACAGTCGCCGCCGTGCCCACCGCCCTCGACCTCACCGTCGGCGCCGTGCTGTTCGACATGGACGGCACCCTCGTCGACTCCACTCCGGTGGTCGAGGCGATCTGGTCCGAGTTCGCCGATACCTACGGCGCGGACCTGCCCGCACTGCTCCGGTACTCGCACGGTCGCCAGACGCTGGACTCGGTACTGCGCTTCCTCCCGCCTGGCCACGATCCGCACGAGGTCGTGGCCGCGCTGCACGCCGAAGAGGAGTCGCGAATGGACGGCGTGGCCGAGGTCCCCGGCGCGGGGGCGCTCATGCGGGCGCTGAGCGGGATCCCGGTGGCTGTGGTCACCTCGGCCCAGCGCTCGCTCGCCGAGCGGCGAATGCGTGCCGCCGGGCTTCCGCTGCCGTCGGTGCTGGTCGCCGCCGAGGACGTCCCGGCGGGCAAGCCGTCCCCGGCCGGGTACCTGCGGGCCGCGCGACTGCTCGGCCGCCACCCCGGCGAGTGCATCGTGTTCGAGGACGCCGAGGCGGGGCTCGCCGCGGGCATCGCGTCCGGGGCGGCGACCGTCGTGGTGGGCAGCCACGAGTCCGGCCTCACCGCGGATCTCCCCCGGGTGCCCGACTTCCGCGCGATCCGGATCATCCCCGCCGGCCCGGCCCGGATCCGCCTCACCACCTAGCCGCCCGCCCGCCTCCGCCCGCCGGACCGCTGCCGGCGGCCCCGGCGAAATGTGTGCCGTACGGCCGGTCCGAGGCGGCAGAGCGACACACTTCGGGAGGGGTGGTCGCGGGTAGCGTGTGGCGGCATGGAGCTCACGCCCGGGAACGTGACCGTCGAGCAGGTCGCCGCGATGATCGACCACTCGCTGCTGCGACCGGAACTCACCACCGCCGAGGTGGAGGCCGGGTGCGCGCTGGCCGCGCGGTACCGGGTCGCGTCGGTGTGTGTCCGGCCGAGTGACGTGGGCCTGGCGGTGGGGCTGCTCGGTGGGTCCGGGGTGCTGACCGGCACGGTCGCCGGGTTCCCGCACGGAAGCACGACGACCGCCGCGAAGGTCGCCGAGACGCGGGAGGCGATCGCCGCCGGGTCCGCCGAGATCGACATGGTGCTGCACATCGGCCGGCTCCGGTCCCGTGATCTGACGTATGTCGAGGCCGACATCGCCGCCGTGGTCGAGGCCGCCGAGGGGGCGGCCGTCAAGGTGATCCTCGAAAACGCGTACCTCACCGATGACGAGAAGGTCGCGGGATGCCGGGCGGCCGAGCGGGCGGGCGCGGCGTTCGTCAAGACGTCGACCGGGTTCGCGCCGGGCGGCGCCACGCTGGCCGACGTGGCGCTGATGCGCGCCACCGTCGGGCCCTCGGTGCAGGTCAAGGCCGCGGGTGGGGTCCGCACACTGGACGTGCTGCTGGAGTTCGCGAGCGCCGGGGTGACCCGCTTCGGCGCGACGGCCACCGCGACGATCCTCGACGACCTCGCGCACCGCCAGCGGCACGGGACGCCGGTCCCCACCACGTCCGCGACCAGCGGGTACTGACCCGCTCGGCCGGCCAGACCTCAGTGAACTCACTGTCACCGGCGGCACCACAAGAAACTCTTAAGGAAGTTTGTGGTCAGTACGCCTCGTTTGAGGCTTGCAGATCCGGAAATCGGTAGGCAGCCTCGGATCGTCAGGGCAACTCGGGCACCCCATCACGGCCCGCTCCCTGGCGGGAGTCAGGAGGAGCGTGTCAGGGCCGCTCCTCGCCCTCACCTGACACGGGGTGGAAAGGCCGATCACACATGTCCAGATACCGCACACCGCTTGGCCGGCGACTGTCCACGGTCGCCGGCGTCACCACCCTCCTCGCCGCGGCCAGCATCGCCGCGGCGGTCCACGCGGACGCCGCCGAGCGGCCCACGGGAGCAGCCGCCGAGCGGCTTACCGCGGCAGCCGCCGGACCCGAGGTCGCGCCCTATGTCGACCTGGGCCTGCTGTCCAACGGAGGCAGTCTCGCGGACCTGTCCGCCAAGTCCGGCCTCAAGAAGTTCACGCTGGCGTTCGCGACCGGCGCGGGCTGCACCGCGTTCTTCCCGGCGGGCCAGGACTTCATCACGGCGCAGATCGCCGGACTGCGGGCCGCCGGCGGGGACGTCATCATGTCCTTCGGCGGGGCCGGCGGGGCCGAGCTCGCGCAGTCCTGCACCGACCAGGCGCAGCTCGAGAAGGCCTATGCGGCCGTGGCGAGCACGTTCAAGATCACCGAGTTCGACATGGACATCGAAGGCGCGGCCGGCGCGGACATCGCGTCGATCGACCGGCGGTCCAAGGCGCTCGCCGCGGTCCAGAAGCAGATCCCCGGACTCCAGGTGTCGCTGACCCTGCCGGTGCTCCCGACCGGCCTGACCGACGGCGTCAACAGCGTGAAGTCCGCCGCCGCGAACGGCCTCAAGGTCAGCCACGTCAACGTCATGGCGATGGACTACGGGGCCGCCGACACGGCCGACCGCGGCGACGAGGCGATCGCGGCGGCCAAGGCGACGCTCGCGCAGATCCAGCCGATCCTCGGTGCGGGCACCACGATGTCCTCGATCGGGGTCACGCCGATGCTGGGCGAGAACGACGACCACGCGATCTACAACCAGGACGACGCCAAGCAGCTCACCGCGTTCGCCACCCAGAACGGCATCGGCTACCTGGGCTTCTGGGAGGTCAACCGGGACAAGAACGCCTGCACGGGCGCACTGTTCAGCTGCACCAACATCCCGCAGACCTCGCTGGAGTTCAGCAAGATCTTCGCGGGAGCCCAGGGCGCCTGACCGCCAAGGTCACGCCTGAGCGCCGAAG
>JAOPVE010000160.1 GCA_025963185.1 Actinomycetes bacterium
CCGCTGGCCCGGCCGCTCACCGGCCGCCCGCCCGATCGCCAGGCCGGACGCCGTCCTGCTCGGGCGCCGGTGGTCGCTCGGCTACCTCGTCGTCGGGGTCAGCACCGGCCTGATCGCGCCCCTGACTCCCTCCGCCGTGCAGGAGGGCCTGTACGGGCTGCTCGGGGTCAGCGTGATCGCCGCGGTGGCCGGCGGCCTGCGGCTGCACCGGCCCGCACGCCCGCTGGCGTGGCGGCTGCTGCTGCTCGCCATGGTGCTCGTCGTCGTGGCGAACTTCGGCTGGGCCGGGATGATCGCCGCCGGGCTGAACCAGTCGCACTTCTCGATCTTCGACGTCGCCTACTACGCGATGTACCCGGCGCTCGCGGCCGCCACGGCGATCCTGCCCGTGCACGGCCGGTACGGGTCGCCGCTCGCGGGCATGACCGAGGCCGCCATCATCACCTCGACCGCCGGGGTGCTGCTGTGGACCCTGCTCGTGGATCCGCTGGTGTTCGACGTCGGGACTCTGCCGCGCGATCCGGACGTGCTCGCGTACCCGATCCTGGACCTGATGATCCTGTCGATGGGGATCCGGCTGATCCTCGTCACCGGGACCAGGGCGCGCGCCCACCTGTTCATCATCCTGGCCCAGTTCGCCCTGCTCGCAGCCGATATCGTCTACTTCGTCTCAGTCGCCAACGGCGGGCGCATGACCGGACCGCCGCTGACCGTCATCGGCTGGTCGATGGCGAACGTGCTGCTCGGCGCGGCGGCGCTGCATCCGTCGATGGGATCGGTCGCCACGGCCCCGAGCGCCCGCCTCGCCCCGGAGCGGCCGGTCGCCCTGCCGTTCTACGTTCTGCTGGTGCTGCTCAGCCCGGCCGCCGGCGCGTACTCGGTGCTGACCCAGCTACGCTCCGGGCACCTCGATCCGTTCGACGTCATCGTGCCGATCGCCGGGACCATGCTCACGGCCGTCCTGCTCGTCGCGCGGCTCGGCCAGCTCACCGGCGTGGCCCAGCGGCGGGCCACCGACCTGGACACCCGCACGATCGACCTCGAGGACGCGCTGCACCGCCAGCACGCGCTCCAGGCCGAACTCGCGCACCAGGCGCTGCACGATCCGCTGACCGGGCTGCCGAACCGGGCGCTACTGCTCCGGCGGACCGCCGAGGCGCTCGACCGGGCCACCCCCGGCGGACTGCTGATGTTCGACCTCGACGGCTTCAAGGACGTCAACGACCGGTACGGCCACCCCGCCGGGGACGCCCTGCTGATCGCCGTGGCGCACCGGATCGGCGTCCGGCTGCCCTCGGGATCGGTGCTGGCGCGGCTCGGCGGGGACGAGTTCGCGATCATCGCCGAGGTGGCGGATCCGGATGCGCTCGCCGAGTGCGCCACCGAGATCGTCGCTACCCTGCGGATGCCGTTCGAGGTTCAGGGCCACCGGCTGCACACCTCCGCCAGCGTGGGACTGCGCTGGATCGAGCCGGGGGCGGCCACCGACGACCTGATCCGGGACGCCGACCTCGCCTTATACGCGGCCAAGTCGCTCGGCAAGGACCAGGTCGTCGTGTTCGATCCGGCGCTGCGCGAGAAGCGGCTCGAAGGGGCCCGGACCGTCGAGCGGCTGCGATCCGCCCTGGACTGCGGCGAGCTGGAGGTCTGGTACCAGCCGATCGTCGCGCTGCCCGGCGGGCGATCCGCCGCGGTGGAGGCATTGTTGCGCTGGCGCGCGTTCGACGGCCCCGCGGTGCCGCCCGACCGGTTCATCCCCGCGGCCGAGCAGAGCGGCCTGATCGTGCCCGTCGGGGAGTGGGTGCTGCGCCAGGCCTGCCGGGACGTCGCCGGCTGGTGGCGGGAGCACGGCACGGCCCTGTCGGTGAACGTCTCGCCGCTCCAGCTCCGGGAACCGGGGTTCGCGGCGATGGTCCGGGCCGGGCTGGCCGAGGCGGGACTGCCGCCGTCCGCGCTGATCCTGGAGATCACCGAGAACGTCCTTATGCGCGCCGAGGACGGGATCGCGCAGCTCGCCGCCCTGCGCGCGGACGGGGTCCGGATCGCCCTCGACGACTTCGGCACCGGTTACTCGTCGCTGGCCTACCTGCGCGACCTGCCGATCGACGCGCTGAAGATCGACCGCTCCTTCCTGCCGTCCGACGGCCCGGACTCCGGGCAGCGCACCCCGCTGGTCCGCGCGATCGTGGAGCTCGCCGGCGCGCTCGGGCTGAATACGATCGCCGAGGGCGTCGAGACCGCCCAGCAGGCCGCGCTGCTCGCCGAACTCGGCTGCCAGTGGGCCCAGGGCAACCGCTACGGCGCCGCGATGACCGCCCAGCGGATCCCCGCCCTCCTCTCCGGCCCTCTCGCCGAGTCCGCCTGACCCCCGTCGGCACGCCTCCCGCCGCGGTCCCCACAACGCGAAGTGCGGTAACTGCGGCCGGTGGGGACCGGCCGGAGTTACCGCACTTCGGGGTGAGTGGGTGGGTGGGGGAGGGGTTACCAGCCCTTGGTTTGGGGGGTGATCGACTGCCAGGAGTCGCTCGACCAGGCGCGTCCCGACCACGCCCGGCCGGACCAGGCCCGGCCCGACCACGCCCGGCCCGCCCACGACGTGGCGCCGGTCGAGGTGGTTTCCCAGCCCGCGCCGGTCCAGTCGTGTCCCATCCAGGATCCGCCGACCCACGACGTCTTGGCCGCGCTCGCCGTCGCCCAGGCCGTCGTGCTGAACGGCCCGAACAGGTCGTTCTCGCCGGTCAGCTGCACGGTGCCGTCCGAGAGGTGGGCGGTGCCGCGGGAGGCCTCGAGCAGTCCCTTGCCGGTGGACTTGGTGAACGTCTGCGCCGACCGCGAGGCCGAGTAGCCGCTCTGCGAGTTCCTGTAGTCGGTGTATGCCCAGTGCAGGTCGATCAGGCCGATCGAGGTGCCGACCACGCTGACGTCCGAGTCGATCAGGAGGTTCTTGATCTGGTCAGGGGTCAGCGAGGGGAACAGTTCGAGCAGGTCAGCGGCCACCGCCCCGGCGACCGCGGCCGCCTGGGAGCTGCCGCTGCCGAGGAAGTAGCTGGTGCCGATGCGCGCGCCGGGGAAGTTCGTGTCGACGTACGAGCCGGGATCACGCAGCGAGACGAGCGACCGGCCCGGGGACAGCAGGTCGACCTTGCGGGTCGTGTCGCCGAGGCTGGTGAAGGTCGCGGCCTTGTCGTCGGACCAGGTCGTGGTGCCGTTCTCGTCCATGGCGCCGACCGAGATCACGTACTTGTCGGTGGCCGGGGTGAGCAGGTGGGCGCTGTTGCCGTCGTTGCCACCCGAGACGATCACGGTGATGCCGGCCCGCCAGGCGTTCTCCACGGCAGCGCACAGCGGATCGATGTCGTACTTCTGCACCCCGTCGGTGCCGTACGCGAGCACCATGACACGGACCGGGTTGGCCGGGTCGTCGTTCTTGTGCGCGACGGTCCAGTCGATGCCCGCGAGCACCTGCGAGACGTCGACGGCACCGGTCGAGCCGCCGACCTTGACCGAGAGCAGCTTGGCGCCCGGCGCGAGTCCGGTCAGCCCGGTCGACTTGGACGAGATCAGCCCGGCGAGGTGGGTGCCGTGGCCGAAGCCGTCCGTGTAGCGCTTCGTGGGGTCCTGGCTGTCGATCGACAGGTCCGGGCCGTAGACGACGTTCCCGGTGGTGAGGCCGGGTACGGGCGCGACGCCGGTGTCGATGAGCGCGATGGTCACGCCCTTGCCGGTGGGGTTCACACTGCGGTCCCAGTCGACGCCGTCCTTGACGTTGCCGACGGTCGTCGCCGTGCCTTCCCAGAGCCACTTGCCGGACGAGCTGGTGACGGCGGCGTGCGCCGGGGCCGCGGGGGCGCTCAAGGCGATCCCGGTCAGCGCCACGGCGACCATGGCCGTCGCGGCGCCTGTGCGGCGCAGCGTTGCGGACGTGCCCATGCGATCACTCTCCATCCGGCGGCGCTTCGGTGCCCCCGATAACAAACGCGGTTCGCGACGGTTTCCCGTCGTCAGGAAGACGGTCTGGCATGGTGCCTGATGACGTGTGGTGACGTCGGACCTTCGGACAGTGACTTTGGTCCGCCGAAATGCTCAGTTTCTGTGCTCTGACGCACGCGGGCCGGGCAGGCTGGGTGGACCACCCGGCCCGCGTGCAGGAGAGTTCGGGACCGTCAGACGGTCCAGCCGCCGCCGGTGGCCGTGAGCCAGCCGCCGGCCTGCCAGGCCGCACCCGACCAGGTGCGGCCGTTGAACAGCGAGCTGGACCAGGTGCGGCCCGACCAGGCGGCGTCCGCCCAGGCCACGTCCGACCACGTACGACCGGACCAGGTGCGCCCGGACCACGTGCGGCCGGTCCAGGTGGCCTGGCCGTCGAGGGTGGCGCCCATCGTGTCGCCGGTCCAGCCGTGGCCCATCCAGGTGCCGCCGGACCAGGACGTGCCCGCCACGCTGGCCTTGTACCAGGCCGCCACGTCGAACGGGCCGAACAGGTCGCGCTCGCCGGTCAGCGTCTGGGTGTCGTTGCTGAAGGTGACCGCGCTCGTGCCACGGGCGCCCTGCAGGGTTCCGGTGCCGTTGGAGGTCGCGACCTGCAGCGTCGCCGTCAGGCTCGTCTTGGTGATCACGTTCTCGACGTTGAGCACGCCGGTGCCGCGGCCGGTGACGGTCGAGCGCACCCACGGGCTGGTGCCGAACATGATCGCCGCGGAGAGCTGCGCCGGAGTGGCCGTGGGGAACTTCTGGGCGATCAGCGCGGCCGCCCCGGAGGTCACGGCGGCAGCCTGCGAGGATCCGCTGCCCTTGAAGAAGCGGTCCCCGACGCGCGCGGTGGGGTAGTTCGCGTCGGCGAAGCCGCCGGGGGCGCGCAGCGAGACGATCGAGCGGCCGGGCGCGGTCATGCTGACGCCACGGTTGACGACGACCTGCGAGGTGAAGTCGGAGATCACGTCGTCGATCGGGTTGGTGGTGCCCATCGAGTCGGCGGATCCGACCAGCAGCGCGGACTGGCTGATTGCCGGGTTCGTCAGCTTGCCGGTGACCCCGTTGTTGCCGCCGGCCACCACGACGAGGATCCCGGCCTTGAACGCGTTGTCGACCGCCGCGACGAGCGGGTCGATGCCCGTCTGCTGGATCCCGTCGGTGCCGTAGGACAGGTTGATCACCCGGATCGGGTTCGCCGGATCGTCGTTGCGGTGCTTGACCGTCCAGTCGATCGCGGCCATGACCTGCGTGACGTCGACGGATCCGTTGGCCGCGCCGACCTTGATCGAGGTCAGCTTCGCGTCGGGGGCGATCCCGCGGAAGCCGGTACCCGTGGTGTTGTCGCGCCCGGCGATGATCCCGGCGAGGTGGGTGCCGTGGCCGTAGGTGTCCTTGTGCTGGAGTCCGGGCACCTGGCTCTCCAGCGAGAGGTCCGGGCCGTTGACGACGTTGCCCGAGGTCAGGCCGTCGACGGGGAGTACGCCGGTGTCGATCAGCGCGACGCCGACGCCCTTGCCGGTGTAGCCGGCCTTGTAGGCCACGTCCGCCCGGATCGCCTTGGCGACGTCCGCGACGGTCATGGCCGAGGCCGGGTACAGCCAGTCCGGTCCGGTGGCCGACTTGGTGGTGGGGGCGATCGTGGCGGCGGTGGCCGGTGTCATCGCGACGCCGACGCTGAGCGCGGTGCTCGCCGCGATCGCGGCGATCGCGCCCTGACGAACCCAGCGCATCGTGTGGACCTTCATCAAATTCCAGACCCCTCCGTGGGATGACCGGCGCGCACTGCACCGCCTGCCCCAGGCGTCCGGTGCCGGGGGAATCCCAGTATTGGCAGCGCCCGGATCCGCGCGATATGACCGCGGCCCGATGCTGGACGATGCGCGGCCGACGCGAACCGCCCGGATAACCCACGGTGACCGATCGACCACCTAACGCAAGATCGGTGATGATCAGGACGCCGCTCGGCTGAGCTGCACCGCCCGTCCGGCCGGCCCGTGGCAGGACAGACGGCGGGGCGGGCACGACAGACGGTGGGGCCCCTGTCACCCGATCG
>JAOPVE010000174.1 GCA_025963185.1 Actinomycetes bacterium
CGTTCACCGGCAGCACCACGGAGCTGCCCTCCAGCACGTGCACGCCGGCATCGCCGAGGATCGCGGTGATCTCCTCCTGCTGGTCGGAGTGGTAGTCGTGGTTGCCCAGCACCGCGACCACCGGTACCGGCAGGCCGCCGACCTCGCTGGCCACGATCCTGCCCTCGGCCGCGGTGCCGTGCCGGGTCAGGTCGCCGGCCAGCAGCAGCACGTCGGCGTGGGCGCCCACGTTCTCCAGCGCGGGCCGCAGCTGGCCCTGGGTGTCCTCGCCGAGGTGCACGTCGCCGACCGCGCCGATCCGGATCATCCCAGCGTCTCCTCGTCCTGCGGCTCGCCGATCTCGGCGACCCGGACTTCGTTGTGGATCGTGAGGTCCGGCGCCTGCTCGCCGACCACCTCGGCGAGCTTGTCGCGGCGCCCGGCGCTCATCACCTGGCCGCGCAGGAACACGTGCCCCGGCCGGACCGTGACCTTGATCCCGAGTTCGGTGGTGCGGGGATCCTCTGCCAGCGCCTGCTGGAGCCGGGTCGCCGAGTACTGCGGCGCCTCTCCGGCGGGGGAGTCGCTCATCGGGCCGTCCCTTCGGGGTGGGTTCGCGCTGCTCAGGAGTGCTGTACCTCGCGCAGGCGCGCCTGGTGGGCCACGGCGGGGATCAGGCCGAGCCGGTCGCAGACCAGCAGGAACGCCTCGGCGTACGGCGACCGGGCGGTGTCCGCGCGGACGGACGGCCAGTCGAT
The DNA here is from genome assembly GCA_025963185.1 of Actinomycetes bacterium. Classification (GTDB taxonomy): domain Bacteria; phylum Actinomycetota; class Actinomycetes; order Mycobacteriales; family Cryptosporangiaceae; genus RYN-140. The sequence continues at coordinate 738 of JAOPVE010000174.1, forward strand.
CTGCTCGCGGAGGGCCCGGGCCATCGGCAGCATGGTGGCGAAGTCGCAGTAGTGCTCGTTGAGGGCGAGCAGCTTGTTGACCAGCAGGTCCGAGGCCCGCAGCACCGGCATGACGACGGCGCCGACGGTCAGTTCGTCGGTGCGGGCGAGCATCGCCTCGTCGACGAGCCGCTCGGACGGGCGGTAGATGAGGTCGACGAGGCGGTCCTCGTCGTAGACCTTCACCAGCCAGTCCTCGGGCGGGTTGGCGGCGGTGAAGCCGTGGTCGCAGAGCACCTCGACCGCGCGGTCGATGTCGTCCTGCGCGATGAGCAGGTCCACGTCGTGCTCGGACGGGGCACCGCCGCGGGCGTAGACGCCGTAGCTGCCGCCGACCGCGAACGGGATCCGTGCCGCCTTGAGCGCCACGGCGGCCTTCTTGAGGGTCTCCAGTAGCGCGTCGGTGGCCTCGTTCATCGTCCGGCGACGCTCCCCTCGTCCGGCCTGGCGGGCCGGGGCTGGTGCACCGGCCGCGCGCGGGGCGAGTTACAGCAGTTGCCCGCCCGGCCGGTCGGCAAACATCCGCCGCGGCGCCCGCGCCACGCCGCCGTGAGCTCGATCTCATCCTGACCAGGACTGTCGGACCCTGCGCTTAGGGTCAGGTGAACCTCAGTCGACGCCCTAATACGAGGGAGCACCATGTCCGCGACCAGTGCCGCCGTGCCCGCGGAGATCGCAGAGCCGCGCCAGCTACATCCGCGCCGGTGGATCGCGCTCGCCATCATCGCCATCTCGCAGCTGATGGTGGTCCTCGACGCCACGATCGTGAACATCGCGCTGCCGCAGGCGCAGCACGACCTGGGCATCACCGATGCCGACCGGCCATGGGCCGTCACGGCGTACACGCTCACGTTCGGCGGCCTGCTGCTGCTGGGCGGCCGCATCGCCGACTACTGGGGCCGCAAGCGCACGTTCCTGGTCGGCATGGTCGGCTTCGCCCTGGCATCCGCGCTCGGCGGCCTCGCCCAGAGCGGCGGCATGCTGTTCGCGGCGCGGGCCCTGCAGGGTGCGTTCGGCGCGCTGCTGGCTCCGGCGTCCCTCGCGCTGCTGACCGTCCTGTTCACCGAGGCGCACGAGCGGGCCAAGGCGTTCGCGGTGTACGGGGCGATCGCGGGCGGCGGGTCCGCCGTGGGGCTGGTGCTCGGCGGGGTCCTCACCGAGTACGCAAACTGGCGCTGGTGCCTGCTGGTGAATATCCCGATCGCGCTGCTCGCGGTCGTCCCGGCAATCCTGCTCGTGCCCGAGAGCCGCGCGCAGGGCGACACCCGCTACGACATTCCCGGGGCGGTTACGGTCACGACGGGCCTGGTGTCGCTGGTCTACGGGTTCACCAAGGCCGCCGATCCGACGCTGGGCTGGAGTTCCTGGCGCTCCCTCGGCTTCATCGCCGCCGGCGTGCTGCTGCTCGCCCTGTTCGTGCTGATCGAGGCCCGCAGCAAGAACCCGCTACTGCCGTTGCGGATCGTCACCAACCGCAACCGCGGCGGCGCTTACCTGTCCTCGACCCTGTTCGGCGCGGGGCTCTTCGGCGCGTTCCTGTTCCTCATCTTCTATTTCCAGCGCACCCTCGGGTACACCCCGCTCAAGGCCGGCCTGGCGTCGCTGCCGGTCACAGTGGGGGTGCTGGTGGCCGCCGGGGTGGCGAGCCAGCTCATGCCGCGGATCGGCGCGAAGCCGCTGATGATCCTCGGCGCTCTGACCGCGGCGTGCGCGATGTTCTCGCTGACCCGCATCGACATCCACACCTCGTTCCCGGCGCACCTGATGCCCTCGCAGATCGCGCTGGGCCTCGGCCTCGGGTTCACGTTCGTGCCGCTGTCGTCCCTGGCTCTGGTCGGGGTGCCCGAACACGACGCCGGAGCCGCCAGCGCCACCCTCAACGCGACCCAGCAAGTCGGCTCGTCGCTGGGCACCGCACTGCTCAACACCATGTTCGCCAGCGCGGTCGCCCGGTACCTGACCGGCCACGTCCCGCCCAGCCCCCAGGAAGCCGGGCGCATCGTCCAGAGCGCGGCCGTGCACGGGTACACCGTGGCATTCGCGTGGGGATCGGGACTGATCCTGCTCGCGGCCGTGCTGATCATCGTGCTGATCAAGGTGCGCAAGGAAGACCTGCCGGTCCAGGGCGCGGTCCACGCGGCCTGACCACGGCCGGCCGGAACAGGTACAGCGCGTGCAGGTACATCGCGTCCAGGTGCAGCCGGCGATGGCCCGGCGGGTCACCGAGGCGTTCGGGGCGGACGGCCGCGCGTTCCTGGCCGGGCTGCCCGGCCAGGTCGCGGCAGCGGCGCAGCGCTGGGGCCTGCGCATCGGCGACCCGTTCGGCCAGTCGATCCACTGGGTCGCCGCCGTGACCACCGCGGACGGCTCCCCCGCCGTCCTCAAGCTCGGCCCGCCCGGCCCCGGGCACCTGCTCGGCGAGGCCGCCGCACTCGATGCGTTCGCCGGGCGGGGTGCGGTCCGGCTGCTCGCGCACGATCCGGGGCTCGGCGCGCTGCTGCTCGAACGTGCCGATCCGGGCACCGAGGCCGCTGACCTGGTGCCCGGGCGGGACGCCGAGGCCACCGCCGCGGCGATCGGGCTGATCCGGGAACTGCACCGCCCGGTCCCGGCCGGATGCCCGCTGGCGCCGCTCGCCGATCGGCAGCGCTCGTTCGAGCGTTACCTGAGTGAGCACCCCGGCGACGGCCCCCTGCCGCGCGCTCTCGTCGAGCGGGCCGCCGCCGTGTTCGCCGACTTGTGCGCGTCGGCCCCGCGTCCGGTGGTGCTGCACGGGGATCTGCACCACGGCAACATCCTCCGCTCGGCCCGCGGCTGGCTGGCGATCGATCCGCACGGGGTGATCGGCGATCCGCTGTACGACACCGCGCCACTGCTCTACAACCCGGATCCGTTCACCGGCGACTCCGGCTGGATCCGCCTGGTCCCGGACCGGATCGCCCAGCTCGCCGAGGGCCTAGGCGCGCCACCCGAGCGGATCGCCGCCTGGGGCTTCGTCCAGGGGATCCTCTCGGAGGTCTGGACCACCGAGGGATCCGGCACCCCGGGCACCCGCGCCCTGGCGGTCGCCCGCTTCCTCGCCCCCCTCACCTGACCGGCCCGAACCCGCCCGGCCCCGGCTGCCCGCACTCCACGGCGCCGCCTCCCGCGACGTGCGGTAACTGCGGCCGGTCAGGACCGGCCGCAGTTACCGCACTTCGCGGGAGGCGGCGCCGACGAGCGCGGGCAGCCGGGGCCGGGCGGGTTCGGGCCGGTCAGGTGAGGGGGGCGAGGAGGC
>JAOPVE010000146.1 GCA_025963185.1 Actinomycetes bacterium
CTCATCGGGACCCCGGCCAGGGCGCGCGCCTCCCGGGCGAGGTGCGCCTGGTCGGCGTATCCGGTGCCGGCCGCGGTGACGGCGAGCGGGCGGCCGGTGCGCGCGAGGGCCATTGCCCGGCCGAAGCGCAGGATCCGGCCGAGGGTCTTCGGTCCGTAGCCGAACGCGGCCAGGCTGCGGCGGTGCAGGTGGCGCTCGCCGATCCCGATCCGCCGGGCGATCTGGGTGACCGTGGCCCCGCGTCCGGCCAGCCCGGCGATCACGGGTGCGACCGGATCCGCGGGCGAGGCGGCGATCCTGGCGGCGGCGATCCGTTCGAGAACGGGGCCGGGATCCGTGGCCTCGGCGAGCGCCCCGGTGGCCGCCCGGGCAGCGGCCGGACTCCAGATCGCGCCAATGGGCACGCGCTGGTCCCGGACCTCGGCCGCGGGCAGTCCGGCCACCGCGGGACCGGTGCCCGGCGCGAACCGGATCGCCGCGTACCCGGTGCCGGGCGCGGTTTCGGTGAGGTGGGCGACCGAGTCGGGCCCGGCGAGCACCAGCGCGGATCCGGTCCAGATGAGGTCCATGCACCCGTCGGGCAGGATCCGCGCGACAGTGGGCGAGGGCTCGGCGTCGCGGTGCCAGAGCACGCTGCCGGGGATCCGCGAAGGCTTCTCCCGGTACATGGACGAAGCCTGTCACGCGCGGCACTCACTCGGCTACACGGGTGGTGCGGCAGTTAACGATTCGGTAATGCGCCCGACATGCCATTGACATGCAGGGGCCGCCCGGATGATCCTGAGAGCGCTCTCACCGCATACGACGGCTCGCTCGGAGCCGCACACATACCCCACCGCTGATGCCGCTAGGACCTCAAAAGCCTGGCGGCATCAGTGCGCCCGGCTCACCGGTCCGAGGGCTCGCGGGCCGCTCGGGCCAGCCGGGCCTCGCGCCGGGTGATCCGGGCCACCGGCTGCTCGGGCACCCGTGGCGCGGCCGCGGTGATCTGGTTCCGCCCGTCGGCCTTCGCCGCGTAGAGCGCCTCGTCGGCCCTGCTCAGGAGCTGGTCGGAGGTCTCGGTGCCGTCCCAGACCGCCACTCCGGCCGAGAACGTCTGGCCGAGCGGGGTCGCCTGCTTGGCCCGGTCCAGCACGACGATCGCCCGGGTCGTGTTGACGTTCGGCAGCAGGACCACGAACTCCTCCCCGCCGTAGCGGGCCAGCGTGTCGACCGCCCGCAGTTCGCCGTGCCAGGCCGCGGCCGCCGCCTTGAGCAGCCGGTCCCCCGCCGGGTGGCCGTAGGTGTCGTTGAAAAGCTTGAAATGGTCCAGGTCGAGGATCGCCACGCAGACCGGCGTCCCGTCCCGGCGCGCGCGTTCGAGCACTCGGGGCAGCTCGTCGTTCCACGCCCGCCGGTTCGGCAGGCCCGTCAGCTCGTCCTGCCTGGCCAGGTCGCGGACCCGGGTCGCCTGGTGCTCGACCTGCCGCAGCAACTGCGCCATCCGGGTCACGACCAGCAGAAACAGCGCCGCGGATCCGACGACGATCGCGGCCCCGTCGGTGACCTTCCCACGCCACACCTGCTCGGCCAGGATCGCCGGGGCGATCATCGAGGTCACGGTCAGCATCGCCAGCATCGGCGCGCTCAGGCGCGGGGCCTCGGGAGGCGCCGGGGCGCTCACGTCCCGGGCGGACGGATGCAGCGCGGCCAGCCCGAACAGCAGGAACCCGCACAGGTACACCGCGTGGACCAGCCGGGCACCCAGCCCCACCGGATCGACGTTCAGCGACCCAAGCACCACCCAGGTCGTGTCCCCGACCATGAACGAGCCCAGCGCGGCCGTGAGCCACCAGAACGACGAGTTCCGGTCGCCGCCGCCGCGCAACAGCCGGACCGTCATGGCCAGCAGCATGATGTCCCCGACCGGATACGCCACCTGCGTGATCCGCCCGAGCAGGGGAAGCGCCTGGTTGAGCGCGGCCGGCTGGATCACGAACACCCAGGCCAGCAGGCCCAGGCCGGTCGTGATCGTGGTGGTGTCGACGAGCGCGGCCCAGTCCGTCTCCATGCTCCGGCGACGGATGATCAGCACCAGCCCGGTCGCCACGGCGAGGTAGAGCAGCAGGTCGCAGAGGTCCGCGACCGAGGGGTAGGGCGCGATCTGGAGCACGTTCCGGATGTAGTAGTCGACCGCGATCCCGGACGCGTTCGCGCCGATCCCGAGCGCGAAGCACCACCACGGCAGCCAGTCCGACCAGCTGTTGCGCCGGGTCCGGACCACGATCGTGATCGCCGCGAAGTAGCCGATCGCCACCTGCGCCGTGACCTCGCGCCAGCCCACGGCGGCGGGGACGGCAACGAAGCCAGCGGTGATCGCCACAGCGACCACCGCGTACAGCTTCCACGCCCGTCCGCTCACCGTCTGTCCTTCCCCCGTCAGCACGGCAGTTTCCGGCTCTCAGTGCATCAATACGGGGTCGCCGGGTGGGTTCGGTTCGGGTGCGGCGCGGTAGCAGCGCTACGGTGACCCGCCCGCAGCGTTTAGCGAGATCCAAGCGTTTAGCGAGATCCAGCGTTTACCGAGATCAGGAAGGTGGGGCCATGAGCGTCGCCGCCGCAGTCCTCGTCGGCGTCATCGCCGTCCTGCACCTCTACTTCCTGGTGCTCGAAATGTTCCTGTGGACCACTCCGCGCGGCCGCAAGACCTTCGGCACCTCCGTGGCGGAGGCCGAGACGACGAAGGTGCTCGCCGCGAACCAGGGCCTCTACAACGGGTTCCTCGCCGCCGGACTGGTGTGGAGCCTCGTCGCCGGATCCGCCGAGGTGCGGTTCCAGTTCCAGGTGTTCTTCCTGCTCTGTGTGATCGCGGCCGGCCTCTACGGGGCGGCGACGGTGTCGAAGCGGATCCTCGTGGTCCAGGCCGTGCCCGCTGCCGTCGCGCTGGCGCTGGTCCTGCTCGCACACTGACCCATCCCGCGAAGTGCGGTACCTGAGACCGGTCCGGACCGGCCGGACTTACCGCGCTTCGGCCGGAGGGGCTCAGTAGGCTCGCCGGTATGGCCGTCTCCTCGCTCATGGTCCCCGTCGGCACGCCGATGCCGTCCTTCGCACTGCCCGCCGTGACCGGCGAGGTCGTGAGCAGCGACCGGTTCGCCGGATCGCCGCTGCTCGTGGCGTTCCTGTGCAACCACTGCCCGTACGTCAAGCACGTCGAGGCCGAGCTGGGCCGGGTGCTCGCCGCGAATCCCGGGCTCTCCGTCGTCGGCGTGTGCAGCAACGACGCGGCCGCGTATCCCGAGGACGACGCCGAGCACCTGGCCGCACAGTCCGCGCGGGCCGGCTGGACCTTCCCCTACCTGATCGACGAGACCCAGCGCACCGGACGCGACTTCAGCGCCGCCTGCACCCCCGACTTCTTCTTGTACGCCGCCGGCGGCACGCTGGCCTATCGCGGCGCCATGGACGGCTCGACCCCGGGCAACGGCAAGCCCGTGACCGGCGAGTTCCTCCGCGCGGCGATCGAGCGGGTGCTGGCCGGCAAGGCCGTCCCCGAGCCGCACACGCCGAGCATGGGCTGCTCGATCAAGTGGCGGAATTGACAGGAGTGATGTTTGACGCCCCCCGATGAGGGGGTATGGCCGCAACCACTGTGCGGCAGAAGGAGACAGGGCATGCGCGAACGAGCCGCGAAGGACGTCAGCCGGATGCTCGACAAGCCCGGCCTGAAGCACGTGGTCGAGCTGGCCGAGCAGGCCCAGGCCGACCTCGACGCGCATGAGACGCCCAATACGGCGGGCACCTGGCCGGGCGACGACACGAAGTGCCCGGGGCACGGCACCGAGCAGCGCAACCCCGGCGGGGGCCTACCTGCCCAGAGCGAGCGCTACCAGCAGCCCCACGGCGAATAACGGCACAAGCGGCCCGAGGATCGCCGCGCGCCACATCACCGGCCGTCCCGGATCCAGCGGCCACTCCAGATACGACGCGATCCCGTCGTTCGCGCGCGGATCCGCGAGGCCGGCCGCGCGCCGCAGCCCGCGAGCGTTGAGTACGAGCAGCAGCGGGACCGCGATGAACGCCCCGATGCTCCACCAGCCCGCGACGAGGGTCCGCGCCGTGCGCTCACGCCCGTGGGCCAGCGCGCAGTAGCGGCACAGGGTGGCCCGGACCGTCACGATCCGGTGCATCACCGCGAGGCCGCGCACCGAGCGGAACGTGACCCCGAGCGCCGGACTGCACCCGCACAGCTCACACTCGCCGGGCCCCGGGAGCCGCAGGTAGCGGGCGGGGCGTACGGCAGTGCTGCTGTAGACCATGGTCCCTCCGTGGGCCGAACCTCCGCGACAGTGACCGCGAGCGGAAATCGCGGTCATCCATGCGGGCACAGGGTACGAACCCGGGGCAAGCGCGTTTGATCCCCCGTCGTATGGGGGCACGTCTACGGGAAGCCATCCGATCAACCCAAACCCGATCAACTCGAACAGAAGGCAGGGCACCGCATGATCGCCGAACTGCGCTCAGTCGTCCTCGACACCCCGGACCCTGCCGCGCTCGCCACCTTCTACGCCGCGATCACCGGCTGGAAGACCGTGGCCGACGAGCCGGACTGGGTGACGCTCCAGGACGAGGGCGGCGGCGTCCGGCTCGCGTTCCAGCTCGCTCCGGACCACCAGCCGCCGCGCTGGCCCGATCCGAACTTCCCGCAGCAGTCGCACCTCGACTTCACGGTCACCGACGTCGACTCCGGAGAGCAGCAGGTGCTGGGCCTCGGGGCGACGGCCCTGCCCACCCCCGGGGACGCCGAGAACTTCCGCGTCTACGCCGACCCGCACGGCCACCCCTTCTGCCTCTGCTGGGACTGACAGGTATCGAGCCCGCGCCGGGCCGCCGGGCCGATACGGTGGCCCGGTGCTGACGATCCGCCGATACGCGCCCGCCGATCACGAGGCGGTCTGCGCGCTGCACGTCGACGCCCTGGCTGCGACCGGTGGCTTCGCCGGGCGCGGACCATGGGACGCCGACCTCGACGACATCGAGCGCGGCTACCTGCGCGACGGCGAGTTCCTGGTCGGCCACGAGAGCGGCCAGCTTCTCGCGATGGGCGCGCTGCGGCCGGTGCCGTCCAGTAGTCCCTGCTTCGCCCCGGACCAGTCCGGGCGAGCCGCCGAGATCAAGCGGATGCGGGTGCGGCCCGGTCACCAGGGCCACGGGCACGGCACGGCGATCCTCGGCGCACTGCTCACCAGGGCTTCCGAACTGGGGTACGAGGTGGCCGTACTCGACACCGTCGCCGGATCCGCAGCCGAGGGTTTCTACACCCGGCACGGCTTCGGGGTGACCGGGCACACCGTCTACCTCGGCTTCGATGTCGTGCTCATGTCGATATCCCTGACACCGGCCCTGGCACCGGCCCGCGAGCTGGGGGTGCGCCGATGACCTCGCGCGCGCCGAAGAAGCGCACCGAACCCCTTCCGCCGGATCTGGACGAAGACTCCCTCACCCCGTCGCCCCTCGTCGACGACGGCGAGATCGACGTCTACCAGGGGATCGTCAGCGGCGAGCACAGCGGCCACGAGGGCTCCGCCGAGATCACCGGATCGCTGCTGCAGGGCGCGAACCTGTCCGGAACCCGGCTCGAGCCGGTGAGCATCACGCACTCGGCGATCCGCAAGGGCGACCTGTCGAACGCGGTGTGGGTGTCGGCGTCGATCCGCCGGACCGCGATCACAGGGTGCCGGGCGGTCGGCTGGCGGCTCTTCCTCGATCTCGCCGAGGACCTGCTGGTCGAGGACTGCCGCTGGGAACTCGGATCCGTCCACGTGACCCGCAGCAAGGGTCCCGTCGTGTTCCGCAACTGCACGTTCGAGGGCACCGCGATCCGCGGCGACCTGTCGTCCGTGATCTTCGACGGCTGCACGCTGGCCGGGGCGGAGTTCGGCGCCGACCGGGCCACCGGGACCGACCTGCGCACCTCCCGCCTGGCCGGTGCCCGCGGCCTCGGCACGCTGCGCGGCGCGCTCATCACCGCGGCGCAGGCCGTCGAGCTGGCCGGCGTGCTCGCCGCCGAGCTGGGCTTCGACGTGGAGTAGGCGCTCGGAGCGGCGGGCTGGGGCCGATGTGAGTTAATCCAGGGGGAGGCGCTCGCACCGGGGCGTCGCGGGGAGGCAGAGGCAGTGGCGCGCGAACGGGTCATCACCGGCGAGGCCGTCGAGGTCGAACTGCCGCTCGCCCGGCTCGGCACCCGCACGATCGCCCTGCTCATCGACATTCTCGTCCAGTTCACCCTGGGCCTGATCCTCGCGTGGGCGATCACGGTCCTGTTCGTGTCGTTCCGGGCCGACCAGGCCATCGCCGCCGCCGCGTTCGTCGGGCTCGTCGTGCTCGTCTTCCTGATCTGGCCGGTCACCTTCGAGACCCTGAGCCGGGGCCGCAGTCCCGGCAAGTTCGCGATGGGGCTGCGGGTGGTGAGGGATGACGGGGGGCCGATCCGGTTCCGGCACGCGCTGGTCCGGGGGCTGGTGTCGCTGGTGATCGAGTGGCCGGGGCTGCTCGCGCCGGGCGTCTCGCTGGTCGCCGGAGCCTGGATCCTGCTGCTCAGTCCCCGCGCGAAGCGGATCGGCGACCTGGCAGCGGGGACCATCGTGCTCCAGGAACGGATCCCCGGCCGCGGCCGGTACGTCGCCGCCATGCCACCCGCGCTCGCGCCGTGGGCCGCCAGCCTCGACCTCACCGGGGTCAGCGACGACCTCGCCCTGACCGTCCGCCAGTTCCTCTCGCGCGCGCACGAGCTGCTGCCCGGCCCGCGTGCGGCGATCGGCCAGCAGCTCGCCGAGGAGGTCCTGGCCGCGATCAGCCCGCCCCCGCCGCCCGGCACGTCCGGCTGGTGGTTCCTCGCCGCCGTCATCGCCGAGCGGCGCCGCCGCGAGGAACAGCGGCTCGCCCGCCAGCGTGCGCTCTCGCCGTTCGCGCACCCCGCGGGGCCGCCGCCCGCCGCTGGATACCCGGGGGTGCCGCCGCTTCCCGCCCCGGTTCCCGCCGGGGCGGCCGCTGGCTTCGCCGCCGCGCCCGCGAGCTGGGAGCGGCCCGCGGGCGACGAGCCCGCGCCGGCCACCGGCTTCACGGCTCCGCTGTAGTTCCGGGCGTGCGGACCCGGGCCCGAGGCCCCCTGGCCGCCCGCTCGTACACTCACTGGAGACCGGCGGGCGGCTCCGGTCCGCGCGGCATGGCTCGCCTGCGCACCCCCGCAAGCCGGCCGAGACGTCCCGAGAGGCCCAGCGCATGCCCAACGCCACCGACGTGGCTGAGTCCCCGACCGTGAACGGCGACGAGCCGGCCGCGGGTGCGCGGCGATCCGGATGGGCAGTGCGCTTGCTCGGATCGGGCTGGGTGCCGGCTGCGGTGCTCGCCGTGGCCACCGTGCTGGTCCTGCGGGTCTACGGGACCCCGGCGATCGACATCGCGAAGTTCGCCGGATACGTGGCCTACGCGCTGGTGATCCCCGGCACGCTGGTGTGGCGCGCGCTGTGGCGATCCCCGAAACCGCTGCTCGAAGACCTGGCCGGCGGACTCGCCACCGGGTACGCGATCGAGCTCGCCGTGTACCTCGCGGTGCGGGCGGCCGGCGTGCCGATCCTCGTCGCCTTCTGGCCCGTCGTCGTCATCGTCGCGTTCCTGGCCGTGCCGTCGCTGCGGCAGTTCTGGCGGCCGTCCGGCGGCGAGCGGCCGCCGTGGTGGTTCGGCTGGACCCTGGCCGGGACGCTCGGCGCTGCCCTGCTCGGATCCGCGGGGATGTTCTACCGCTCGCACGGGCTCTCGGCGCCCTGGTCGTCGAACCCCTACTTCGACACGCTGTACCAGGTCGCGCTGGCGAGCGAGCTGAAGAACCACGCCGTCCCCGAGTCGCCCTACCTGCTCGGATCCGCCCTGGACTACCACTGGTTCGTCCACGCCCACCTCGCCGCGTCGAGCTGGATCACCGGGATCGAGCTCGACACCCTGATCTACCGGTTCTACGCGCTGCCGATGCTCGCCGGGCTCACCGCGCTCATCGCGATCCTGGCCTGGCGGATCTCGCGCACCTGGTGGGCCGGGGCGCTCGCCGGCGCGATGGTCTTCGTGGTCAGCGCGCTGAGCCCGTACCAGTGGAGCCAGGCCGCGTTCTTCGACCTCTCGCTGCTCGAATCGAACATGTGGACCAGCCCCACGCAGACGTTCGCGGCCGTGCTGTTCGCCGCCGCCGTGCTCGTCGTCGCCGCGAGGCTGCGCGGGGAGTCCTCCGGGCGCGGCCCGTGGATCCTCGCCGCGCTCCTGCTGGCCGCGGTCATGGGCGCCAAGGCGACCTTCCTCCCGCTGCTGCTCGGCGGGCTCGGCCTCGTCGTACTCGTGAGCTGGCTCCGGGACAAGATGTCGCGCGATCCGTCCGGACGCTGGTGGCAGCTCCCCGCCGCCGGCCGCAGCGCCCTCGTCGCGGCCGCCATGACCGTCGTGTTCTTCCTGTTCGCCAGCCTCGTGATCTTCGGCGGCGGCTCGCACGCGCTCCAGATCCGGCCGTTGCAGACGATCCGGTTCGAGGGCGCCATGCTCCTCACCGGACTCAGCCAGGGCTACTCCACCCACCCTGGGCTCTCGCTCACCGTGATCATCGTCGGGCTCACGCTGCTCGCGTGGGGGATCCGCAGCGTGGCCATGCTGGGCACCAGGGCCAGCCGCCGCGATCCGGCGATCCAGCTGCTCGCGGGCATCAGCCTCACCGGGGTCGGCCTCACCCTCGCACTGCGCCACCCCGGCGTCAGCCAGACCTACTTCCTGCGCTCGGTGGCCCCGTACCTGGGCGTGCTGTCCGCGTGCGGGATCGTCGCGCTGATCCCCGCGGCCCGCCGCAGCCGTGCCCTCGCCGCCGCCGTGGCCGGTGCGGGGCTCGCCGGTGGGGTGCTCGCCTGGGCCGTCGTCCACGCGCTTCCCGCGGATCCGCCGAAGGGGTCGATCCCCCACGTCGAGGCCGGGCTCGCCGAGCCGTTCGCCATCATCGGCGCCGTGATCGCCGTGGCCGCGATCGCCCTCGCCGTGGCCCGCGCCAACGTCAGCTGGCTGCGCGGAGTCACCGCCGTCCTGATCGTCGCCGCCATCACCGGCACCGGCCTGGCGCCCTCCGCCGACCGGCTGATCAACACCGCCGAATCCCTCCAGTCCGCCTGGCGGGTCGTGCCGCCGCTGGCTCCGGGCGAGCGGGACATCCCGTCCGGCGGGATCGCGGCCGCGCGCTGGGTCCGGGCGCACTCGTCGCCGTCCGACGTCGTCGCCACCAACACCCACTGCCGCCGCGTGTACAAGGACACCTGCGACAATCGCCACTTCTGGATCGCCGGGTTCACCGAGCGCCGCGTACTCGTCGAGAGCTGGGGCTACACCCGGCCCATCTACGACGAGGCCTGGTCCGGCAAGGGCGCGTTCTTCCAGCTCCCGTACTGGGATCCGGCCCGGCTCGCCGAGAACGACGGGCTGTTCCAGCACCCGTCGGCGTCCGCGGCCGCGATCCTGCGGCACAAGTACGGGGTCCGGTGGCTCGTGGTGGACCGCCGCTACGATCCGCCCTCGCCGAAGCTGGGCACCGTAGCCACCCTCCGCTACACCCGAGGCGACACCACAATCTACGAACTCCCCCACTGACCCACCCGCCCCACCACCACCGAAGTGTGTGCCACTAGACCGGCTATGACCGGCGCAGCGGCACGCACTTCGCGGAGGGGGGTCCCGGGGGGGGTGGGGTACGTCCAGGGGTGGGAGGGGTTAGTCCCAGGAGGTGAGGTAGGCGGCTTGGGCGTCCGTCAGGGTGTCGATTTCCACGCCGAATGCCGCGAGCTTGAGGCGGGCCACCTCGCGGTCGATCTCGGCGGGGACCTCCAGGACGCCGCCGCCGGCCGGGGCGCCACCGTTGAGCAGCCACTCCACGGTGAGGGCCTGGACCGCGAACGAGATATCCATGACCGACGCCGGATGCCCCTCGGCCGCCGCGAGGTTCGCGACCCGCCCCTCGGCCAGGAGCATCAGCCGCCGCCCGTCCGACATGACGAACTCGTCGACGTTGGGCCGGACCCGGGCCCGGTGCGCGACGGCGTTCTCGACCAGCCAGGCGGCGTCGACCTCGATGTCGAAGTGCCCCGCGTTGGCGATCACGGCGCCGTCCTTCATAAGCTTGAAGTGGCTCGGCCCGATGACGTCCCGGTTGCCGCTGACCGTGACGAAGACGTCCCCGACGCGAGCCGCATCGGCCATCGGCAGGACCGTGTACCCGACGAGGACCGCGTCAAGAGCCCGGGCCGGATCCACCTCGGTAACCAGCACGCGCGCACCCATCCCGGCGAGCCGCTCGGCGACCCCGCGCCCGACGTGCCCAAACCCGGCGACGACCACGGTGGCCCCCGCGAGCAGCATGTTCGTGGATCGCAGCAGCGCGTCGACGGTGGACTGCCCGGTGCCGTACCGGTTGTCGAACAGGTGCTTGGTCGGGCTGTCCGTGACGGCGACGACGGGGTACCGCAGGGCTCCCGCGGCCGCCATGGCCCGCAGCCGGACCACGCCGGTGGTGGTCTCCTCGCAGCCGCCCCGGACGCCGGGCAGCAGGTCGGTGTAGTCCGTGTGCAGGGCCGTGACCAGGTCGCAGGCGTCGTCGAGGACGATCTCGGGCGGGACTGCGAGGGTGGCGTCGATGGATCGCTGATAGGCGGCGCGGTCGCTGCGGTACCGGGCGAAGACGCTGATCCCGTACTCGCCGACGAGCGCGGCGGCGGTGTCGTCCTGGGTGGAGAGAGGGTTGGACGCGGCGATCCGGACGTGCGCGCCGCCTTCGTGCAGGGTCCGCATGAGGTTCGCGGTCTCGGTGGTGATGTGCATGCAGGCGGAGATCTTCAGGCCGTCCAGCGGGCGGTCGGCGGCGAATCGCTCGCGGATGCTGCGCAGGACCGGCATGCCCCGGTCGGACCACTCGATGCGGGCTCGGCCCTGCTCGGCGAGGCCGAGGTCGGCGACATCGTGCGGTACGGATCGGCGTGCCACGCGTCCTGCCCTTCGTCGGCGGCCTAGATCGCCAATCTTGGCACGCCGGTCCGGCAGCGGACCGGCGGCCCGTCAGCCCCGGATCTCGTAGACCCGCACCGGACCGGCCGCGAAGCGCTCGGTCGTGACCGTCGCGAGCTGTGCCGAGACCGGCCCGGACCCCGCGTCCGTGAACACCCACCGGACCCCGTACCGCTGCCGGAGCGCGAGGGCCTCGGCCCTGGTCGGCCGGGCGAGGAAGGCGTCGTTGCGGCGGAGCAGCGCCTGGTCCCAGAACGGCAGTGTGTTGGGGTAGGACCGGCCGGGCCGGGCGGCCCCCATGAGCGCGTTCTCGGTGGTGTAGCCCCAGCCCTCGACGAGCACCCGGCGCTCGGTGTACGCGGAGACCCAGAACGACAGCGCGTCGCAGGGCTTCGGCGGAGCGTAGGGGCCGCCGGCACAGTGCACGTTGGTCAGCACGACGTCCCGCACTCCGGAGTGGTCGCGCAGCCACCGGGCGGCGGTGAGTTCGCTGCCAGCGCGGGCGGGAGTACGGGGGCCGAGGTGGCCGGTGAGCGCGAGCGCCGATCCGTAGACAGCTTGTGCGCCCACCCGGACCGACCCCGCGCCGGCGAACACGAGCACCAGTGCCAGCGGGACGGCCGCCCGGCGCCGGGACGCGGCGGCGGCGATCACGGCAACCAGCAGGGCGAGCACCAGCACGGGCCGCAGCAACGCGCCGATCGAGAATCCCGGCACGCCCCGGATCGTCAGCCGCACCCCGAACACCGCCGCGCACACCACTCCGGCGGCGGCCCCGGCGGCCAGCAGTGAGAGGGCCAGCACTCCGCCGCGCCGTCCGGACGGCAGCCGGGCCGCGATGGCCCAGGCGGCGCCGGCGGCGAGCAGCGGGAGCGCGTTCCGGTAGAAGTAGAGCTGGCTCTGGCCGGAGTGGTAGAGCAGCACGGCGGTCGCGATCGCGGCACCGGCGACGCCGCCGAGCGCCCATACGGCGGGGTCGCGGCGGGTGTCCCGGGCGGCGAGCAGCAGCGCGCCAGACCAGGGCGCGGCGAAGAAGACCAGCATGAGGATCGTGATCACAGCCGACACCCGCAGTCCCGGCTGGGCGGGCCAGTGCCCGGTGAAGGTGGACGCCACAGCGGACTGCGCGACCACCCCGAGCGGCTCGACCCGCATCCCGTAGGACTGTCCGCCGTACACGAGCCAGTACGCGATCGCGTAGGTGGCGCTGGCCGCGGTGAGCAGCGCGAGGGCGGGCCGGTGCACCCGCCGCCGGACGACGGCCTCGGCGGCGAGCACGGTTCCCGCCGCCGCGATGACCAGGGGAAGCACCGTGCCCTTGGCCCCGGACACGGCGGCGAGCAGCGGCAGGATCAGCACCCAGGACCGCATCCCGGGTTCGCCCCGGGCCGCCGTCCCCCGCACGATGTCGACCACGAGGATCGCGAGCGGCGCGAACAACGCCATCGAGAAGGTCAGCGTCGGGCTGAGGTACAGGATCGCGGCGAGCAGGTTCCCGAACGCGGCGTACCGGGGCGAGTCGGCGGCGCTGGTGAGTCCGGTGATGAGCGGCTCCCCCACCACGAGGGTGAGAAAGGCGGCCAGCGGACCGGACCACGGCCGCCCCGACAGCCGGACCGCCAGCGCGCCCGTCCCGACCACGAGCACGATCAGCATGACCGGCAGCGCGAGCCGGACCAGCAGGGTCGACAGCTCGATGCCGGTGGCGTCGTGCGCGGCGGCCAGGTGGGCGGCGAGGAACCAGTGGTAGTCGAGGGGGGATCCGAGGACGTAGCCCATCTCGGGCGGCCACCGGTGCGCGACGTCCGCGGTGAAGGCGAGCACGAACACGACGTCCTTGTCGGGCATGGCGAGTCCGCCGAACGCGTCGGCCATGCCCGCGCCGCCGCCCGCCGCGCCGCCGCGGAAGCACGCGTAGGCGAACCAGATCAGCACGGTGCCGGTGATTCCGGCGTACGCGCTGGCCAACGGCACCGGCATCGGATCCGCCGCGCTGCGGAACCGGGACCGCAGCGCGGGCACCACGGCGAACACCGCGACGACGCAGAGGGGAACGACGAGGCCGAGCCGGGGGACTCCGAGCGCGGACGCGCCGATCCGGGCGAGTACCTCGACGGCATAGCCGACGGCGGTCCCTGCGGCGTACTCCTCGGCACGGAACCGCAGCTGTGGCCCGAAGGCCCGCCACAGGAGGGTGCCCGGGATCGCGAGACCGAGCACGACGTACGCGCCGAACCGCGCGATGGTGCCCACGGGAACGCCGAACTGGATCCAGAGGAAGACCAGCAGCGCGGCCACCAAACCCGCAGAGAACCATCCCCGGATCGCCTAGCCCGAGCGCCCGCTCCCGCCGGTCAGCGCCTCCGCGCGCTGGCTCGGTGCCGATCCCATCGCCCGCCGTTTCGTCCCGCGGTCGCCCCATACGACCGAGATCTCGAAGAGTAGCCGGTGCATTACGCACAGTGTTGCGAGGCCGTTGCCCTTTGGTGCTTGCGCGCCATCAGTACAGTCGAATTCGCTCGTGAATTCGCGAGTGAAACTGGCCAGGGCACGGAGCAATTCGTTCTCCTGGGCAGGGCATTGAAACCCCACGGCCGCCATTGGGCAACGCCGCCGGAACAGTTGTTTTGGCGGGGCTGCGCTGTGCCCGGACGAAGTCCCCCCATACACGGACTTCACATTGCCAGAGCCGATATTGCGTATTCGCGCAATAGCGTCACGACGATCCGGAGCAAGGAAGAGAGAGACGAGTGAGCGAGATCACCATGGCGGCTCCCGCGCCCCGCGCCCCGCTCGATCTCGCGACCGGCACGACCGCCCCGAGCACCCCCGCCAGGCCGCCCGCCACCCCCCGTGGCCTGCGGCCGGACGACTGGCTCAACCGCGGCGCCTACTGGCTCGTTCCCGTCCTCGCCTCGTTTGCGGTCGTACTGTGGCACATCGGGCGCCCCCAGTTGTGGCGGGACGAATTGTTCACCTGGGTGCGGTCGACGATGTCACTCGGCGAGATCTATCAGGTCATCCACGAGGTCGACTCGGTATTCGTCCCCTATTACATCGCGATGCACGGCTGGACGGCCATCGCCGGGACGTCGGTGGTCGCGCTGCGGCTCCCGTCCGCCATCGCGATGACGATTGCGGCGGGCGTGATCGCGGTACTCGGCAAGCGCCTGTTCGGCCCTCTCGCTGGGCTCGTCGCGGGCCTGCTATTTGCACTCATTCCGGCTACCTCGCGATTCGGCCAAGAGGCAAAACCACACATCTTCGCCCTGTTGTTCGTCGCCCTGTCGACGCTCCTGCTGCTCCGTGCGCTCGAACGGCCGCACTGGACCCGCTGGTCCCTGTACGCGCTCACCTGCAGTCTGATCGGTTTCAGCCACCTGCTCGCCTACGTCGCGGTGTTCGCCCACGGGGTCGCCGTGTTCGCCCTGCACTGGCGCGACCGCCGCGTGCTGCTCTCCGCGCTCGCCGCCGTGGCCGTCTCGACGATCCCCGTCGGGCTGCTCGCGACCGCCGGGTACGCCAACAAGGACGGCATGGCCTGGCTGCCGCTGACCAGCCAGCAGACGCTGTACGACTTCCCGGTCAAGCTGTTCAGCGCGAGCATCTTCCACATCTCCGGCGACGGGCTGTTCGCCGGGATCGTGCTCGCCCTCGCCGTGGTGGCGATCAGCGTGCTCGGGCGCAGGGCGGCGGTCCCGGCGATCCTCGCCGTGGTGCCGCCGGTGGTGCTCATCGCCGCCGGATCCGTCCAGCACGTCTACCACCCGCGCTACCTGCTGTACACGCTCGTGGGATGGATCCTGCTCGCCGCCGCGTACGCGGTCCGGCTGCGGCCCGCCGTCATGCTCGGCCTGGGGCTGGTGCTGGGGTTCCTCGCGTTACCGGGCCAGCTCACCGAGCGGCAGGCCAACGGGCACGGCGACTACGGCGTCCAGGCGATGGCCGCCGTCATGGCGACCCAGGCGCACACCGGCGATGCGGTCATGTACCAGGTGTCCGCGGGCGACTGGCTCAGCGTCGGCACCTCGTACTACCTCCCGCGCGCCCCGCACTATGCCGCCGGGGCACCCCACACCGAGCACGACCTCAAGCGCGTCGAGTGCACCGGCACAGCCGCGTGCTCGGTGCCGAGAGGACCGCTCTGGGTGCTCTGCATGGGCAAGCACACCACGCTCGCCGAGTGCCTCAGCCCGGCCGACCTCGCCGCCGCCGAGCGCGCCCACCCCGGAGCCACCCCCGCGCTGATCAGGGACTACCGCTTCACGATCCTGCGGCTGGGCTGACCGGAGCTACCGGGCCTCGTCCGGGTCGGCGATGTGGATCACCGGGTAGGCGCCGGTGGGGACCTCGACGATCGGGCCGGGGGGCGGGGCTGCCGGGAGATCCGTCAGAAGGCTTTCGTGCTTGTTCTGTTCCCACCGCAGCCAGTCGGCGGCGGGTACGTCCTCGGGGCGGGTCGGCTCGGCGGTGAACCATTCGTCGAGCGCCTCGTTGAGGAACTGGTCGCGCCGCAGCCGCAGCGCGAAGCCGACGTCGGTCAGGCCGATGCCGTAGCGCTCCAGCAGTTCGCGCAGTGTGCGCAGCCGCTGGAGTTCCTCCGGGCCGTACAGCCGGTAGCCCGCGGTCGACCGCGGTGCGGCGACGAGCCCGACCTGTTCGATGTACCGGAGCATCCGCGGTGACCAGCCCGTGGTCTCCGCCGCCTCCTGGATCGTGAGCCTGTCCATTGGGCACGAGGTTATCAGCGCCCTGTCAGGGTTGCCCAAACCGGTGCGGTCAGCCCGTGGTGGCCGTGAACGCGATGCCCGTCCCCGCGAGGGTTGTGCGGCGGCCGGCCCGGACGAACGCCGACTCGCCCGCGGGCAGCGGCTGAGGTCCGCCGCCGTCGTCGGCGGTCAGGTTTCCGGACAGGCAGAAGAGGATCCGCGGGCCGGCCCCCGGCAACCTCACGGGCTCGCCGGTCAGCTCCGCCCTGGTGAGAGCGAACTCGCGGACGGGCGGCCGCCATGTCAGCAGCCCCGGACCGTCCTCGACGGGCTCGGACACCGGCAGCGGACCGGCGTCGAACCGCAGGATCCGCAGCAGCTCGCCGACGTCCACCCGCTTGCGGGTCAGCCCGCCCCGGATCACGTTGTCGGAGCTCGCCATGACCTCGATCCCGACCCCGCGCAGGTACCCGTGGGGACACCCGGCGGGCAGGAACATGGCCTCGCCGGGCGCCAGCCGGACCGGGTTGAGCAGCAACGACAGCGCGACCCCCGGATCCCCGGGATAGCGCTCGCCGAGGTCCGCGGCGATCTCGCCGGCCCAGCCCGCTTCGGCCTTCCCGGCGGCGCACGCGATGTCACCGGACAACCCCGCGAGCCCGGGCGGATCGAGCCCGAACAGCCACTCCACGGCACCGCGGACGCCCCCGGCACCCAGCGCGCCCGCGAACGCATCCAGCCCGAGGGCGTCGAGCACCGCGAGCGCGCCAGAGGCGGACCGGAATCCGCACAGCGCCTCGAACGGCGTGACCGCGCAGATCAGCTCGGGCTTGTGGAACGGATCGGCGTAGTTCCGCCGCGGATCATCGGGGGCGATCCCGGCGGCCTCCTCGGCCTCGAACCCGGATCGCGCCTGGTCCGGATCGGGGTGCGCCTGGAGACTGAGCGGCTCGTCGGCGGCCAGCAGTTTGACCAGGAACGGCAGCCGCGGACCGTACTCGGCCGCCACCCGCTCGCCGAGCAGGCCCACCGGATCGGACGCGATGGCCGCCGCGAGCGTCCCGTCCCCCCGCAGCCGCGACGGATCGTCGGGGTGCGCGCCCATCCACAACTCGGCTTCGGGCCGCTCGGTGGGGACAGCCCGGCCCTGCACCGTGGCGATCGCCGTGTGCGAGCCCCACGCGTACTCCCGGATCGGGTTGTCCAGCAGCTCCATACCGCCCAGTTCAGCTCCCGCCTGGATCGGCGACCGCACCGCCCACGGCCGAGGTGGCGGGTGCGCGGAAGATGTCCGGCTCCAGGTAGATGAGCCGGGCGATCGGCACCGCCGCGCGGATCCGCTTCTCGGCGGAGTCGATGCTGCGGGCGATGTCCTCGGCGCTCTCGTCCTTCGGCACGGCGATCTTGGCCGCGACCAGCAGTTCCTCGGGTCCGAGGTGCATGGTCTTCATGTGGATGATCCGCTCGACGGAGTCGCCGTCGACCAGGGCGGACTCTATCCGCCGGATGTCCTCGGGAGTGGCTGCCTCGCCGAGTAGCAGGCTCTTGGTCTCCATCGCCAGGAAGACCGCGACGGCGACGAGCAGGACGCCGATGGCCATGGTGCCGACGCCGTCCCAGACGCCGTCGCCGGTGATCAGCGTGAGCCCGACGCCGAACAGCGCGAGGACCAGGCCGAGCAGCGCCGCGGTGTCCTCCAGCAGCACCACGGGCAGCTCGGGGGCCTTGGCGCGGCGCAGGAAGTCGATCCAGCGGGTGGTGCCCCGGACCTCGTTCGACTCGCTGATCGCCGTGCGGAACGAGTAGCCCTCCAGCCCGATCGCGATGACCAGGACCAGGACGGGAACCCACTGCCAGCTCGTGATCGGCTCGGGGTGCGAGACCTTGTGGTAGCCCTCGTACAGGGCGAACAGCCCGCCGACGGTGAACAGCACGATCGAGACGATGAACGCGTAGATGTACCGCTCGCGGCCGAACCCGAAGGGGTGCAGCGGCGTGGCGTCGCGTCGCGCGCGCTTCCCTCCGACGAGCAGCAGTGCCTGGTTGCCGGAGTCGGCCACCGAGTGGATTGCCTCGGCCAGCATCGAGGACGAGGCGGTCAGGGCGAAGGCGACGAACTTCGTCGCCGCGATGCCGAGGTTGGCGGCCAGCGCGGCGACGATCGCCTTGTTACCCCCGGAGGCACTCACGGTGCGATTCGCTCCTTCAGATCCGTCACGGCGGGGACGGCGATCGGGTCGATGCCGTGCAGCAGGGCGAGGTACACGGAGGCGAAGTCGGGGATCGCGATCAGGGACGCCAGTCGCTCCAGCTCGCACCCGCCCTCGGCGGTGAGCACGCTGACCCCGACACCGCGGGCCGCGGCAAGGTCGGCCACCGCCTCGGCCCGGCGGGCGGCGATCGGCGCCTCGTCGTCGTCGCGCAGCAGCACGAGCCGCAGCCGGGTGTCCTTCGAATCGTCCGAGCGGTCGGCGAAGAAGTCGTCCGCGCCGCCGGCCATGGATCCGAACGGCCCGTCGAGCAGCCCGACCCGCCCGCGGCCGGCCTCGACGAGCGCACCGGCGATCGCGGGGTAGCGGGCGTTCGCGGCCAGCGAGTCCGCGAACCGGCTCGCCGCGACCGAGGACAGCCGATTGGTGCCCCACACGACAGGGATCGATCCGGCGAGTTCCACGGCCAGCGCCTTGCCCGAGTTGACGAAGACCTCGCCCACCGGACGGCAGCGCTCGGCGTCGTCGTCCAGCCGCTTCGCGGTCTCGGCGAAGTCGGCCTCGGTGACGTTCGCCAGCCCGACCGCGCGCCCGGCCAGCAGGACCGGCACGACGAGCGCCCAGAAGCTCACCCGGGCGGGCCGCCGCGGCGGCACCGGGACGAAGATCGCCCTGGCCCGCTCGGCCATCGACTGCAGTGGCGAGTCCGCCGCGCCCACGGCCACGAGCCGGGCGCCGCGCTGCATGGCGGCCTCGGCGGCGGCCAGCGCCTCGGGGCTCTTGCCAGACGCGGACACCGCGATCACCATGTCCGCCGCACCGACCCAGCCGGGCACGATCGCGCTGCGGTGCGAGAGCACGGGAACCGGGCAGCCGCTGCCGGCCACCGCGGCGAGCACGTCTCCCGTGCGAGCCGCCGTGCCCACCCCGGCGACGACGAGCGCGCGCGGGCGGCCGTCCTCGGCCAGGGTGTGCAGGCCGGCCTCCGCGGCGAGCGCGGCAGCCTCCCTGACCTGCGCACCGGCACCGGCGACCGAGCGCAGCATCGAGGCCGCGTCGGGATCGCCCAGCACCTCTGGATCGTCCAGCCGGTACTCGTCGATGTCCATGTCAGCTCACTTCTGGCTCGGCGCCGGGGTGGTGCCGCCGCGGTGCCGTGCCTCGTCGAGCAGCAGCACGGGAATGCCGTCGCGGATCGGGAACGCCCGGTCGCACACGGTGCACAGCAGCTCGTTCGCGGCCTCGTCCAGCTCCAGGGGGGCATGCGCCTCACACGGGCAGGCGAGGATCTCCAGCAGAGACGGGTCCAGCTTCATCGGTCAGGCTCCTGGGACGGATACGGTCGGCGGGCGGGATCAGCCGCGGACGATGTCGAGCACCTTGTCACGCAGCTCGGCCATGCGCTCGGCGGTCGGGGCTTCGACGTTGAGCCGCAGCAACGGCTCGGTGTTGGACGCGCGCAGATTGAACCAGCTGCCGTCCTTGAGGCTCAGGGTCACGCCGTCCAGGCGATCGACCTCGGCGTCCTCCCCCGCGAACGCGTCCTCGACGGCCTTCGTGCGCGCCGCCGCGTCGTCCACAGTGGAGTTGATCTCGCCGGACGCCGCGTACCGCTCGTACTGGGCGGCGAACGACGACAGCGGCTCGCTCGCCTCGCCGAGCGCGGCCAGCACGTGCATCGCGGCCAGCATGCCGGTGTCGGCGCGCCAGAAGTCCTGGAAGTAGTAGTGCGCGGAGTGCTCGCCGCCGAACACCGCGCCGGTCTTCGCCATCTCGGCCTTGATGAACGAGTGGCCCACCCGGGTACGGATCGGGACGCCCCCGTGCTCGGTGACGATCTCGGGCACGGCGCGCGAGGTGATCAGGTTGTGCAAGATCGTGCCGCCGGGATTCTTGGCCAGCTCGCGCACCGCCACCAGCGCCGTGACCGCCGACGGCGAGACCGGCTCGCCCAGCTCGTCGATCACGAAGCAGCGGTCGGCGTCGCCGTCGAACGCGAGGCCCAGGTCCGCCTCGTGCTCGCGGACGGCCTTCTGCAGGTCGACGAGGTTGGCCGGGTCCAGCGGGTTGGCCTCGTGGTTCGGGAAGTTGCCGTCGAGCTCGAAATACAGCGGCACGATCTCCAGCGGAAGGTCCTTGAGCACCGCGGGAACCGTGTACCCACCCATGCCGTTGCCCGCGTCCACCACGACCTTCAGCGGCCGGATCCCCGACAGGTCCACCAGCTTGCGCAGGTACTCGCCGTACTCGGTGAGCACGTCCGCGCTGGTCAGCGAGCCCTTCTTGGCGTGGCGGGCGCGCCGTGGCCCGTCGTCGAGCTGACGCTGCGCAATATCGCGGATCTCCGCCAGCCCCGTCTCCTGCCCGATGGGAGCCGCGCCCTCCCGGCACATCTTGATCCCGTTGTACTTCGCCGGATTGTGGCTCGCGGTGAACATCGCGCCCGGCAGGTTCATCGATCCGGACGCGAAATAGAGCATGTCCGTGGATCCGAGACCGGCCTCGACCACGTCCGTGCCCTCGCCGAGCGCGCCCTCGGCGAACGCCCGCGCGAGGCCCGGCGACGACTCGCGCATGTCGTGCGCGGTGACGATCTTTCCCGCCCCGGTGACCTGCGCAAACGCTGACCCGAGAGCGCGCGCGGCGGCCTCGTCCAGCTGGTCCGGGACGATGCCGCGGACGTCGTACGCCTTGACGATGGTCGACAGATCAGGGCGCGGCTGGTCGGACACGTCGCTCTTGGCTCCTCGGGACGTCGGTGCTGACGGCTCGGAGCCTACCCGTCCAGGGGTATCGGACCCTGGCTCGGCTCGGGCCGCACCCGAGCGGGACTCAGCTCGGCGACGGGAGCGCGCGCAGGTGACCGCGGCGGCCCACCTGACCACCCGGGCCGGCCTGCGCGGCCTCCTCGGGAACGGGCGGCCGGGCGGCCTCGCGGACCGCGTCCGCCAGCGCCTCCAGGTCGTCCGGCGTGGACGGCGGCGGCGGGTACGCGCCGTCGTGGCGGACCAGATCCCACCCCTTCGGCGCCGTCAGCCGGACCGCGTGCGCCTCACACAGGTCGTACGTGTGCGGCTCCGCCGAGGTGGCGAGCGGCCCCACGACAGCCGTGGAATCGGCGTAGACATAGGTCAGTGTGGCGACCGCGGGCTGCGGACAGCCATTCCTCGAGCAGCGCCGGTTTGACCTCACGCGCGCACGGTATCCGGCCGCGCAACGACCCGCCAACGAACGGGCGCGGATCGGAGGTCGTGTCGCGACCAGTTGCCCGATTCGTAACCTGGTGCGGTCTTTCGCGGCGCGCACGACGGTCGATCGCGCCCCTGTCGTCCTGCGCGCGGCGGACCCCGGCCGGTCGATAGGCTCCCGGACATGAGCAGCGCGTCCCGCCGTCCGGGCGGCCCGCACCGCGACCGCCGTGGCCGCGGGATGCGCGGGCGCCTCGTCCCGGCGACCGTGCCGCTCGCGCGCAGCCGATCCCAGATCTTCGACGACATGGTCCTCGACGCGGTGGAGGAACTCGAAAGCCGCTGGGCCGCCCAGCTCCGGGGTGTCGAGTTCGCCGTCGAGGACGTCCCGCCGGAGTTGCCCTCCTACGACTCGGACGTCCTCGAAGACGGCAGTGTCCCGCTGGCTCGCCTGCTTCCGGGCCGCGACGGTCCGCGCGGCCGTGGCGTCCCCCCGCGGATCGTCGTCTACCGCCGCCCCCTCGAAGCCCGCGCCATGGACCGCGAAGACCTCGCCGACCTGGTCCACGACGTGATCGTCGAACAGGTCGCCAACCTGCTCGGCCTAGACCCCGACGAAATCGACCCCACCTAACAACCCCCGCGCCCCCAAACCGCCCACCGCCCGAACGGTTCCCTTCCCCCTCCCGCCGCCTCCCGAAGTGCGTGCCACTAGGCCGCCCCTGACCGGCGTACCGGCACACACTTCCGCGAGGAGCTCACAGCGACCACCTCGACACCGCCGGGAAGCCACACCCTCCCGAAGTGCGTGCCGCTGGGCCGGTCCTGACCGGCAGAACCGCACACACTTCGGCGGGCGGGGCGGGAGGCGCGGCGCGGGGCTGCGGCGCGCGGCAGAGAAGGCGGGGCGGGGCGGTGAGGGCGGGTGCAAAGGCGGGGCCGGGCGGAATGGATCCGCTCGGCCCCGGCCTTGTTGTGCCGCTGAAGATTCGGCGTACTGATTCAGATGACGCGGCGCTTGAGCTTTCGTCGCTCTCGCTCGCTCAATCCACCCCAGATGCCGAATCGCTCGTCGTGCGCCAACGCGTACTCAAGGCATTCCGACCGGACCTCACAGCCGGTGCAGATGCGCTTCGCCTCACGGGTCGATCCCCCCTTCTCCGGAAAGAAGGCTTCAGGATCGGTCTGTGCGCACAAGCCGCGTTCTTGCCACTCCGGAGCGTCACCGGAGAGCAAATCGGCAACTACGTTCACTGACACGATGCCCCCTCGCCTCAGCACCGACGTCACCGCCGGTGCGTCGTACCCCCCGCCTTGGAAGGCTGTTGAAACTCATCCCCACACGAATTACACGCGTGTAATGCGTGCCGAGTCAAGCGCTCATCTGATAGAGAAGCCGGTTCGTCGGAAGCCCGACTGCGCCGCCATAGCGAGCCGGTGCCGTCGCCGGTTCCCCCGTCGGCACGGCACCGATGGCCCATCTCGGGCACCCCGCTCCACAGTGGCCTGCCTGCGCAGATACCCCTGGAGAGCACATCCCGGACAGCGCCAGTCGCGCGTCTTCCCCCTATTTCACGGCACTAACCGCGAAAACTTCCCCACCACACAAGCCCCCTGTTGCCCCCGCTGATCGGACCCGAAACACCAGAAACGGATATATCGGACCCGCCAGCACACAGACCGTAACCGACTTTTTCAGATATCAACAGTCGGATCCCGTTCTGGATCGGAGACTAGAGGCTGGACACCCCACTCAGATAGCCGCAAATCGGGCGCGAGCGGCGAGCCGCCGCGGCACGCCGAGTAGCGCTACCGATCGGTAACCAAGTCAGGCCAGCGGAAGGGCTGGACGCGTTCCGGCAACGCCGTACACCGTCGTCCGCTGCCGGGCCGGACGGCCTGCCGCGGCGGCCAGCGCCTCCAGTTCGGCGGCAGTCCGGCGGGACCCGTGCTCGGATCCGGCCATGCGGCTGATCGTCTCTTCCATCAGTGTTCCGCCGAGGTCGTTCACCCCGCCCCGCAGCACCTGGGCGGTGCCCTCGTCGCCGAGCTTGACCCACGAACACTGCACGTTCGGGATCCGCCCGTGGAGCAGGAGCCGGGCCATCGCGTGCACGACCCGGTTCTCCCGGACCGTCGGACCCGGGCGCGACACCCCGGCCAGGTAGAGCGGGGCGTTGTGGTGGACGAACGGCAGCGGCACGAACTCGGTGAATCCGCCGGTCGCGTCCTGGATCCGCGCGAGGGTGCGCAGGTGGCCGAGCCAGTGCCCGGAGTGGTCGACGTGCCCGTACATCATGGTCGAGCTCGACCGGATCCCCAGCTCGTGCGCGGTGGTGACGACCTCCTCCCACAGCGCGGCCGGGAGCTTGCCCTTGGTCAGCACCCAGCGGACCTCGTCGTCGAGGATCTCCGCGGCCGTCCCCGGGATCGTGTCGAGCCCGGCCTCGCGCAGCATGACCAGCCAGTCCTTGATGGTCATGCCCGCCTTGGCCGCGGCGGTGACGACCTCCATCGGGCTGAACGCGTGCACGTGCATGCCCGGCACCCGCGCCTTCACCGCCCGGACGATGTCCGCGTACGCCGTGCCGGACAGGCTCGGGTCGATCCCGCCCTGCATGCAGACCTCGGTCGCGCCCGCGGCCCAGGCCTGCTCGGCCCGGTCGGCGACGTCGTCCAGAGAAAGGGTGAAGGCGTCGGCGTCGGTACGGCGCTGGGCGAACGCGCAGAACCGGCAGCCCACGTAGCAGAGGTTGGTGAAGTTGATGTTCCGGTTGACCACGTAGGTCACGTCGTCGCCCACGGCCGCGCGCCGCACGTCGTCGGCGATCCCGGCCAGTTCGTCGAGCGCCGCACCGTCCGCGGCGAACAGGGCCAGGGCGGCGCGCTCGTGCCTGTGGTCCAGCAGGGCGGCCGGATCGGCGGCGGCGATCCGCAGCCCCTCGCGCAGGTCACCGGTCAGGTGCGGAGCGGACCGCACCGCCGCGCGCACCTCGGCCCAGTCGCCGTAGACCTCGGAGAAGTCGCCCCGGGTCAGGCTCGCGCGGCCCTCGGTGTCGATCGAGGTGTTCAGGTCGGTGCGGCCGGAGTGGACCAGCCCACCGTCCGGCTCCTGCCAGCGGCGTCCGGTGACCGTCGCCTGCTCGTTCGCCAAACCCGTCCGCGGATCGGCGAGAGCCGCCACATGCCCGGCCAGCCGCCGGTCGATCCACGGCTCGCCCGCCTGCACGTACGGGGGGTAGGCCGTGAGCCGCTCGGCGAGCCGGAAGCCGGCGTCCGCGCTGCGGCGGGCGAGTTCGTCGATCGCCGGCCAGGGCCGCTCGGGGTTCACGTGGTCAGGGGTGACCGGCGAGACGCCGCCCCAGTCGTCGATCCCGGCCCGCAGCAGCAGCGCGCACTCACCGTCGATGAGGTTGGGCGGCGCCTGGATCCGCATCTTCGGCCCCAGTACCAGCCGTGCGACCGCGACCGTGGCGGCGAGATCGTGCAGGTCGGCGTCCGGGATCCCGCGCATCGCCGTGTCGGGCTTGGCGCGGAAGTTCTGGACGATGACCTCCTGCACGTGCCCGTACCGCCGCGCGGCCGCCCGGATCGCGAACACCCCGTCGGCGCGTTCCGCCAGCGTCTCGCCGATCCCGACGAGCAGCCCGGTCGTGAACGGGACCCCGATCCGGCCCGCGTCTTCGAGCACCCGCAGCCGGACGGCGGGCTCCTTGTCGGGCGATCCGTAGTGCGGGCCGCCCGGATCGCTCCACAACCGCTCGGCCGTGGTCTCCAGCATCATGCCCATGCTCGGGGCGACGGGCTTGAGCCGCTGGAAGTCCGTCCAGGTCAGGACCCCGGGGTTGAGGTGCGGAAGCAGCCCCGTCTCTTCCAGTACCGCGATCGCGCACGAGCGCAGGTACTCCACTGTGGACGTGTAGCCGCGGGCCTCCAGCCATTCGCGGGCGGCCGGCCAGCGGTCCTCGGGACGGTCGCCGAGGGTGAACAGGGCCTCCTTGCAGCCCTGCGCCGCGCCCTCCCGCGCGATCGCGACCACCTCGTCGCGTTCCAGGTAGAGCGACTCCAGCCGCCCCGGGACCGTCACGAACGTGCAGTAGTGGCAGCGGTCCCGGCACAGGCGGGTCAGCGGGATGAAGACCTTGCGCGAGTAGGTGACCACGCCAGGCCGGCCCGCGGCCACCAGCCCGGCGTCGCGGACCCGCGCGGCGCTCGCGAGCAGGTCGTCCAGGTGCTCGCCACGCGCGCGGAGCAGGACGGCGGCTTCGGTCTCGTCCAGCGCCGATCCGTCCCTGGCGCGCCGGAGTGCTCGGCGGAGGGCGCTGTCGTCGGAGGCGGACATACCTCCGACCCTAGAGCGTCCCGCCGGAACCGGTGGGGTCAGCGCTGCTCGAACCAGGTCTGGTCGGCCTGCTGGCGGCGGGCCCGCTCGCGCTCCTCCTCGGTCTGCGGCTCGCCATAGGGCGGCTGAGCTGCGGGCCAGGCGGTGGTGGCGTTCGCCCCGGGCGGCTGCTGCTCGCCGTAGGGCGGCTGTCCGCCGTACGGCTGCTGCTGCTGGTGGGCGGGCGGCTGCTGGGCCGGGGGCTGCGGGTGCTGTCCATGCTGTTGCTGGCCCTGCGGATCCCACTGGGGCTGGGCCGGGACGCCGTACGATCCGGTGCCGTCTGCCGGGCTGTCCCACGCGCTGCCGCTGGTGGGGGCGCCACTGGCGGGAGCACCCGCGGCCGGAGTGCCGTAGACCGTGGGCTGGGGAGCCTGGTACTGGGCGCCGTACTGCTGGCTCGGCGGATACGGCTGCGGTTCCCCGTAGGCGGGCTGGTCACCGTACGCGGGCTGGTCGCCGTAACCCTGGGCGTACCCGGGCTGCTGGTCGCCGTACGCGGGCGGCGGCTCGCCGTGCTGGCCGCCATAGACCGTGCCGGGCGGGGCTGGGTAGCCCTGTCCGTACTGCGGCTGGGCAGGCTCACCGCCGTACTGGGGCTGCGCCGGATCGCCGTACTGCGGCACCCCGGGCGCGCCGCTCTGCGGGTACGACGGCGGTCCGGACGGCTGGCCGAACGGGGTGTACTGCTGGTCCGGCGGAGCGGAGTTGCGGCCGTACGCGGCAAGCCGGTCGGGCTTGGGCGGACCTTGCAGGATCGGCTGCGCGACCTTCCACACCGTGAACGCGGCGAGCGCCAGCAGGAGCAGCATGCCGGTCCGGAAGAAGAACTGCTCGAACCCCGCCCGGACCGTCGGGCTGGAGAACAGCGCGCCCAGGTAGGAGATGACCGCGAACAGGGCGATCACCGCGTACTCGCCGAGCGCGGCCTTGACGATCGTCGCGGACTGCTCCAGCGCGGGCCGCACGTGGGTGGCCAGCAGCACGGCGAGCAGCGGCAGCAGCAGCACCGGGTACGGGGCGATCGAGGTGAACGCGGCGAAAGCCTGGGCGGACCGGTCGGTGAAGGCGGGCGCGGGCGAACTGGGCAGCAGGTAGCCCTGGATCAGGATGAGCAGCCAGACGGCGTTTACGCCGAGCATGCCGAGGGCTGCTGGCAGGCGCAACGGCTTCGTCAGGTCGCTGGCAGGCTGGTCGCCTGCCGACGGATCCGTGGTCACGGGTCCCCCTCGGGTCGGAGCATGTAGCCCGCCCAGCGTGGCACACAGCGCTACCCCTGGCACAGCGGATGCCCCAGGGCGACGGGAAGGCCGGCGGTGCGCGACGATGGTCGGCATGCGAATCGTGGTGCTCGCGGGCGGCGTCGGCGGCGCCCGGTTTCTGCAGGGTGTGAGAGCTTTTGCGGCGGATCGGCACGAGGTGGACGCCGTAGTCAACACGGCTGACGACGTGACCCTGCACGGGCTGCGAATCTGCCCCGATCTCGACAGCGTGATGTACACGCTCGGCGACGGAATCGACACAGAACGCGGCTGGGGACGATCCGCCGAGTCGTGGACCGTCAAGGAGGAACTCGCGGCCTACGGCGCCGAGCCGACCTGGTTCGGCCTCGGCGACCGGGATATCGCGACCCATCTGGTCCGCACCCGCATGCTCGACGCGGGCTACCCGCTCTCGGCCGTCACCGAGGCGCTGTGCGCGCGCTGGCAGCCCGGGGTGCGGCTGCTGCCGATGACCGACGACCGCGTCGAGACCCACGTGGTGGTGGACGGGCCCGAGGGCAGGCGCGCGCTGCACTTCCAGGAGTGGTGGATCCGGCACCGGGCCGCGCTGCCCGCGCTGGAGTTCGTGCCGGTGGGAGCCGAGGATGCCAAGCCCGCGCCGGGGGTGCTCGACGCGCTCGCCGCGGCGGACCTCGTGCTGCTCGCGCCGTCGAACCCCGTGGTGAGCATCGGGACGATTCTGGCGGTCCCCGGGCTGCGGGACGCGATCGTGGCGACGCCCGCTCCGGTCGTCGGCGTCTCGCCGATCATCGGCGGCGCGCCGCTGCGGGGCATGGCCGAGAAGTGCCTGCCCGCGCTCGGGGTGCCGGTCACCGCCGAGGGCGTCGGGGCGTTCTACGGCTCGCCGCTGCTGGACGGCTGGCTGGTCGACACGGCCGACGCCGGGACGACCGTCGAGGGCGTCGAGGTGCGGGCCGTGCCGCTGTACATGTCCGATGTGGACGCCACCGCCGCGATGGTCCGGGCCGCCGCCGAGCTGGCCGGGCTCGATGCCTGACCGCCCGCCCGCGCCGCTGTCGATCCTGCCCGGTGGGCCGCTGGGCGAGATCCGGCCCGGCGACGACCTCGCCGTGCTGATCGCCGGGGCCTGCCCGTGGCTCGCCGACGGGGACGTCGTGGTCGTGACCAGCAAGATCGTCAGCAAGGCTGAGGGACGCCTGGTCCCGGCCGGGGACGATCGGAGCGCCGCGCGCGAGGCCGCGATCGACGCCGAGTCCACCGGGGAGGTTGCCCGGCGCGGCCGCACCCGGATCGTCCGCACCCGGCACGGCCTGGTCCTCGCCTCCGCGGGCGTCGACACGTCCAACGTCTCGGCCACCGAACTGGTGCTGCTGCCCGTGGATCCGGACGCCTCGGCGCGGGCGCTGCGGTCCGGGCTCCGGGCCACGCTCGGCGTCGACGTGGCCGTACTCGTCACCGACACCATGGGACGGGCCTGGCGGATGGGCCTGGTCGACGTGGCGATCGGCGTGGCGGGGATGGATCCGCTGCGCGACCACCGCGGCGAGCGCGACCAGTACGGCAACGACCTGGAGATGACCGTCGTCGCGGACGCCGACCAGCTCGCCGCCGCGTCCGAGCTGGTCAAGGGCAAGGTCGCCGGGGTACCCGTCGCCGTGGTCCGGGGGCTGGCCGGGGTGGGCGGTCCGGACGGTCCGGGCGCCGCGGCCCTGGTCCGGCCGCTCGATGAAGACATGTTCTCGCTGGGGACCGCCGAGGCGCGGCGCTCGGCGGTGTTCACCCGCCGATCCGTACGGTCTTTCGCTGATCGGCCGGTGCCCGACGACGTCATCTCCGGTGCCGTCGCGGCCGCGCTCACCGCCCCGGCGCCGCACCACACGGTGCCGTGGCGGTTCGTCCACGTCGCCACGGATCGTCTCCGCGGCCGCCTCCTGGCCGCCATGCGCGACGCCTGGATCGACGACCTGCGCGCCGACGGCTTCCCCGCCGACTCGATCGCCCGCCGGGTCAAGCGCGGCGACCTGCTCTGGCACGCACCGGCTCTCGTGGTGCCGTGCCTGGTCCGCGACGGCGCTCACGCGTATCCGGACCTGCGCCGATCCGACGCCGAGCGCACGATGTTCGGTGTGGCGATGGGCGCCGGGGTGGAGAACTTCCTGGTCGCGCTCGCGGCCGAGGGCGTCGGATCGTGCTGGATCTCCTCCACGCTGTTCTGCCCCGACGTGGTGCGCGACGTGCTCACCCTGCCGGACGACTTCGAGCCGATGGGCTCGGTGGCGATTGGCTACCCCGCAGCCACCCCGCCACCGCGCCCACCGCGGCCCGTGGAGGACTTCCTGCTGATCCGCTAACTGCTGATCCGCTAGCTGCTTGTCGGCTAGCCTGCGTTCGCCCGCCGAAAGTCCTTGCGCTTGATCTTCGCCCGGCGGCCGTCGGGGTGGTGGAAGACGATGCCCTCGGCCAGGTGCCCGGGAGCGAAGCGGCTGTCCAGCTCAGCGAGGTAGTCGCGCAGGCCGGAGTAGTCCCGTGGCACCGCCGGGTACTGCGGCGCCTGCACGTTGAACGGGACGCAGCGGTGATCGTCGAGGGCGAGCGGGTTGCCCTGGATCCGCGGGCCGAGCGCCTCGCAGGGGTGCTCGCCGTCCGGCCAGCCGGACACATCCGTGGCGCGGGCCGCGGTGAGCAGCCACTTGTCCTCGGCCGAGTGCTCGCCGGCGTCGGCGTACCAGCCGTCGACGATCCCCTGCTGCTTCTGGATCTTGCTCGGGTTGCGCCGCTTCTCCAGCCGGACCAGCTGCCCGGACCGCACCGTCAGCCGCACGTTGGCCCCGTCGAGCTTCTCCGTCGCGGATCCCTCGCCCTCGAACACCCAGGCACACTCGGCGCGCGGGCGGTCGACGACCCGAAAGTGATCGTCGCGCTCGAACAGCGTGGGGATCTTCTCCATGACGAGCATTCCCTTTCTGACGTGCCCGAGTAGTTCGGAGTGCGTGATCGCGCCGCCGGCCAGGCCGCCAGCGAGCGCCCGGACCAGATCCGCGACCGAGACCTCGGCCTCGACGGCGACCCGCTTGAGTGCCTTTTTCTCCTCGGGCGAGACCCAGGCGACGAGCCGGGACCAGCCGTCGGGCGGGATCCAGCGGGGCCGGTAGCGTGTCGCGGATGCACGACGTACTGAAGACCAGCGACCTCCACACCGACGCGGTGCGGGTGCTCTCCGGGTGGCAAGCGCCTTCGGCCCACCAGGACGGGCTACGGGCGGAGTTCCTGGAGTTCCTCGCCGCCGAGCCCGGCGCGATGTGGCGGGCATGCAGAACAGGCCATCTCACCGGATCGGCGCTCGTCGTCGACCCGATCCGGCGGGCCGTACTGCTCACCCTGCATCCCAAGGTGGGCCGGTGGCTGCAACTCGGCGGGCACTGCGAGCCCGCCGATGCCACGCTGGCCGGTGTCGCGTTGCGGGAGGCCGTCGAGGAGGGCGGGATCGCGGGGGTCGTCGTCGATCCGGACCCGATCGATCTCGACATCCACCCGATCGAGTGCGTGCGAGGGATCCCGAACCGCCACCTCGACGTGCGGTTCCTGGCGCTCGCCCCGGCCGGATCCGAGGCGGTGATCAGCGACGAGTCCCTCGACCTGCGCTGGTGGCCGATCGACGCGCTCCCCCCGGACTGCGACGAGGGCACCTACCGCCTGATCCACACGGCCGCCACCCGCCTCTGACCCCGCAGGTAGCGGCGTGCCGCTACCTCGTCAGCCGCGCCGCACCCACCGCGTTCAGCGCAACGGGCCACACCAGGACGACGACCAGCCACTGCCCCCAGCCCAGCGCGCTCATCTCGCCGGACAGGAGGTGATGGACGGTGGCGAACGGCGTGAGCCATGCCTGGGCGGGACGGAGAACGGCCACGCTGCCCAGCACGAGCCACAGGCCGAGCGGAAGCACGATGGTGGCCAGACACGCGACGGCCACCGGACGCAGCAGCAGACCCAGCCCGGTACCCACAAGCTGCGCAACGATCTGGACGAGCACGGAGCCCAGCGCGATGTACGCCACGTGGTCCCATTTCGGCACGGCGGCGCGGTCAGGGGCCACCGCGAGTGCGGCGGCGCAGACCAGGACACCGGCGGCACCGACGGCGGCGGCCAGCAGAGCCGCGGCCAGGAGCGCGGGAGTGAGCCGCGCTGTGGCGGGTGACCGGAGCACGTCCCGGGCCAGCAGGACACCCGTGAACGGCAGCGTGACGGACATCAGGACCTGCACCGCGTTCGACAGGCCCGCGAACGTCCGGTCGCCGGCCGGCGCCGCAGCGATCATCCCCACGGCGGCCAGGACGCCCAGCAGCAGAGTCACCGCGACCAGCCACCGCAGGGGCCGGGTTCCGGCGCCACGCCCCAGCACCTCAGCCGTCGCCGGGACTAAGTCGCCGCGTGCGTCACTCAAGTCTGACTCCTTAGAAAGCGCGGTAACTGCGGACCGTTGCGCGGGGGCCGCGGCGAGGGGGGCCGAGGCCGGAGGTGAGGATCAGTCGGACCGCGCGCTGGCGGTGGCCGGCGTACGGGGCGAGGACTCCGAGCATGCCGTCGTCGTCGAGCTTTTCGCCGGTGAGGGCCCATCCCACCACCGAGGGCAGGTGGTAGTCGCCGACGCTCACCACGTCCGCGGCGCCGAGAGTGCGCTGGACGACCTCGGCGGCGGTCCACGGGCCGATCCCACGGACCAGGCACAGCCGCTCGACCGCGTCGGGAGGCGGCATTCCCGCCGCCTCCTCCAGCCGTGGCGCGACGACCGCCGCGGCCCGGATCGCGTGGCGGCGCGCGCCGTCGATCCCGGCCCGGTGCCACTCCCAGTCCTGGATCTCGCGGATCCGCCGGGCGGACGGGCCGACGCGAAGCCAGGGCGGGCACGGGCCGGGCGCCGGATCCCCGAACCGGGAAGCGAGCTGGCGCCACGACAGGAACGCCTCCTTCCCGGTCACCTTCTGTTCGAGGATCGCCGGGACGAGTTGCTCGAAGACCAGCCCGGTCCGGGTCAGCCGGAGGCCGGGGGCGCGGCGGTGTGCGTCGGCGAGTACGTCGTGGTGGGCGACGAACGAGGACGGGTCGTCGGCCGATCCGCAGAGGTCTGGAACGCCGTCGAGCAGCCAGGGTGCGCCGGTACCCCAGGCGCGGGCCTCGACGGAGCCGTCGGCGGATCGGGTCAGCCGCAGGGTTCCCGGCCCGGCGGGGGTGCGGACCGCCCGCCAGAACGCCCCGGCGGCGTCGAGCCGGTTCGTGGGATCGGCGGGCCCGCGCCGCAGCGGACCGGTGGTGGCGAGGAGATCCAGCGGGTAGGGCGGGCGCCAGCGGCGCAGCTCCCCCGCCTCAGAGCAGGCTGGCGTCCCCACGGGACTTCAGCTCGTCGACGATGTGCTTGACCTGCTGGGACCGGTCGCGGGGGCACACCAGCACCGCGTCGGGGGTGTCGACCACGACGATGTCGCGCAGCCCGAGCAGGGCGATCGTGCGCCCGCTGCCCGCCGAGACGATCGCGCCCTTGGTGTCGACGGCGACCAGGGATCCGCCGCCGGTGACGACGTTCCCGTCGCTGTCGCCGGGCAGGACCGTGGCCAGGGTGTCCCAATCGCCGACGTCGTTCCAGCCGAACGATCCGGGAACGGTGGCGACGAGCCCCCGCGCGGCCGCTCCTTCCATGACGCCGTGGTCGATCGAGATCTTCGGCAGGTGCGGCCAGGTCTCGGCGAGAACCTCCTCGCGCCGGGCGCTGTCCCAGGCCGCGGCGATCCGGCTGAGCCCCGCCGCGAGTTCGGGCAGCTGGCGCTCGATCTCGGCCAGCACGGCGCTGACCCGCCACACGAACATGCCCGCGTTCCAGACATACTTCCCGGACTCCAGGTAGGACCGCGCGACGTCCGCCGTCGGCTTCTCCTTGAACTCCTCGACCGAGAGCGCGCCGCCGATGCCCAGCGGGGATCCGCAGCGGATGTAGCCGAAGCCCGTCTCGGGGGAGGTCGGGGTGATGCCGATCGTCATCAGGTGCCCGTCCGCGGCGGCCTCGATGGCGATCCGCACGACCTTCTCGTAGGCCACCGGATCCGCGACGAGGTGGTCGGCCGCGAACGATCCCATGATCGCGTCCGGATCCCGCCGGGCGATCAGCGCCGCGGCCAGGCCGATCGCCGGGGCGGAGTCCCGCGGGCCGGGCTCGACCAGCACGTTCTCCTCGGGCAGGTCGGGAAGCTGGCGTGCGATCGCGGCCGCGTGGGCGCCGCCGGTCACGACGAGGATCCGGTCGAGTTCCGCCAGCGGCCGTAGCCGGTCCGCGGTCGCCTGGATCAGCGAGCGCCGGCCGGTGCCGAGTGCGTGCAGGAACTTGGGGTGGCCGGCCCGGGACAGCGGCCAGAGGCGGGTGCCCGCCCCACCAGCGGGGATGACCGCATAAAAACTCACGCACGGCCCTCGCTTCGCTCTAGCCGGCCTGACCCGGTCGCACAGTGCTTACGGGCTCGCTCGCTCCGCTCACTCACGCCCGGACCCCGGCCGCCCGCGCGTAGGAGGCCAGGTGGGCCTCGGCGCTCGCTTCCCAGGTGAACTCGGCCGCCCGCGCGTGCCCGGCCGCGCCGAGTGCGGCCCGGCGCTCGTCGTCCTTGAGCAGCCCGGCGAGATCCGCGCCGATCTGATCTGGATCTTCGCCCGTGTACGCGACCGCGTCGCCGCCCACCTCGGGCAACGAGAGCCGCGGCGTGGTGAGCACGGCGGCGCCGCACGCCATCGCTTCGAGGACCGGCAGGCCGAAGCCCTCGCCGTGGCTGGGATACGCGACGACGAGCGCCCCGCCGAGGTACCCCGGCAGGTCGGCGTAGCGCAGGTAGCCGGGGCGGACGAGCCGCAGGTGCGAGGGCACCTCGGAGATCGCGGCGTCGATGTCCTCGTCGTGGCCCGATCCGCCGGCGATGACGAGGGCGGGAGTGAACCCGGTCAGCTCGCAGGCACGAACCCAGCCGCGGATCAGGTTGGGGACGTTCTTGCGCGGCTCCTGTGCGCCGAGGAAGGCCACGTAACCGCTGTCGGTGAGCCCGAGACGCGCCCGCACCCGCGCGCGCTCTGCCTCCTCGGGCACGTGGAAGGTGTCGGGATCCACCCCGTGGTAGGCCACGTCCAGGTGCGACGGATCGGCGTCCAGCAACCGGATCAGCTCATCGCGGGTCGCCTTCGACGGGACGATCACCCGGGCGGCCCGCCGCAGCGAGGTGCGGGTCGCGGACCGGAAGAACGTGCCCTTCGCCTTGTCGTAGTGCTCGGGCTCGGTGAAGAACGTGGCGTCGTGGACGGTCACGACGACCGGGCAGGACGAGCGCAGCGGCGCGGTGTAGTGCGGGGAGTGCAGCACCTGCGCGCCAACCTGCTGGGCGAGCAACGGAAGGCCGGTCTGCTCCCACGCCATCCGCGCGGGCCGGTGGGCGATCGCGGCGGGTCCGCCGATCACGTGCGCGTTCGGCGCGAGACGGCCGTAGCGCTCGGTATCGGCCCGCTGCGACACCACGACGAGGTCGGTACTCGACCGGTCGAGGGCAGCGAGCAGCCCGTCGATGTAGCGGCCAACGCCACCACGGTCCGCGGGGACCGCGGTGGCGTCGACGAGAACTCGTGGCGCGTTACCGCCTGTCACTAGGGCACTCCTTGGTACCGGAATCGCTGCGCCGCTCAGCCTACGCCCGCGGCGCTCGCGGGACCTGCGATAGCACCACTGCCGGGGCCGCCTACGCGGTCGGACTCGGCCGTGGTGCGGGGGCTGGCGGCCGTGGTGCGGGTGGTACCCATACTGCCGCGTGGGAAACGATCGCATTGACCCGCTGCACGAGCCACGGCATCGCCGCCACACCGTACTTGCCCGGGCAGGCGGTGGAACTGGTGAGCCGGTGGCCATACAGGCGGGTGACGATGATCCGCACACGCCTCTTGTATTTCGTGCTCGGGCCGCCGGTGATCCAGACCCGGCCGGGCGCCCAGATCCCGGCCCACGCGAACTTCCACGCCATGTAGCGGGCGACCATCTCCAGTTGCGCGCTGGTGGGCCTGGCGTTGGTGAAGTTGCCGAGCATCGCGATCCCGGTCGTGCCCGCGTTGAAGCCGCCCGCGTGCGCGCCGACGAGGACCCGCCCGATCCCGCCGTAGCGGCCCTCCCATGCGCGGCCGAACTTGTCGACGATCACGTTGTAGCCGATGTCGCCCCAGCCGCGGGTGACCGCCTGGAAGTGGTAGATCGAGCGGATGATCGCGGGCACGTCCTGGCGCCGGTAGCTGTTGGTCGTCGCGGTGTGGTGCAGCACGGCGGCGAGCAGTTGCGGGGCGTACTCGGGCGCCCACGTCATCAGCCGCTGGGACGCGCCCCAGCTGCTGC
This sequence comes from Actinomycetes bacterium, assembly GCA_025963185.1. Taxonomy (GTDB): domain Bacteria; phylum Actinomycetota; class Actinomycetes; order Mycobacteriales; family Cryptosporangiaceae; genus RYN-140. The sequence goes on from JAOPVE010000146.1 coordinate 35,189, forward strand.
GCGGGTAGATGACCGGCGATCCGACCCGGCGCTTGGCGTACCGGGAGGCGCGCTGGGGACCGGCGGGTGCCGCCGCGACCGCGTCCGAGGGGAGCTGACCGGGATCGATGAGGTCCACCTTGACGTCCCGCGGGGCCGCGCCCGCGAGGCTCGTGACCACCACGTCGACGCCGGTGCTCGGCGCGGTCCAGATCGTGCCGGATCCGCCGCGGAGCGTCCCCGGCCGATGGCTGGCCTCGCTGGGCCCGTCGAGCGGGTCCGCCTCGTCGCCCGAGGTGAACCACCCTGACCAGCCGGTCCGGTTCGGGGCCAGGGTCCGGACCGCGACCGTGACCGAGCCGGTGGCCGGATCCGCCGCCCAGCTCACCCCCACAGCCGAGAACCGCTTCGTACTCGGGATCGTCACCCGCGCGGACCTCGTCGTGGCGGTCGGCCGGGCCCCCTCCGCGGCGGACTCGTCGGCGAGCGGGACGTTCCTGGGCAGCCCCGCGATGGCGGTGGCCCGTGCTGCGGGCCGGCTCAGGTCGCCGATGCGGATCGTGGTCGTGCTCGTCACGTCCGGGACGTCGGCGGCCTCGGTGGGCGCCGGTGTTGCGGGCTGGGGGCCGCGGGCCTGCGGGCCGGCTGGGGTGGCGGCGGCGACGGTGGCGATCCCGGCCGCGGCGACCGCGACGCTGACCGTCGCACCCACCGCCAGCCGGATCAGGACCCGATCGGAAAGCTTCCTCACTGGATCACTCCTGGGTTTCAGCGGCGCGATTGCCCGCTTTACAGGCTTTCGCGTCGTTTAGTCCGTAGAGGCCAGTGTGACCCGTTCACGGGTGGGGCGCCCGGCCGCCGCGCCCGTCGAATACCGTGTCGGTGACCACCCAAGCTGAGGAGTGCCACCGTGCCGACGGCCGCCGCAACACCCGCCGGACTGCTCGCCGCGGTGCTCGCCGCCGATCCGGCGAGGCCCCTGATCACGCAGTACGACGACGCCACCGGCGAGCGCACCGAACTGTCGGCCGTCAGCTTCGCCAACTGGGTCGCCAAGACCGCGAACCTGCTGCAGGACACCGGGTACGGGCCGGGCTCGGCCGCCGCGATCCTGCTTCCCCCGCACTGGCAGAACGCCGCGATCCAGTTCGCGTGCTGGTCCGCGGGGGTCGCCGTGGCGCATGGTCCCCGGGGTGCGGCGCCCGAGAAGGCCGATGTGGTGTTCGCGGGTCCAGAAACGCTAGAAGCCGCTGCGGATCTCGGCGCCGCCGACGTCTACGGCCTGTCTCTGGCCCCGCTCGCCGTGCCGTTGCGGCAGGTCCCGCCCGGGGTGAGCGACTACGCGAGCGAGGTGCGCGTCCACGGCGACCGGTTCGCGCCGTACTCCCCCGTCGATCCGGGATCGCCTGCCCTCGCCGGGGACTTCGGCGGCCGAGGACCGCTCTCCCACTCGGCGCTGGCCGCCATCGCCTCCGCCCGCGCCACCGAACTCGGCCTCACCGCGGCGGACCGGGTGCTCGTCGTCGCCGGCCCGGCGATCCGGCCGGTGGACTGGCTGCTCGCCCCGGTCGCCGCGGGCGCGAGTGTGGTGCTGTGCCGGAACGCCGATCCGGCAGCGCTGGCACACCGGGCCGACACCGAGCGGGTCACCGCGACGCTGAACTGCCAGGTCGACGGGATCCGCACCCTCCTCCCCGAAGTGCGGTAACCGCGGCCGGTCCCGACCGGCCAGACTTACCGCAGTTCGGTGCTCTTCGGGCGCCGTCGGACGTGCGGCGAGCCGGGCACCTCGTTCGAGAGGTACCCGGCTCGCGTGTCATGTCCGCTGGTCACGGCCTCCGATCCGGACCAGCACGGGTCTTAATAAGGAGCTGCCGGAACCCGGGAGCGGTACGTCCCGGGACGGGCAGCAGAAGTCCTCTGCGCAGAGCAGGCGCGTGGGAACGCGCACGCGGATCGCGGGCCGCGCGGCGCGCTGGCGCACCGGACGGAGGGCGGGAGGCGGCACCCGGGGCGGGACCGGGAGGAGCACCGGGACGTAGGCCGGCTCGGCGCTGGCCCGTGGCTTCGGGATCCGGACGCCGCGGGTGGCCGGGCACGGCGCGGCGCGAAACTGGCGCAGCACGACACCGGCCAGCAGCGCCCCGTGGAGCGCCGCGGCGAGAGCCCGTCCCGATAACGCCAACGCACTGCCTCCCCGTGTCCGATGCATAGCAATCTGTAGTAGATCGTGCCGAGACGATCCGGAAAAGCCCTTCCCGAGTGTCGTGGCGCAAATGTCGCGTGTCCCGGCGCCTCTGCACGGCGGACTTTCCGTCCGGGAAGGTGCTGCTTCGCCCGGTTTCCGCAACCAACGATCGGCGCCACGCGGGGTGATGGCCACTTGGCGTTACCGCCCCTGACCGGGACCATCGTGGCTGTGACCTTCTCGGTGATCGCCCGTGACCCGGTCACCGGCGAGCTGGGAGCCGGGGTCGCATCCGCCGTGCTCGCCGTCGGGCGGGCCGTCCCGTGGGCGACCGCCGGGGTCGGGGTCGCGGTCACCCAGTCGCAGACCCGCCGGGGCTACGGATCGCACGGGCTGGCCGGGATCGCGGCCGGGCTCGACCCCGGGGACGTCCTCGACACGCTCCTCAACCGGGACTCGGGCGCGCTCAGCCGCCAGGTCGCCCTGCTCTCGGCGGACGGCGAGATCGCCGCGCACACCGGCGCCGACTGCCTGCCCGCGGCGGGCCACCGGATCGGCCCCGGCTACAGCGTCCAGGGCAACATGCTGACCAGCGAGAACGTGCTCGACGCCATGGCCGAGGCGTACGCGTACACGGCCGCCCCGCTCGGCGAGCGGCTCATCGCCACGCTTGAGGCCGGCGAGCGGGCGGGCGGCGACCTGCGCGGGCGCCAGTCCGCCGCGCTGCTCGTGGCCGCCGCCGAGCCCGCCGAGGATCCCGGCGACGGCATCCCCATCGACCTGCGCGTCGACGACTCCCAGGATCCGATCGCCGAGCTGGCCCGGCTGCTGCGGCTCCAGCGCGCCTTCGAGACGGGCGACTCGGCGGCGCTCGCCACGCTCACCCCGGCCGGCCCGCCGGACCTGCTCGCGATCATGGGCGCGGCCCGGCGCGGGGATCTCGCGGGTGCCAAGCAGGCGCTTCGGGAGCTTCGCCAGCAGCCCGGCTGGGACGCGTGGCTGCGGGAAAACGTCCGCACGGGCAAGCTCCCGTACCTCGCCGAACTGCTGGACTGAGAGCGCTCTCACACCACGGTCACGGGGTGCTGACGGGCTGCAACGGACGGTAGGCATCACCCGTGAACGGTGTTAGCGTTCACCGCACCCCACACGCGCAGCTATGCCGCACCCCACGATCCGCACCGCCCCCTATACGCATTCGCCGCCGGAGCGCCCCATGCGTCACGTCCTCAGCCTCCTCGCGGGCCTCGCGCTCGCACCCGTCGTCTGGTTCCTCGCCGCTCTCGGTGACTATCGGCTGGTCACGGCGTTGCCCCGTGGCGCGGCCGCAGGCGGATCCTCCAAGGAACTCCTCCTCGGCGTGCTGCTGTTGCTCGCCGGCGGCCTCTGGATCGGGATCCTCGCGGGTACCCGCGTCTCGCCAGCGGGATCCGTCGCGATCGGGCTGGTGTGGCTGGGGGCGGGAGCGTGGTTCGTCAAGGATCCGAAGCAGCTCGCCGACTGGCTGCCGGACGGTCCGGGTGGGCACCACGGGCTGTTCCTGCTGCCTCTCGAACACGGGTACGCGTTCGTGGTCGGGGCCGCGATGATGCTTCCGCTGATCAGCATCACGCGCTGGCGGGGCGCCCGGGCCCCCGAGGAGGAGGTCGCGCACAGTCCGTACGGCGAGCCGACCGCGGTGGCCCGTCACGACACCGGCCATCTCCAGCCCGACCGCGACTCCACGACCACGGGCCAGCGGCCGGCCCTGCGGTCGGTCCCCGACAAGGACCGCACCGGCGACCAGCCCGTCCGCGAACCGTCCCGGGACCCGGCGCCGTCGCGGGACAGCGGGCGGGACGGCGGATGGCAGGGCGACACCGGGCAGGAGCGGGTGCCGTGGGGAAGCGCCTGGCCGCCCCCGCCGCGCGACCGCGAGCCCGCCAGCCAGTACCACCAGCGCCCAGTCACCAACGTCACCTGGGACCGCTGACCCGCCCAACTTCGGAAGTGCGGTAATTACGACCGGCCCTGACCGGCCGCGGTTACCGCGCTTCGCGGCGGTCGTTGCGGCGGACCCCGTGGACCGATTACAACTGGCCCCATGGCGCTGAGCTGGAAGCTGGTCGTCGACAGCAGGAACGCGGCCGCCCTCGCCGACTTCTGGGCAGCCGCGCTGGAGTACGAGGTGGAGGATCCGAGCGCGCTCATCACGCAACTGCTCGCCGCCGGCCGGATCGGCGCGGACGCCCTCACCGAGCATCGCGGCCACCAGACGTTCCGGGGCTACGCGGCGATCCGGCACCCCGAGGATCCGTTCGACCAGGCCAGCGGCGTCGGGCGCGGGCGGCGGCTGCTGTTCCAGGACGTTCCCGAGGGCAAGTCCGGCAAGAACCGCCTGCACATCGACGTCCACAGTGAGCCCGGCGGCCTCGGCAAGCTGGTCGCCCGGCTGGAGGAGCTGGGCGCAACCCGCGTCCGCGAGGTCGACCAGGGACCTGCCGGGCACTGGTGGGTCATGCACGACCCCGAGGGCAACGAGTTCTGCGCTACGTAGGCCTTGCGGGACCTTCCACTTGCCGGCCGTCGATACCGTTTAGGGGGTAAAGCTCTGCGGCCAGGCTGGCCGGGACGGGAGCCGAGTTGAGGGATCGCCTGTGCGACGTGGACTGCTAGAGGCATGTGCGCTCTTCGCGCTGGGGCTCGTCGGCGCGCTCGCGGGTGCCGGTGTGTGGGGTCTCGTCGGTGACGGCGATTTCCGTCGGCATCTCGGGGTCCTCGCCATCGTTGTTGCCTTGTTGCTGACGCTGACCGGCGGTGGTTTGCAGATGGGGCGCGACTCAACCCACGATGGCCGCGCCTTCTTGGGAGTGGGTCCCGAGCGGGAAAATGCGACCGGCGGAAAGGGCCTGACGGCGCTGGGAATCTTCCTCTTTGTCGGGATCCCTTTGCTGGTTACGGGTCTGCTCCTCATGGCCTGAACAGGCTAGATCCAGCGCTCCCCCGCCGCGGATCAGCGGAGAAGTTGCCTCGCCATCACCACGCGCTGGATCTGGTTGGTGCCTTCGTAGATCTGGGTGATCTTGGCGTCGCGCATCATGCGCTCGACCGGGAAGTCGCGCGTGTAGCCCGCCCCGCCGAAGAGCTGGACCGCGTCGGTGGTGACCTCCATCGCCACGTCCGAGGCGAAGCACTTCGCGGCCGCGGACACGAAAGTCAGCCGCGGATCGCCGCGCTCGGCCTTCGCCGCAGCCGAGTAGATCAGCTCGCGGGCGGCCTCGATCTTCATCGCCATGTCGGCGAGCATGAACTGGACCCCCTGGAACTCCCCGATGGCCTTGCCGAACTGGCGGCGGTCCTTGACGTAGGCGATCGAGGCGTCGAGTGCGCCCTGGGCCAGTCCGAGTGCCTGGGCGCCGATGGTGAGGCGGGTGTGGTCGAGGGTCCGCATGGCCGTGGCGAAGCCGGTGCCGGGTTCTCCGACGATCCGGTCCGCGGGGATCGTGCAGTTGTCGAAGTAGATCTCGCAGGTGGGAGATCCCTTGATGCCGAGCTTGCGTTCCTTGGGACCCACCGAGAATCCCGGATCGTCCTTCTGCACCACGAAGGCGGAGATGCCCCGGGATCCGGCATCGGGGTCGGTTTTCGCCATGACGGTGTAGTAGCCGGACTCGCCCGCGTTGGTGATCCAGCTTTTGGCGCCGTTGAGCACCCACTGGTCTCCGTCGAGGACGGCCCGGGTACGCATTCCGGCGGCGTCGGATCCGGCCTCGCGCTCGGACAGTGCGTAGGAGAACAGCGCCTCACCTCGGGCGACCGGCGGGAGGACGGTCTTCTTCAGCTCCTCGGACGCGGACAGCAGCACCGGCATCGTGCCGAGCTTGTTCACCGCGGGGATCAGTGAACTCGACCCACAGACCCGGGCCACCTCTTCGATGACGATGACGGTGGCGATGGAGTCCGCGCCGGGGCCGCCGTACGCCTCCGGGATATGTGTCGCATGGTAACCGGCCGTAACCAGAGCGTTATGAGCCTCGCGCGGGTATCGGGCGTGTTCGTCCACATCGGCGGCATGCGGGGCGATTTCTTTCTCGGCCAGTTCCCGCACCGCCTGACGGATGTATTCATGCTCTTCTGCCAGGCGATATACATCGAAGGCGGGGTCCACGGGCACTCCTTTGAGCCAGGGTCTGCGTGCAACGATACTGGCCAGTAACCAGAGCGTGGGGCGACGCCATGGACTCGGGGCACTATCCTCGGGCTCACGATCGGCCGGCACTGGCCGCCGCCGAAACACATGCGGCCCCTCCGGCGATGGGAACCTCAACGGCGTCCAGCCCGGACGTGTGCGACCGGAGGATCAGCGAGTGTCCGTGACAACCCCACAGCGTCCGCGCCTCACCATCCTGGGTACCGGGTACCTTGGCGCGACTCACGCGATCTCCATGGCAGAACTCGGCTACGAGGTCATGGGCTTCGACGTCGACGAGGCCAAGATTGCCAAGCTCGCCGACGGGCAGGTCCCGTTCCACGAGCCAGGCCTCGACGAGATGCTCCGCCGCAACCTCGCGACGGGCCGTCTCACCTTCAGCACCGACTACGCCGAGGTAGCCGCGTTCGGCGATGTCCACTTCATCTGTGTGGGCACCCCGCAGAAGCAGGGCAGCCTCGCCGCCGACATGCGCTACGTCGAGTCGGCCGTCCTCGGGCTCGCCCCGCACCTCACGCGGCGCTCCCTCGTGGTGGGCAAATCGACAGTCCCCGTCGGGACCGCCGAGTGGGTCGAGCAGTTGCTTCAGGATCACGTGGCTCCCGGCATCGAGGTCGAGGTCGCCTGGAACCCCGAGTTCCTGCGCGAGGGCTTCGCCGTCGAGGACACGCTGCGTCCCGACCGGCTCGTCTTCGGCGTCAAGAGCGACTGGGCCCGCGAGATGCTCGACATCACCTACAAGGGGGTGTTCGAGCTGGCGTCCTCCGAGGACCGCGAGGTGCCCGTCGTGGTCACCGACTTCGCGACCGCCGAGCTGGTCAAGGTGTCCGCAAACTCCTACCTGGCCACGAAGATCTCGTTCATCAACGCGATGGCCGAGGTCTGTGACGCGGCGGGCGCCGACGTCACGCAGCTCGCCAGGGCGATCGGCTACGACGTCCGCATCGGCAACAAGTTCCTCCGGGCCGGCGTCGGCTTCGGCGGCGGCTGCCTGCCCAAGGACATCCGCGCGTTCCAGGCCCGCGCGCAGGAGCTCGGCGTCGGCGACGCCCTGACGTTCCTGTCCGAGGTCGACAAGATCAACACCCGCCGCCGCGAGCACGTCCTCGAACTGACCCGCGAATTCGCGGAGGGCCAGCTCGACGGCGCCAAGGTCACGGTCCTCGGGGCGACGTTCAAGCCCAACTCCGACGACGTGCGCGACTCGCCGGCCCTCGCCGTGGCCCGCATGCTGCACGACGAGAACGCCGTGGTCAGCGTCTACGACCCGGAGGGCACCGACAACGCCCGCCGCGAGCTGCCCGACGTGCAGTACGCCGTGTCGATCAGCGACGCGGTCGCCGGTGCGGACGTCGTTCTGGTGCTCACCGAGTGGGAAGAGTTCCGGCACGCCGATCCGGTGGTGCTCGCGAAGCTCGTCAGCCACGCCAACGTGGTCGACGGGCGGAACTGCCTGGATGCCGCCCGCTGGCGCGCCGCCGGCTGGAACTACCGCGGCCTCGGCCGTCCGTAACCTGCTCCACCCGAAGGCCCCGCGATCCGTCGCGGGGCCTTCGCCATTCCCGCCCTTCCCCCACGCCGCGCGCCGCACCCGGACGCGAAGTGCGGTAACTCCGGCCGGTCCTGACCGGCCGGAGTTGCCGCACTTCGGCAGGGAGGCGGGGGTGGGTGGGCGGGGTTGCGGGAAGGTGAGGCAGGGGACGAAAGGGGCAGGGAGATGGGGTATCGCGATCCGGAGACCGTCGAGCGGGTGCTGGCCACGCAGACCTGGGCGGTCGTGGGGCTGACCACGAACCAGCCGCGCGCCGCGTACGGGGTGGCCGCGTTCCTGCAGGCCAACGGCAAAAAGATCGTGCCGGTGAACCTCGACGGCGCGGACGTCCTCGGCGAGCAGGGCTACCGACGGCTCGCCGACATCCCGTTCGCGGTCGATGTGGTGGATGTCTTCCGGCGATCCGACCGGGCGGGCGCGCACGTGGACGAGGCGATCGCGATCGGCGCGAAGGCGGTCTGGCTCCAGCTCGGGGTGATCGACGAGGCCGCCGCCGAACGGGCCGCGCGGGCCGGGCTCGACGTGGTGATGAACGCCTGCCCGAAGATCGAGTGGCGGCACTGAGACCGCAGGGCTGTGCCGTGACACCCGTCAGCGGTGTCCAGCCGGGTCCGCTGCCCAGCAGACAAGCGTGACCGCGCCGCGGCCCTGCCCGGCACCCCGCCGATATTCGTCCCCGTCGACTTCGGCCGTGACCGGCTGGGCGAGGCGCTGGCCGGGGCCGGTCACCGCGCCGGCCTGCCCACCACCTGGATCTGGGAGGGCGTCGACACGGCGGGCGCGCTGGCGCTACCGATCCGGCACCGCACGTCGCTCGGAAACGGCCGCGTGATGGCCGCCGACCGGACGACAACCTAGAGTTCGGCGACCTTCGCCTGGAGTGCGGCGTCCTTCTGCTCCACGAGGTCGCGCAGGCTGGACTGGAACTCCGTCATGCGCTCCAGCAGCACCGGATCGGCCGCGGCGAGGATCCGCACCGCGAGCAGGCCCGCGTTGCGCGCCCCGCCGATGCTGACGGTCGCGACCGGGACCCCCGCGGGCATCTGCACGATCGAGAGCAGCGAGTCCATGCCGTCCAGGTACTTGAGCGGCACCGGGACGCCGATCACCGGGAGCGGGGTGAACGAGGCCACCATCCCGGGCAGGTGCGCGGCCCCGCCGGCCCCGGCGATGATCGCCTTGAGCCCGCGCCCGGCGGCCGAGCGGCCGTAGTCGAGCATGGCCTCGGGGGTGCGGTGCGCCGAGATGACCCGGACCTCGTGCGGGACCCCGAACTCGCGCAGGGCGTCGGCGGCGGCGGACATGACCGGCCAGTCCGAGTCGCTGCCCATGATGATCCCGACCTGCGCGTTCACGCGCGGCCCTCGCTTCGCTCCAGCCGGCCTGACCCGGTCGCACTGTGCCTATCGGCTCGCTCGCTCCGCTCGCTCACGCGCTCTCCTCCGCTGGATCCCGGCCGTCGCGCAACCAGGCCGCCGCGCGCACGGCCCTCGCCCGGACCGTCGCCAGGTCCTCGCCCAGCGCCGTCACGTGCCCGATCTTGCGGCCCGGGCGGACCGCCTTGCCGTACAGGTGCACCTTGACCGCCGGATCCGCGGCGAACAGGTGGTGCAGTCGCTCGTCGATCCCCGGACCGCCCGTTTCCCCACCCAGGACGTTCGCCATGACGACGACGGGCGCGGCCATCGAGGTGTCGCCGAGTGGGTAGTCGAGCACGGCCCGCAGGTGCTGCTCGAACTGGGACGTGCGGGAGCCCTCGATGGTCCAGTGGCCGGAGTTGTGGGGGCGCATCGCGAGCTCGTTGATGACGAGCCCGTCCGCGGTCTCGAACAGCTCGACGGCGAGCACCCCGACGACGTCGAGCTCGGTCGCGATCCGGATCGCGAGCTGCTGCGCCTCGATCGCCAGCTCGGCGGGGAGGCCGGGGGCGGGGGCGAGGACTTCCACGCAGATCCCGTCGCGCTGGACGGTCTCGACGATCGGCCACGCGGCGACCTGCCCGTACGGCGAGCGGGCCACCACGGCCGCGAGCTCGCGGACTAGCGGGACCTTCTCCTCGGCGATCAGCGCCGTACCCGAGTCGAGCACCTCGGCGGCGTCCTCGGGCGAGGACACCAGCCACACTCCGCGCCCGTCGTACCCGCCGCGGGTGGCCTTGAGGACCGCCGGGAAGCCGAACTCGGCCAGCTCGGCGGCGGACGACACCGGAGCCCAGCGCGGGATCGGCAATCCCAGCTCGCCGAGCCGCTCGCGCATGACTCGCTTGTCCTGGGCGTGTACGAGCGCGTCCGGCCCGGGCAGCACCGTGATGCCGTCGGCCACGAGCGCACGCAGGTGCTCGGTGGGGACGTGCTCGTGGTCGAAGGTGACGACCTCGCAACCCTTCGAGAACGTGCGGAGGGCTGCGAGGTCGGTGTGATGACCGTGGTGCACGTCGGCCGCGACCAGTGCTGCTCCGTCGTCCGGGTCGGCGGCGAGTACGCGCAGCGACTGGCCGAGCGCGATGGCAGCCTGGTGGGTCATGCGGGCGAGCTGGCCGGCGCCGACCATGCCCACCACGGGCAGGCCGGTTCGGGGATCCATGCGACGGAGCGTATCGGCCGGACGCTCACTCCGGCCGGCACGGGTCGCGGGATCCAGTGGCCTGGCCAGCGCGCGAGTGGTTACGAGGCCAGGTACTCGACCGCGTCGTGGGCGGCGGGGAGGGTGCCGGGGAGGCCTTCGAGCCAGATCCGGCACCCGGGCAGGCCGTCCGGGGACCGCAGTTCGTGGTTCAGCCGCTCGACCTGCGACTGCAACAGCGGACCGCGGGCCAGCAGCCCGATCACCAGGGCGGCCCCGGCCGAGCTCAGGGTCTCGCCGCCGGGGAACACCGAGCGGAGGAGGTCGCCGAGCCGCAGCCGGAAGACGATCGTGTCCCACCCCGCCGGACCGGCCTCCGCGAGCGCCGCGGACGCGTCCACGACGAGCAGGATGTGGTCCTCGCCGGCGGCGCGCCCGATCCGGTCGGACTCCCGGTACACCTCGGCCAGGCGGGCGCGCAGGTACGGGGCGGACGTGAGGCCGCTGAGCGGATCCTCGCAGGACGCGATCCGGTTGGCGGTGGCGACGCAGGCTTCCGCCCAGGCCTCGGAGATCGCGCGGATCATCCCGGGCGGCGGCCCGCCCGCGGGAAGCTGCCGGTAGAGGGCGCCGAGGTCGTCGAGCGCCTCGCGGAGGCCGACTCCGGCCTCGGCCCTGGCCCGGCCCAGCTTGGCGCAGGCTCCGATGGCGTCCTGGGCGGTGCTGAGCGCGTCCACGAGGCCGTCGACCTCGGGGACCCACCAGTCCCGGGGCATCCGCCAGGTCGCGGCGGACGCGAGCCGCCACGCCTGGCGCAGCTCGCGGGCCCCCCGTTCGGCGCCCCGCCGTGGCTCGATGGGCTGCCGCGCGGCCGGCACGACCACCGTCAGCCCCCGCCGGTTTCCCACTGTCGGTTCCCGTCGGTTCCCGTTCATGGCGACCCCCGTCCACCGTCGGGCCCCGGTGGCCCCGCTCACCCGGTAAGACGGCGGATCCCCGGGCCCATGACGCCACACCAGGACGCCGGATTCACGTTTCGTGTGTGGCTTGTCACAGACTGTCCATATACGCCGGAATACCAGCCTCGGGCGGTGGGGTGTGGCGGACCCTGCCTATCCTGGCCAAGTGAATCTGGTGCGCCCCCTCCTCGACCGCTGGCACAAGCTGATCCGCGAACTGGCCAAGTTCGGGATCATCGGCATCGTCAACACGATCCTCGACACTGCGGTCTTCAACGCGCTGTTCTTCATCGGCCCGATCAAGGCGCAGGTGATCTCGACCGTCGTGGCGGCCACCGCGTCGTACTTCATGAACCGGCACTGGACCTTCCGGCACCGCGCCCGGTCCAGCCTCCGCCGCGAGTACACGCTGTTCTTTCTCTTCAACGGCGTTGGTCTCGGCATCACCGCGGTGATCCTCGGCGCGGCCACCTACGGCCTCGGCATCGGGCGCGACGAACGGCTGCTGCTCAACGTGGTGCGGATCGTCGGCATCGTCGTCGCCACCGTGTTCCGGTTCTGGGCCTACCGCAAGTGGGTGTTCCTGCACCCCGAGGACGCGCTGTACGAGCCGGAAGCCGGTGTGCTGCCCGAGGAACCCGAGCATGCCGAGCACCGCATCGAGGCCGATCACGACACCGGGGAGACCCGGGCGGTCAGCTGATCCGCGGCAGGTAGACCGCGAACACCGCGGGGTGGGCGCTGCGCAGTTCCAGGCGCCCGGAGTCCGCCTCGATCAGCGCCCTGGCGAGCGCCAGTCCGAGGCCGGTACCGTCCGCGCCGGAGACGCCACGATCGAAGACCACAGGCACCAGCGGATCCGGCACGCCGGCGCCCTCGTCCCGCACCTCCACCACGACGTGCTCACCGTGCGGCCGGGCGCTCACCGACACCGTCCCCGCCCCGTGCTGGAGCGCGTTCTCGACCAGCACGCCGAGCGCCTGGCCGACGTGTCCGGGGGTCGCGAGCGCCCGCAGTCCCGGGTTCGTCGTCACCGCCATCTCGCGGCCGCCCGCGCGGAACGCGTCCGACCACTCGGTGCGCAGGGTGTCGAGCTGGTCGGCCACGTCCAGCTCGACCGCGTTGTGGGCGCGCTCGGTGCGGGCCTGGTCGAGTAGTTCGTCGACGATCCGGACCATGCGGTCGACCTGGTCCAGCGCCGCCTCGGCCTCGGCCTTCACCGCCGGATCGCTCACGGCGGCCACCTCTTCGAGCCGCATCGACAGCGCGGTCAGGCGCGACCGGAGCTGGTGGGAGACGTCCGCCGCGAGCTGGCGTTCGCGCCGCACCAGCTCCCCGAGCCGCACGGCGGCGCTGTCGAGGGCCTCGGCGAGCCGGTCGCACTCCTCGATGCCGTAGCGGCGCCCGGCCGGGCCGAGGTCACCGCCGGCGAGCCGGGAGGCGTCGGCGGCGAGCGAGTCCAGGGGCGCGAGCAGCCGCCGGATCAGCGCGGTGACCAGCAGCGCGACCACCACGGCCGTGACGGCGAGCAGCGCGGCGAAGAGCAGGGCCGCCCGGACGCGGCTGGCCGTGTCGTGATGCTCGTCGGCCACCGCGTAGCGATCCCCGAGAAAGAGCAGCGGCGGACCGACAAGCAGCACCACCACCGCCGCGACGACCAGGCCGGTGACGCCGATGCGCCTGCGCACGGGCTACCCCCGCTCGAACCGGAAGCCCACACCGCGGACCGTGACGATCCGCCGTGGGGACTGGGCGCCCTCGCCGAGCTTGCGGCGCAGCCAGGACACGTGCATGTCCAGGGTCTTGGAGGCGGCGACCTCGGCGTCGCCCCACACCTGCGCGGCCACGTCCTGGCGGGTCACGACCTCGCCGGCGTGCTCGACCAGCAGCCGCAGCAGCGCGTACTCCTTGTTGGTGAGATGGATCTCCTCGCCGTCGCAGTACGCCTTGTGCGCCGCGAGTTCCAGGCGGACCCCGCCCGCGGCGAGCCCGGCCACTCCCCGGCGCCGCAGCAGCGCCCGGACCCGCGCCAGCAGCTCGGCCAGGCGGAACGGCTTGCCCACGTAGTCGTCGGCGCCGGCGTCGAGCCCGACCACGAAGTCGACCTCGTCGCGCCGGGCCGTGAGCATGAGCACCGGCAGGACGGATCCGTCGGCGCGCATGCGGCGGCAGACCTCCAACCCGTCCATCCTGGGCAGCCCGAGGTCAAGGACGAGCACGTCAACGCTGCCCGAGAGCGCGGCGTTCAGCGCACCGACGCCGTCCGCCCGGACCACGACCTGATAGCCCTCCCGTTCGAGGGCTCGGGCGAGTGGTTCGGCGATCGCGGTGTCGTCCTCGGCGAGCAGCACGGTGGGCACGGAGGCAACCCTAGTTCAGCCGCGCACCCCCGCCGGGGCCCGTGCCGGCCGACCCCGGATTGCTCAGGTGCCGTCGCCGCGAGTGACCGAGCGCCGGTCGGCGTCGTCCTCGACCAGTTGGTACAGCGTGCTCTGCACCGACTCGACGCGCGGGATGTCGGCGAGCACGAGCTGGCCGCGCTCGCCCGCGGATTCGACCACGAGCGTTCCGCAGCCGAGCATCCGCTCGAACAGGGTGTGCTCGAACGAGACGTCGTTGATCCGGGCCAGTGGAACGTCACGGCCGGATCGGGACAGCACGCCCTCGCGCAGCAGCACCCGGTGGGTGGTGACGACGAAATGGGTGGCGGCCCACGTCGCGGCCGGCCGGACCGTGAACCACAGGATCAGTGCCAGCGCGGCCACGCCGATCGCGATCTGGACGGCCGGGACGGTCACGGTGGCCGCGCCGAACCCCCCGAGCCCCGCGACCACGAGGAACACCAGCACGGGAAGGATCAGCTTCTTCCAATGTGGATGCAGGTGCAGGACGACTTCTTCGTCCGCGGCGAGCAGACGCTCGGGAAATGCCACGGTCCCCCCTCGGTCCGGTGGCCGGGACTTTAACGCACTCGTGCGTCAGATGACGCCGTAGATCGACTCGTCCGGACCTTCGTGCCCGTCCACGATCACGATCAGCCGGCGGACCATCTCCGCGGCGTCGAGCTGTTCGGTGCCGATCGCCGCATACAGCGCCTCGACGTCGGGCAGTTCCAGGCTGCGGGCGAGTACCACGAGCGGCTGCTCGGTCATCAGCATGCGTTCCTGCGTCACGAGCGCGTCGCCGATCGCCCGCCGCCCCGCGATCACCGCGGACTCGTTGGCCTGCTCGGCGAACCAGCGCTTGATCTGCAGCAGCGCCTTGGGCGTGCGGACGAACTCCAGCCACTCCTCCGACGGCCCCGCGTACTCCGCCGACGAGGTCAGGATCTCCACCAGGTCACCGTCGTTCAGCACGGACGACAGCGGCGTGAGCTGCCCGTTCACCTTGGCCCCGAAGCAGCGGTCGCCGAGCCGGGTGCTCAGCGCGTACGCGAGGTCGACCGGGGTGGCGTCCGACGGCAGCGTGATGGCCTCGCCCTTCGGGGAGAACACCAGCACCTCGTGGTCGGACAGGTCGTAGCGCAGCGAGGCCAGGAACTCCTGCGGCTCGGACGCGTCGGGCTCCCAGTCGAGCAGCCGTTGCAGCCACTCCAGCTCGCCGACCGTGCCCGCGTACCGCACCCCCTCGGGCGCCTTCTCGCCAGCGGACTGCCGGTACGCCACCACGCCGAACTCGGCGATCCGGTCCATGGCGACCGTGCGGATCATCACGTCGAGCAGCTGGCCGTCGTCCGCGACCACGGTGGTGTGCAGTGACTGGTACATGTTGAACTTCGGGACGCCGATGAAGTCCTTGAACCGGCCGGGCACCGGGTGCCAGCGGCCGTGCACGATGCCCAGGGCCGCGTAGCAGTCGGTGCTGTCGCCCGTGATGACGATCTGCACGCGCGGGTTGTCGCACAGCCGGTCGCTCAGCCCGGCGGACGCCATGCCCTCGAAGATCGACTGGTAGTGCCGGGGGCGCTCGGTCACCTCGGCCCGGACGCGCGCCTCCCGCAGGTCGTCGAGCAGCGGCTGGATCGTCGCGGCCAGGTACCGGGTGCGGCTCGGTGCCCGCTCCTGCACCCGCTCGTGGATCGTCGTGAACGCCTCGGGGTGCAGGGTGTTGAGCACCAGGTCCTCGAGCTGGCGCTTGAGCACGTGCACGCCCAGGCGCCCGGCGAGCGGCACCAGCACCTCGCGGGTCGCCACGGCGATGCGCACCTGCGAGGGCCGCGACTTGAAGCCGAGCGTGCGCATGTTGTGCAGCCGGTCGGCGAGCTTGATGATCAGCACCCGGACGTCCTGCCCCGCCGCGAGGATCATCTTGCGCATGGTCTCGGCCTCGGCCGCCCCGCCGAAGCGCACCTTGTCGAGCTTGGTCACCCCGTCGACGAGCAGGGCCACGTCGTCGCCGAAGTCGATCCGGAGCTGGGTCAGCGTGTAGCGGGTGTCCTCGACGGTGTCGTGCAGAAGTGCGGCGGCCAGCGTCGTGGTGTCCATGCCCAGCTCACCGAGGATCGTCGCGACGGCCAGCGGGTGGGTGATGTACGGATCGCCGCTGCGGCGCATCTGCCCCGAGTGCAGCCGCTCGGCGACCCGGTACGCCCGGGTCAGCATGCGGACGTCGGCCCGGGGGTGCGCTGCCTTGTGGATCGTGATCAGCGGCCCCACCTCGGGCGGCGCGGACGGGCGGCCGCCGTAGCTCCAGCTCAGCAGCGCCCGGACCAGGTTGCGGTGCGGCGGCTCGTGGTCGGCCCGCTCGGTCAGGGATCCGGGGGCGGGGGGCGGCTCGGCCGGATGCACGACCGGCGCGGCCACCGGCGGTGGTGGTGGCGGCGGCGGTGAGTACGTGGCGGGGGGCGGGAACGGGGCGGTCGCGGGCGCGGCGGCGGGCGGCTTCGCCACGGCCCCCAGTGTGGGGAGCGTCGCGGCGGCGTCGTCACGGCCCATCGGGCCGGCGTCGGAGCTCACGGCACCTCCACAGCGCAGCCCCGCCGGCGGCCGGGCCCGCTTTCTGGATCGTATCCGTAAGAACCGGGTTCGTGTGTCCCGAGCACAGATTGCACCCGCGCCGGCGGTTGATCCGCATCCGCACAGACCGGACGGCGCTCCCGATACCGAAGCGCTCGCTAGATCAGGCGGCGGTCGGCGGCCCAGCGGCTCAGTTCGTACCGGTTGGACATCTGGAGCTTGCGCAGCACGCTCGACACGTGGGTCTCGACGGTCTTCACCGCGATGAACAACTCCGAGGCGATCTCCTTGTACGCGTAGCCCCGGGCGAGCAGCCGCAGCACCTCACGCTCGCGATTGGTCAGCAGATCCAGCTCCGGATCGCGGACGACCGTCTCGGGGCGCTGGGTGAACGCGTCGAGCACGAACCCGGCCAGGCGCGGGGAGAACACGGCGTCCCCGTCGGCCACCCGGCGGACCGCGTCGGCCAGGTCCGCGGACGAGATCGTCTTGGTCACGTACCCGCGGGCTCCCGCGCGGATCAGGCCGATCACGTCCTCGGCCGCGTCCGACACGCTCAGCGCCAGGAAGCGGACCTCAGGTGCCACGGTCCGGACCGCCTCAAGGACGGCCTGGCCCCCGCCGTCGGGCATGTGGACATCGAGCAGCACCACGTCCGGGCGCAGCGTGAGGATCGACGTGACCGCCTCCGCCACCGTCGCCGCCTCGCCGACCACGTCCACGGCCGGACCCAGCTCAGCGCGCACTCCCGCCCGGAACATGCCGTGGTCGTCCACCAGGAACACCCTGGGCTGTCCGGTCATGACGCGCCTCCCGCCTCCGCCGGCCGCGGCATCGACAGCCGGACCTCCGTACCCTCGCCCGGCGCGCTGCGGATCTCCGCCTTGCCGCCGTGCCGCTCCATCCTGCCCAGGATCGACCCGCGCACTCCATGCCGGTCTCCGTCCACTGCCGACGGGTCGAAGCCCGCGCCCCGGTCGCGCACGAACACGTTCACCTCGTCCGGCTCGACCTCGGCGTACAGGGAGACCGCGGGCACCCCGGCGTGGCGCCCGGCGTTCACCATGGCCTCCCGCGCGGCCAGCACGAGCGCGTTGACCCGTTCGCCGACCTCGCAGTCGCCCACCACGACCGAGTCGACGCTGATCGCGTACGTGTCCTCGACCTCCGCGACCGCGGCCTCCAGCGCCGCGCCGAGCCGCTCCCCCGGCGGCGCCGACGGCTTGTAGAGCCAGTTCCGCAGCTTGCGCTCCTGCGAGCGGGCCAGGCGGCTGACCTCGCGAGCGTCCCCCGCGTTGCGCTGGATCAGCGCGAGCGTGTGCAGCACCTGGTCGTGGACGATAGCGCTGATCTCGGCCCGCTCCTGCGACCGGATCCGCTCCCACCGCTCCTTGCGCAGGTCCATCGCGATCTGCCAGACCCACGGGCCGACGACGACCCCGAGGCCGATCACCATGGCCAGACCAAACAAGAGCCCGCTGCGGACCGCGGTCAGCTCCCCGGTCACCGCGAACAGCCCGACCAGCCCCGCGATCACCAGCAGCCCGCCGACGACGAACCGCACGACCATCACCGTCCGGTCGCCCGCGAGCATCACCCCGAGCCACGGGTACCGGGGCGCGAGCGCGGACCAGCGCTGCCGCTGCCCGGAGTCCGCCCGGCGCCAGATCACCGCCCCGCCCACCGCGATCACGCCCAGGCACCACATGAGGACGTACTGGCCGTCCACTCGGGCTA
Source organism: Actinomycetes bacterium (assembly GCA_025963185.1). Lineage (GTDB taxonomy): Bacteria > Actinomycetota > Actinomycetes > Mycobacteriales > Cryptosporangiaceae > RYN-140. The sequence goes on from JAOPVE010000146.1 coordinate 53,310, forward strand.
TCGCCAGCCCCACCCCGACCGCGAGCGCCACCACGATGAAGCCGACGAGCTTGCCGAAGTCCCAGCGCGGCGCCGCACCGGCCGCGCGGTCCCGCGGATCCGTGTCGAGGACCGCCCAGAACACCGCGTAGAGCACCGCGCCGATCCCGCTGGCGAGCGCCAGGACACCGAACGCGATCCGGACGGCGATGACCGGCACGCCCAGGTGCTCGGCGATCCCGGCGGCGATCCCGGCGAGCATCCGGCCCTGCGCCCGCCGGTACAGCTTGCCGGGGATCGGCTCGGCGCTCTCCGGGCTCGGCGGGGGCGGGCCGGGCGGCGCACCGGCGCCGGGCGATCCGGTACCGGGTGGGACGGCGTCGGCCGGGGCGGTGGTGATGAAGGCTCTCCGGATCCGTGCGGGGGCGGCACCGCGATCGCGGGCCGGTTCGATCGTCACACGCTGCGTGGCGCGGCGGCCACCGGGATCAGCCCTGAGATCCGGGCGGGCCGGAATCAGGGTCATCTCAGGGTGGTACCCGATGGTTACTGGCCGTCCTGATCCGCACCATGATTGCCATGGACAACACCGACCGCCACGACGGCGGCGAGGGACCGGCCAACGGTCTCCCGCCGGCAGACGACACACCGCCGGCCGCCGAGACCGCGGGCGGCACCCACGACGCGCCGCCTCCCGGGGCGGCCACCCCACCCCCGCCACCGCCGCCGCCGGGCGCGGGGCCTGGGCTTCCGCCCCCCGGCCCTGCTGCGCCACCGCCGGGAGCCACCGGGTACCGGCCGCCGCTGTACCGCTCGCGGGACCAGAAGATCATCGCCGGGGTCTGCGGCGGGCTCGCCAGGGCGACCGGCACGGACCCGATCCTGTTCCGCGTGCTGCTCGGCGTTCTCGCGTTCGCCGGCGGCCTCGGAGTCGCGCTCTACCTCGTCGCCTGGCTGCTGCTGCCGATGGACGGCGAGGCCGCCTCACCCGTCGAGGCGCTGCTCGGCCGCGGGACGTCCAGCCTGCACCCGGTCGCCACGGTCCTGCTGGGGCTCGTCGCCGCGTTCACGCTGATCAGCCTGTTCCGCGACTTCTGGACCGTCGCGCTGCTGCTCGCCGCACTGGCGGGCCTGGCGCTGCTGCTCCAGCGATCCGGGGCGCTTCCGCAGAACCTGGCGGGCAGCCTGGGATTCGGCCCACGTCCCCAGCCGGGGACGCCGGGCGGGTACGCACCCCCGCCCGCCACGCCCTGGTCCGCGACCGCTGAGGCGCCGCCCTACGCGCCGCCACAGTACGGCCAGCCCCAGTACGGGCAGCCCCAGTACGGCGGCCCGCCGCTGCCTCCGCCTCCGCCGTACGCACCGCCGTACGCGCCACACGGGCCCTTCGCCCGCCGCGCCGCCACCCTG
>JAOPVE010000189.1 GCA_025963185.1 Actinomycetes bacterium
CCGCGTGTATCCCACCACCGCCCAGGGAGGCCACAACCGATGAGCCCACGTCGCCTCTCCGCAGTAGGCGGTACCACTCACACCACCCCCCGCAAGAAAAGCGATCTACGGCCAAATGAGACCCCATCCGAGAGCGATCCTCCCGACGCCGATTCCGCGCCCAGCTGGGTTGCATGGATCGCCGAATCCGGCCCAGATGGCGGCACTCAGGGGGCGCATGGACCCGTCACGGCCACCCCGATACCGCCCGCGCTGCTCTACACGATCCCCAACGTTATCGCGTTACTCCAAATCAGCCGCGCTCAGGTATTCACCGAGATGCGGCGCGGGCGCCTCAAGTCGGTGACCATCGGCCGCGCCCGCCGTGTTCCAGCCCAAGCTCTCACCGAATACGTCAACCTGCTGATCGCCGAAGCACAGGAGAACGCAGCCTAAATGACTACGCCAAATAGTGACGACAAGAAGAAGCGTGCCCGCCGTGGGGACGGTGCGATCTACTGGGATGACGAAAAGAACTGCTACCGGGGTGCTATCTCGCTCGGCTACACCCCGGCGGGCAAGCGTCGCCGGAAGGTCGTGTACGGCTCCACCAAGGCGGAGGTGCGCGACAAGTTCAAGACGCTCCGGGACGAGCTGGAACAGGGCGTCGAGTCCTCGCCCAAGTACACCGTCGCCGAGGCCGTCAACGCCTGGCTAGAGCGTGGCCTGGTCGGACGCGACCCGAAGACCGTGACCAAGAACCGCCACCTGGCCGCCGCCCACGTGATCCCCGGACTCGGCGCGGCGAAGCTCCGAGACCTCACACTGGAACAGGTAGAGGACTGGCTACACGACGAGAAGGACAACCTAGCCACGAGCACCCTCAAATCCTGCCTGTCAGTACTCAGCCGGTCGATCCGCCATGCGCAGCGCCACAAGAGGATCGCCTACAACGTCGCCGAATTGGCAACGGTTCCGAAGGGCCGTGCGGGTAGACCGAGTAAGGCCATGACACTCGAATTCGCCATGAAGGTTCTGGATGCGTGCAAGCAGAGCCGCATCAGCGCGTACTTCGTCGTATCGCTCATGACCGGCGTGCGGACCGAAGAAGCCCGCGCGCTTCGGTGGCAGCGAGTGCATCTCAAAGCCGAAAAGGGAAAGGCGCCCAACGTCGAAGTCTGGCGGTCTGTTCGCGCGCATGGTGCACCAAGACCGAGAAGAGCCGCCGTAGCCTCGCCCTGCCAGATTTCGCGGTACAGGCCCTCATCGCACACAAGGCGGCGTAGAAGATCGAAAAGGAGACGGCGAAAGACTGGGTAGACGATGACCTTGTCTTCTGCACCACGAAGGGCGGAGAGCTGGACGCGGCGAACGTCCGGCGGTCCCTGCGCCAGGCCCTCGCCGCCGCTGGTCTGCCGACCAATTGGACACCGCGCGAGCTGCGCCACAGCTTCGTCTCGATCATGTCGGCCGAGGGCGCGTCGTCGGAGCTGATCGCCAAGCTCGTCGGTCACGCGACGACGAAGACCACCGAGCGCGTCTACCGGAAGGAGCTGCGGCCCGTCATCACAGGTGGCGCCGAGATCATCGGGGCCGCGTTCAACCAGAAGCGCAAGAGCCAGCCAGCGCCCAAGCAGGCGGCGAGCAACGGGAGGAAGGAGGCGAGCTAGAACCCGTAGGCCACCTATTAGGCAACCCCGCACGAGAAACGGCCCCGCACTCTGTCGAGTGCGAGGCCGTTTCTGCTGGTACCTCGTGGTGGGCGATACTGGGATTGAACCAGTGACCTCTTCCGTGTCAAGGAAGCGCTCTCCCACTGAGCTAATCGCCCGAGGTGGAGGCGGGTATCTAACCCGCGTACAGGGCTTTGCAGGCCCTTGCATAAGCCACTCGGCCACTCCACCGGGATAAGTTCCCGATTGAGGGAGCCCGGCTTAACGCCCGAGGGCGTTCACCGAGCGGACGACGGGATTCGAACCCGCGACCCTCACCTTGGCAAGGTGATGCTCTACCAGCTGAGCCACGTCCGCGTGTCTGGCGCTCAGAGCCTGTAGGCCCCTCGCGGCGACAGGGAGAACTCTAGCCGAGCGGCATAGTCAGTTACAAACCAGGGGCCTCTCGGTGAGTCTCGGGTGTCCGAGGTGGAGAAACCCGCAGTTCACCGGGGTGAACACCGTGAGAAAGAGTCAGCAGGCGACGAGCTCGCCGAGCTCGATGTCGGCCTCGGTCAGCATGGTCCGGAGCTTCTCCAGGCAGCGGCGGCGGGACGGGCCGAGCGATCCGACCGGGCGGCCGAGGGTGGCGGAGATCTCCTCGTACGAGGGGGCCGGGTCCATCATCATCAGGCGGAGCATCTCCTGCGAGGCCTCGGGCAGGGTGGCCACCGCGGCGCGGACGGCGTGGGCGCGCTCGATGGCGAGCATGTCGTTGTCGACGGCGGCCGGGCCCTCGGCGAGCGGCGTCGGGGCGAGCTCGAACACGGCGTCGTCGCCCACGGGGGCGGTCCGCTTGTTCTTGGCGAGGATCCGGAGGCACTCGCGGCGGGCGGTGGTGGCCAGCCAGGATCCGACGCGGCCGGGCTCGCCGAGGCGGCCGATGTGCTCCAGCAGGCGCAGCCAGGTGGTCTGCGAGACGTCGGCGGCGTCGCCGGGGCTCAGGCGGTGGTTGCGGGTGATCGACCACACGAGGCGCCCGTACGCGTCGACGAGCTGCTCCCAGGCGTTGCGGTCACCAGCGGCGGCAGCGGCGACAAGCGAGGCGGCTTCATCGGTCGTGAGGTTCATGCGGTTCCTCCACCCTGTGCGACGCCGGTGGGGCCCGGCGCGACTTTCATGGGTAGAGACGCGGGGTGTCACAGCAGGTGACGTGAAGCCAGGTATTTTTTCGAAACTATGACTGTCCGTAGTTTTGCGCTTCCACACCGCTATGACAAAAGCCTTGAAAGCCCTATTACGGATCTCGGCCGAGTGCCCGTTTACGTCCCCGGCTTGCGGCCGAACAGGTGCACCCGGGTTCCCGGCGAGGTCAGCGCGAACAAGGCGGCGGCGTCGCGCGGGAGCATGTTCACGCAGCCGTGCGAGCCGGGGATCCGCGCGTACATCGGCTTCTCCAGCTGGTGGAAGCCGTAGTCGCGGTAGAAACGCTCCCAGTACGGCAGTGGAGTGCCGTAGATGGAGGAGACGGTGTGGCGTTTCTTCTGGCCGATCCGGAACCAGCCTGTGGGGGTCGCCTCGCCGGGCCGGCCGGTGCGGACCACGGTCGGGCCCAGCACCACCACTCCCCCGCGGACCGCCCAGGCGGCCTGGTTCGTCAGGTCCACGCAGACGGTCAGGCCAGATCCCGAGGCGCCGCACGAGCTGGTCTTCACCGCGATCAGCCGCTTGGCCACGCTGACCGTGAGGGCATTCGCCGCGCCGGTGACCTGGGGGATCGCGGCCCAGCGCTGAAAGGCCCGCACCGCCGCGCAGTCGGATCCGCCGAGCCGGCCGTCCTTGACCACGGCCCCGAACTTGCGCGGGCTGAGGGCGAGGTAGGCCTCGAGTACGGACTCGCCGGGCACGAAGGCACCACAGACGCCGTGGTGCGGGGCTGGGGCGGATCCGCTGGCGGAACTCACGTACGGGGCGCTGACCGGGCGGACCGCACTCCCGGAGACCGCCCACCCTCCGACGATCCCGACGCTGGTCAGCGCGCTGGCGACCACGAGGTTGGCCAGGCGCATCACCCGGCGGGGGCGCGGCCGCGAGGACGGGCGCGACGGCGGGCGGGACGGCTGCGGCGACGGCATCGAAAGGCTCCCCTGATTGCCCGAGTTGTCCCTTTATCTCGGCACGTTCGCCCCATCCCTGAGCCGAACCGGTGTGCACGCCGCGCCTCCCGGCCCTGGGCTCACTAGGGTCGATGACGAAACATCGACGAGCCCGCAGAACAGGAGCGATCGCATGGCAACGACCCGCACCGCCCAGGGACACTGGGAGGGCACGCTGATCGAGGGCAAGGGCACGGTCTCCCTCGAGTCCTCTGGCCTCGGCAGCTTCGACCTCACCTGGGTGGCCCGTGCCGAGAGCCCGAACGGGCTCACCAGCCCCGAGGAACTGCTCGGCGCCGCGCACGCCGGCTGCTACTCGATGGCGCTCTCGAACGAACTCGCCAAGGCCGGATCGCCGGCGGAGAGCGTCGACGTCAAGGCCGACGTCACGTTCCAGCCCGGCACCGGAATCACCGGGATCGTCCTGACCGTCCGCGGCCGGGTCCCCGGGGTGACCGAGGAGAAGTTCGTGGAGATCGCCACCGCGACCGGCAAGGCGTGCCCGGTCAGCAAGGCGCTCGCGGCCACGCCGATCACCGTGAACGCCGCACTCGCCTGATCCAGCGCCGCTTGGGCAGGACGCAACTGCGCCGGCCGGGTGGTTGACGGCAGCCGCCCGGCCGCGCACTGTGAGCGTGAACGCCCCGCATGATCCGCGCCTGGGCCACGGGCCGCCGCGAAGCCCGCTGGGCAGGCGGGGTTTCTGGAACGAGCGCCGCGTTCTGCGGTGCCAGCCTTCCGCCCGCCGAGATCGTTCAGCGGACGGGGGATCCGCGCCGCGCGCATGCGCCGGCCGTACCGGGCACGGGCGACGCCGAACCGCGGCCTGACGATCGGAGGCGGACATGGACGCGGCCGATGCCCTGACCAGGGCGACCGGGGTTTGGCTGGACCGGGTACGCGAGGTGAAACCGGATCAGTGGGCCAGCCCGACGCCGTGCCAGAAGTGGGACGTGCGGGCGCTGGTCAACCACGTGGTCGCCGAGCAGCGGTGGATCCCGCCGCTGGTGGCCGGATCGACGATCGCCGAGGTCGGTGACCGCTTCGACGGCGATGTGCTGGGGGCGGATCCGCTCGCCGTGGCCGAGGAGGCCGCGGCGGAGTCGGTGCACGCCGCGCCGGATCCGGTGGCCGAGGGCCGGATCGTGCACCTGTCCTTCGGGGACGTCCCCGCGGCCGAGTACGCCTGGGGGATCGCGGCCGACCTGCTGATCCACGGCTGGGACCTGGCGGCGGCGACTGGGAGCGACCGCGGGCTCGATCCCGCGCTGACCGACGCGGTGGCGCAGTGGTTCGCCGCTATGGAGGACGCGTACCGGGCCGGCGAGCAGATCGCGCCGCGGCCCGGAATTCCGGCGGCGGACCCCCAGAGCCGGCTGCTGGTGTCGTTCGGCCGGGATCCGGGGTGGGTACCGGCCGGCGAAGGGTAGTGGATCCCTGACCGATGGTGACGCCCTGTGTACGGGGACCTGGCGCCAGCCGGTCCGTCCGGTACGCTGCGGATGATCGCCGGCCCCTCGGTGCGCCCCACCGTGCCGACGGCGGTCACCGCCGGATCGCCCTGCTCAGCACCAATTCGGGCGGTCCTGGGTGGTTTGGCCCCAGGCCGTGCGCCGGAAGCGCCGCGATCCGCGGAGCCGCGTCCGGCGGGTGGCCGAGACGGAGAAGGTTCACCGACTGTGACGTTCGCCCGGATCCACCACGCGCGGGCCGTAACCGCGCTGGCCGTCCTCGCGGCGCTCCTGTTCGCCCTCACGCCCGGCCAGGCCGGAGCCGCGCCACAGAACCCGAACGACAACGAGGGCGGATCGGCGTCCCTGACCGCGGCGCTCGACCAGGCCTCGAGCGGCTTCGTGACCGCCAAGGCCGCCCTGGAGACCTCCCAGCGACGGCAGGCCCAGCTCGCGGTCCAGATGAAGGCCACCGAGGCCCGGATCGGCACGCTCCAGTCCGAGGTGGACAAGATGGCCGCCGGGGCCTACCGCGGCGGCCGTCCGAGTCTGATCACGACCGAGCCGGCGGGCACCCCGCTCGGCGACTTCCTGGGCCGGGCCAGTCTGCTCGACCAGGTGTCCTGGCAGAACGGCCAGAAGCTGCGCGCGCTGGCGAAGAGCAGGAGTGACCTGCAGGCCCAGCAGCGCCAGAACGACACCGAGGTGAAGACCCAGGCCGCCAAGCAGGCGGAGATGGCCCGCCGCAAGGGCGACGCCGAGAAGGCGCTCGGCCTGACCGGCAGCGGCAACACGGCGATCGTGCCCGCCAGCGCGGCGCGGGCGGCCAGGGCGGCCCCGCGCGCGGCCGACGGAAGCTGGCCACGCGAGCGCTGCAGCCTGAAGGACCCCACGTCCGGACTGTGCATCACGCCCCGGATGTACCACGCCTATCTGGAGGCCAGGGCGGCCGGATTCCAGCGATTCACCCACTGCAACCGGCCGGCCTCATTCGGCGAGCACCCGCTCGGCCGCGCCTGCGACTTCTCGGTCACCGCGACCGGCTTCGGCGGGATCGCGAGTGGCGCGGCGAAGACCTACGGCGACCGCCTCGCGAGCTTCTTCATCGCCAACGCGGACCGCTTAGGCGTGCTCTACGTGATCTGGTTCCGCAGGATCTGGATGCCGAGCACGGGCTGGCAGCCCTACTCCAGCGGCGCGGACCCGTCGGCCTCACACCGCAACCACGTGCATCTGTCGGTCCTGTAGAAACTCGAAAAGCCGAACGGCCGCCCCGCCAGCGCCGGAGCGCGAGTGCGGAGCGGCCGTCCCAGCGATGCCGCGATTTCGCTCAGATCGGACGAACGTCCGCCGCCTGGGGACCCTTCGGTCCCTGCGTGATTTCGAACTCGACGCGCTGGTTCTCCTCCAGCGACCGGTACCCGTCGGCGACGATCGCGGAGAAGTGCACAAAGACGTCGGCGCCGCCGCCGTCCTGGGCGATGAAGCCGAAACCCTTTTCGGCGTTGAACCACTTGACGCTGCCCTGAGCCATCGTTTTCTCCTTGAGGAACTACTTCCCAGCCCCGCGTTTTGCGGAACCAGCGGCTGCAGCGAGGGCGTTTCCCACGGTCTGGACCGAGAAGGATCCGGAATATGAAAAACGCCCGCGAATCACAAATCCGCGAGCGTTCAAAGACGTACGTGGAACTGCAACTGCAACTGGGGTCACGGTACCACCGAGCAGAGCAGGGGCAATACCCTCCGTAGACGACGCGCCGTACGGAGAGTTGCGAGAACCAATTCGGTCAGAGTGCCCGCCGATCGGCGGAGACGGTCAGCTCACTGCCACCCGATCGGCTTCGTCGAGCCGGTAACCGACTCCGCGGACGGTCGTGATCACCGGGCCGCCGGGCAGCAGCTTGGCCCGCAGCCGCCGCACATGGACGTCGACCGTGCG
>JAOPVE010000248.1 GCA_025963185.1 Actinomycetes bacterium
CCGGTGGGAGTGGCGGCCGGGTTGAACTGGTTCTGCCAGCTCTGCGAGCGCTTGACGAACTGCTTGTACAGCGTGTCGTCACCGAGCCGCTGCGCGAGCTCGGCGATCCCGAAGTCGGCGCCGGCCATCTCCAGGGTCTCGTTCGCACAGGCCCAGGCGTTGCAGCCCTGCGGGTAGTAGCCGTGGGCGAGGAACTGGTCGAGGCTGGGGCGCTCGCCGACGACCGCGATGTTCCAGCCGTCGCGCGACTTGTCGGCCGCGGTCGGGACTCGCGCCGCCTTGACCATCGACGCGAGCGCCTCCTGCACCGGGAACGAGGTCGCGCCGAACGCGTACAGCCCGGCGAGCGACTCGGGGGACGGGTCGCCGACCATCACGTGCGTACCGCCGGAGTTGTGGGTCCAGCGATCCCAGACGCCGCCGTTCTGCTTGGCCTGGTTGAGCAGCGAGGTCGCGACGTCGCTGCCGATCTTGGGTTCGAGCCAGCCGAGCAGCTGCATCTGCGCGCGGTAGACGTCCCAGCCGGAGAAGTTCGCGTACTGGGCCGCCTGGCCCGGCCGCACCTTCTGGGTCTTCTGTGCGGCCACCGTGTCGCCGAAGCCGCGGTACTGGCCGTTGACGTCGCTGTAGACGTTGGGGTGAAGCTGGGCGTGGTAGAGCGCCGAGTAGAACGTCTTGCGCTGGTCTTCCGTGCCGCCGGTGACGGCGATCCGGCCGAGCGAGGTGTTCCACGCGTCACGCGAGGCGGCGCGCACGGTGTCGAAGCTGGTCCCGGCCGGGTTCTCGGTCTTGAGGTTCAGCGCCGCGTTGGCCGCGCTCACGTACGAGATGCCGACGCGGACCCCGACGGCCGATCCGCTGGCCGTGTCGAAGGTGACGTACGCGCCGGATCCCTTGCCCGCTGGGCGGTAGCCGTCGGGGCCGAACGTCGTGCCGCCCGAGGCGGTGGTCGCGCCCGGGGTGAGCGTGCCGTCAGTCCAGCCGCCGGACCTGGCGAACGGCTTGTCGAAGGACGCGGTGAAGTAGAGCGTGTAGTACGGACGGCGGTTGACGCCGCCGTTGCCGCCGCTGGTCCCGCCGATGTAACCGCAGAAGTTGCCGCTGGTGACGGATCCGGAGATGGTCTGGCTCTGGGGGTCCACGCTGACCGTGGCGCCGGTGGATCCGAGTTCGGAGTCCGAGGCGCGGATCAGCATCGTGGCGGGGGATCCGGCGGGGTAGGTGAAGCGCCCGGATCCGGTGCGGACCGTCGAGGTCAGCTCGGCCTTGACCCCGGACGCGAGCTTCACGCCGTAGTAGCCCGGGGTGGCGGTCTCGTCGGTGTGCGAGAACGTGCTCGCGTACGTGGCGTCGGTCGCGTCGGACGACGGCGAGGTGTCCACCGTGCCCACGTGCGGGAAGAACGGGATGTCGCCGGACGCGCCCGCGCAACCGGTGCCCGATAAGTGGGTGAGGCTGAAGCCGCGGATCTTCTGCATCGCGTACTGGTAGCCGCCCGGGGCCGGGGTCCGGGTGGGCTTGCCGTTGGATCCCTCGGGGCTCCACGAGAGCATGCCGAACGGCCTGACCGCGCCCGGGAACGTGTTGCCGGCGTTGGCCGTGCCGATGGTGGTGTCGACCGACGATGCCGGATCCGCCACCTCGCCGGCCGCGAACGCCGGGTGGGTCAGCGGGGCGAACGCGCCCACAGCCAGGGTCAGGGCCAGTACGGCGGCGCGCCGCGGGCCAGGAAGTGGTCTCACGCGTCTTCCTCCTGAAGATCCGGATCACCGAGCAACCCGGCGACGACAGACTCCGGAAGGTGGGGTTCTGTCCGTTGACAACGTTGTCGCGCGCGGGTTCGAAAGCAGTACGCCGCATCCTGCCGCTCGTGTCAAGAGGGACTGCTGTGACTGGTGGGGCGCCGGACCCAGGCCCGGCGCCCCACCGCGGTCACCGGATCGTGAGGCTCGCGGACACGCCGATCCGCGGATCGATCTGGCTGCTCACCCGCACCGTCACCTCGCCGGACCGCAGCCCGGTGACGTGGCCCGTCGAATCCACCCAGGCGGCCGCGTCGGCACCGGCCCCGTCGATGCTCCACAGCAGATCGGCGGGGGAGTGGTAGTTCGCGAAGTCGAGGCACTTCGCGACGAACCGCGCCCGCTGGCCCGCCTTGATCGAGGCCGGGCCGCTGAGCGTGATCCGCCCGGTCGGGATGAGGCTGATCTGGTCGATCGCGAGGCGGAACGCGTCCGATCCGCTGTTCTTGCCGGTCACCAGGTACCGCAGCACGACCGGGCCCGGCGTGGACAGCGTCACGACGCCGCTGTCGAGGTCGGCGTACTGGTAGTCGCCGTCCGAGAGCGGCATGTACAGATCCTGGACCGGCCCGACCGGCCGTCCCTCGACCAGCACCTGGTACTGCCCACGGGACATGTGGCGCTTGGCCGTGGTGACGATCCGGTAGGCGCCGGCGGCCGGGACCGGCACCGTGAACTCGATCCAGTCGCCCACGGCCGTGGCCGGGAGGCTGCGCCACGCGCCCGCCCTCGCCGGGTACGCGGCGATGTCCGCGGTGGTCTCGGGCGTCTTGCTCGATCCGGTCGTCGAGGTCTCGGCCTGGATCACGATCGGCGACCGGCTGATCGACGGGGTGAGCGCGATGTAGTCGATGCCGACCCCGAAGGATCCGGCGTTCGCCCCGGTCGCCTCGAACGCGAACCGGTGCCAGCCCTTCTTCAGCCGCAGCGATCCCAGCGGACGTTCCCGCAGTTCGATGTTCTTGTACGACCTCGGCGGCGCCGAGTGGTTGATCTCCGGGCCGAGCGGCTGGCCGTCCACATAGGCCTGGCTCAGGCCGCGCGCGGCCTTCTCGCTGTACCGGACCGACACGTCGTACTGCCCGTCCGCGTCGACGTGGACGGCGAATTCCACCCGCTGCCCGACCGCGGTGAAGTTCGCGAGCAGGAAACTGCCACCGGCCGCGTTGCCGTCGCCGATGACCGTGTAGTCGACGGCGCTGGACGCGGACGTCCGGGTCAGCAGCTCGGCCGCGAACGTGACCGGCTCGCCGAATTCGGTACGCACCTGCGGGGCCGGGACGAGATCCGCGGAATTCACCGTGATGGTGCCCAGGCCCTGCGCGTTCAGTTCGACGGTGCGCACCGCGCCCGTGTTCGCCGACGGATCGGCCACGATGATCGTCGCCGTAGCCCGCGCCTCGCCGGTCAGGCTGACCTTGAGCTGCCCCGGGGTGGCGTCGTCGGTGGTCCACGACGTGACGTGCTCGTCGGCGTACTGCACCTGCGGGCCCGCGCCTGCCGCCTTCTCGATCCAGAACGCCTTGCCGCGCGACGGGTTCGACTTGAGGTCGATGGGCAGCCCCTTGCGCAGCGCGGCCCCGGTGAAAGTGCCGCGGAACGCGTACGAGTGGCCGCCCCTGTCGTCGAGCGTGATGTCGGAGACGAGGTAGGTCGCCCGCTCGTCCAGCCAGCGGACCGGCGCGGTCACCGCACCGCCGCGCCCGCCGCCGCCCGTGGCGATGACCAGGGCGCGGCTGCGCTCGGCGTCGGTGTAGAGCCACGCGTACGGACCGCTGCTCGGGTCCCAGGTGCGGGCGTCCCAGCCCGATCCGAGGTAGATCGGCCGGAACAGCTCCTCGGTGAGCGCCGAGACCCGCGCCGACTTGCGCCACTTGTTGAACGCGGCCATCAGCGTGACACCGGCCGCGGGCCACGACTTCGGATCGCCCGGATCCCCCGGGAACTTCACGTTCCGGACGGCCATGTAGCCGTAGTAGTCCTCCATCCGCGCCGACATCGCGCCGATGTTCATGTACGCGGACTCCATCGGCATCGCGCCGAACGACACGAGCGCCGCGCGCAGGCTCAGCGACTCGCCTGTGACCGCCGTGCTGCCGGTGACCCACCCGTTGTAGATCAGGTGCATGAGCCCGGCGCTGCGGTCGCCCTGGCTGGGGTAGATGTCCAGCTCGGTGGTCAGCTTCAGCCGGTAGAACGGGTACTTCTCGACGATCCCGTTGAGCAGGTTCCGCACGAGCACCGCCTTGCGGTACACGTTGTCGCTCGGCGAGGAGTAGCTCGTCTCCGCCTCGTTCTGCCAGTACTCCGTCAGGTCCACCATCTGGTGGCTGAGGTGGAACTGGTTGATCAGGGTCTCGATCTGGTCCTTCTTGAACGCCAGATTCGCCGGATCCGCGAGGTCGCGCCCCTGGTTGTGGCCGCCGCCGCTCATCGAGAACCACAGCCCGAAGATCATGCCGTTGTCGACCACGGTCTGGGACAGCTCGCCCAGACTGTGGATCGACTTCTTCATGTCGTCCGACGGCTCGATCGTGTCCCTGGTGGTGTTCCAGTAGTCGTCGAGCATCACCATGTCCAGGTCCGCGGCGTTCGCCTTGGGGATCACGGTGTTGTAGTAGTAGTCCGGCGGCAGCACCCGGCTCGGGCCGCCGCGGTAGTCCCAGTCGTTCGTGTTGAACAGCGACGTGAGGTGGTTGTAGCGGAACCGCTTCCGGAAGTGCTCCTGCTCGGCCATCTTGCCCTCGACCACGCCACCCTCGAACACCGTGACGTTCACCGACAGGTACTCGAACTCCTCCTTCGGGAAGAGCACGAGCTGCAAAGACACAGGATTCGTGCGGACCGACACGTACGGCGCGCCGCTCCACACGTCCAAGCTCGCGAACGGCGGGAGCATCGGCGCGTCGTTGTGGTCGCCGTTGCCGTTCTGGGTCTTCCAGTTCAGCTCGGGGCTGACGGTCCAGCCGTGGCCGGCGTCGTAGACCGTGAGCGCCTTCTTCGCCAGCTCCGCCCGCTTGCCGTTCGAGGACGTGTCCTCGGGAATCGGCGCGAGTTTCGCTCGGGTGCTCTTCCAGAGCGCGTTGGTCACGTAATGAATCGTGTGCGCCTTATTAGCAAAGCCGAGCGCCATGACGACCGAATCGGTGATCTTGAGTTTGTCGGTCTCATGCTCATTGCGGATCAGCGTGTAGAACCGCAGTCCGGCGGCGTCGTTGTAGATCTCGAAGACGGCGGTGACCGTCATCGCGCGCGGCGAGGTGCGGCTCAGCGGGATCCGCAGCTCCTGGCCGACGATCCGGTCGCCCACCGGGGTGTGCATGACCAGCGGTGCGGTGGTGGGCGCGCCGAAGGTCCAGAGGCCGTCGTTCGAGGTCACCGGGCCGGATCCCTCGATCGTGTACGAGAAGAGCTGCTTGCCCGCCCCGATCGTCTGGTACTCGACGTGCGCGTGCTTGTTGTACACGCTGGTGACGTGCAGCGATCCGGCGACGAACCGCACGCCCACCCGCAGCGCGTCGTTCTCCAATGTGAACAGCTTGGCCGCCGAGGTGATCAGCGCCGGGTTGCCGTCGCTGGGCAGGTCCTTCGCCGCCGTCGGCGCTGCCTGGGCGATGCCGCCGGGCGCGGTTCCGACCGCCGTGCCCGCTAACGCCGATCCGGTAACCCCGAGGAAGAATCGTCTGCTGAACTGGGCCATGTGGGCGCTCCGCACGCGTCAGTCGGCCCCCGCCCGCCTCTAGGAGCGGGGTGCGGCGACGGCGATGGCCGAATAGTGATTGCCGCCTTCGAGGGGAGAACGTCGCGGCTCGGCCACGATAGCGCCCTTGTCTGACGTTGTCATTGGTTAGTCATTGCTCTTTCGGGACTTGTGTCCGAGAGATATTCCTGGTGGTGGCGCAGCGGGGGCGCCGTGGGGATCGCCGCCGGGCCCGGCCGCCCGGGAGTGGCCGTACCGCCGCTACTGGGACCGCGGCAGGCCCGGCGTGCCGCGATTCACCGGATCCAGGCTCGCTGCCTGGCGTCTCTTGTGGATCAGCCTCGTCAGGTAGATCGCCGAACCCGCCAGCACCCCCATGTCGTCGAGGTAGATCGGATCGGGCAGCAGGTCGATCGGGAACACGGTGTAGATCAGCGCGCCCCAGAACGCGATCTTCCC
>JAOPVE010000285.1 GCA_025963185.1 Actinomycetes bacterium
GCAGTCCCGCCGGGGATCCTAGGAACAGCGCGAAGGAGTTCGAGCCGCCCACCTCGTTGTAGAGGCTGACCACGTCGTCGAATCCGTCGCCGTTGATGTCTCCCGCCGCCAGTGCGCTCAGGCCGTACCTGACCGGACCGCCCGCCTTCACCAGCGTGTACTCGCCGCGGGCAACCGTGTACCGGACGATCTGGCCGAAGGTGCTCACCGTCTCCGTCGCGATGATCTCGGGTTTTCCGTCACCGTCCATGTCTGCCGCGGTGACGGCCTCGCCCAGACCCGCGTATCCGGCGACCCGGAAGGGATGGCCTAGCCCGGTCGCGCTGCCGAAGAAGACGGTGAGCGTTCCGCCGTCGCCGTCGTACGGTGAGCCGACGGCGAGGTCGGCGAATCCGTCGGCGTTGAAGTCACCGGTCGCCAGCGCGTGGCCGAACCCGATGCTGGCCCCGGCATCGCCGGGCAGCCCGTCGTTGTCCTGGTTCAAGACGACCGGGGCGTCACTCACCAGGCCCCGCGCCGAACCACGGATCACCGTGACGTAGCCAGCCTGGTATTTCCCGGACACCATGCCACCGGGGGCACCGATGGCCAGGTCGCCGTAGCCGTCGCCGTCGAAGTCGCTTGCGACCTTCTTGACTGTCACGTGGCTGGGGGCCGCATGGACCGGAAGAGCCGTCACGGCTAACGGCAGGACAGCCCCCGCGGCCACAGCACACAAGACACGAGTCTTGATCAATCGACACTCCACTCTCGAGATGACGAGGGAGCGACACCCGCCCCCGCGGCACGGCGTCCGAGGGTAGCCAGTCGGCCCTACGCCAGGCCCTGCCATCGGCCGGTGGGATCTGCTGGCGGCCCCGTGGCACTCAGCGGGCCGGAGGTGACCGCTATCGAGAGTCCCCCGCGAGGGTGGTGTAGGCCGGGGAGGTGAGGAATGTGCGGAGGGTGGCTTCGGTGCCGGGAGTGTAGGGACGGCCGTCGAGGATCCGCGGCGGATCGGTGAAGACCATCGCCTCGCCCTCGCCGATCACCACGTCGTCCTGCGCCGCGCTGGTGGCGCCGCAGAAGTAGTGCTTCACCCGCCCGATCTCGGGTAGTTCCTGGCGGGCGAACAGCGCGAGCCCGTTCTCCGGCCGCAGCTGGGTCTCCTCCCACAGTTCCCGGACCGCGGTCTCCAGCGGCGACTCACCCGGCTCGGCGTGCCCGCCGGGCAGTCCCCAGACGCTCGGGTGGTAGGGCGCGTGCTCGTCGCGCAACTGGAGCAGGACCCGGCCGGCTCGGTCGACGAGGATCACGGCGGAGAGCTCGATCATGCCCTCGATGCTGTCACGCCGTAGCCAGGCCGAGACCGGCAGACAATTCGCACAACGGCAAGGGCCGAAATTCCGGGCGCCGATTCATTATCGCTGCCTTAAATACCCGCTCGCTATTCCAGTGTCAGTTATTCGGTACCTAAACTGTCGGCGGCCGCATGCCGTTCCCCACCTCCGTCCCCCCACGAATGGAGTACCCATGCGGATGAAGTCCGCCCTGGTGATCGCCGGCGCCGCGCTGGTGACCGGCTTGGCCGCAGTCACGACCACCCTCGCCGCACAAGCGGGTGAGCAGCCGGTTCACCCCACGATCAGCGGCGGGCACACGGTTTCGTCGGCGCCGTGGGCCGCTCAGGTCGACTTCGGCGGAGTGTGCTCGGGCACGATCATCGCGCCGCACTGGGCGCTCAGCGCGTGGCACTGCCTTGAGGACGAATCCGACCTGTCGAAACTCACGATCCGCGTCGGATCGGTGACCCTCCACCAGGGCACCGCGGCGAAGATCAAGAGCGTCCAGCACCGGGGCGATCTCGCGCTGATCGAACTCGACCGCGACGTGAGCGCGACGTACCAGAAGCTGGCGAGCGCGAATCCGCCTATCGGCGCGACCGTCGACATCTACGGCTGGGGCTACACGTGCGACACGTGCCCGCAGTCGACCACGCTGAAGACGACGACGATGACGGTGGCGACGATCGATCCGCAGAACGGGTCTACCGACGTGCCGCAGGTGCACCTCGGGCAGAACGGCGGCGGCTACGCCGAACCGGGCGACTCGGGCGGTCCCGCGATGTACAACGGGCTGCAGTTCGGCGTGCTGCTCGGTGGTGACACGGCCAGCGACGGATCGGGCCACGAGGCGTACAGCAGCGTCCCGTCGCAGTCCGCGTGGATCCAGTCCATCACCGGAGCGGGCGGCACCACCCCGCCTCCCGGAGGTGGTAACACCACGAACTACGCGCTGAACAAGGCGACGAAGTCGAAGCAGGCCTCGTGCTCCGCGACCGAGACGCCCGACAAGGCCGTCAACGGATCGGTGAGCGGCGGCTCGTCCGACAAGTGGTGCTCCGGGGTGGCGGGCGCGAAGTCGCTTGAGGTCGACCTGGGCACGAACCGGCAGCTCAGCAAGCTCGTCGTGAAGCACGCCGGGGCCGGCGGCGAGTCCACGTCGTTCAACACGAAGAACTTCGTGCTGGAGACCTCGGCGGGCGGCGGAGTCTGGACCACCGCCGCCACGGTCAGCAACAACACGGCCTCGACCACGACGAACACCGTGACGGGGAACGTGCGCTGGATCCGCATCACGACGACCGATGCCGTCGCGCGGATCTACGAGTTCGAGGCGTACTAAAAGCGCCCGGCTGCCGCGGTGAGGACTACTGCGGCAGCCGGACCGTGAACGTCGTGCCGAGGCCCGGGGTGCTGGCCACCGAGATGGATCCGCCGTGCGCCTCGGTGAAGTTGCGGGCGATCGCGAGGCCCAGTCCGCTGCCGCCGGTCTGCCGGTTGCGGGACTTCTCGGCGCGCCAGAACCGCTCGAACACGTGCGGGAGGTCGGCCGGATCGATGCCCGAGCCCGTGTCGGCCACTTCGAGCACTACGTGCGGCCCGTCGGTGCGGGTGCGCAGGGTGACGGATCCGCCGGGCGGGGTGTGCCGGATCGCGTTGGACACCAGGTTGCCGATCACCTGGCGCAACCGCAGCGGATCGGCGTAGAGGTCCGGATCCCCGGCGGCGTCGATCCCGATCCGGACCCCGGCCTGGTCGGCGGCGCCTCCGTGGGCCGCGGCGGCGTGGTCGAGCACGTCGGCGGCCCGCAACGGCTCGGGGTGCAGGGCGAGCTTTCCGGCGTCGGCCGCGGCGAGGTCGCGCAGGTCGTCGATGATCCGCTGGAGCAGGCCGGCCTCGTCGAGGAGCAGCTCGATCAGGTCCTCGTTCGCGGGGGTGATGCCGTCCTGGGCGGCCTCCAGCCAGCTGCGGATGTTCGTCAGCGGGGTGCGCAACTCGTGCGCCACGTCGCTGACCATCGACTTGCGCTGCCGTTCGAGCTGTTCGCGCCGCTCGGACAGGTCGTTGAAGGCCGCGGCGAGGTAGCCGATCTCGTCGTTCGCGGTCACCCGCACCCGGATCGACTCCTCCGCGGGCCGCTGAGCCGCCGAGATCAGCACCCGCAGCGGGCGGACCAGCCGGAGCCCGACCACCACGGTCACTGCGAGGGTCACGGCGAGAACGAGCCCGGCCGCGGTGGCGATCCGGGTGGTGTTCTTCGCCGACAGCTCGAATCCGCCGGGGTCCGGGCCGTCGCGGTCGGTGACGAACAGCAGCGCGGCGGGGGCTACGTACGGCCGGAGCTGCTGGCGGCGGGCCTCGTCGATGCAGTCGGCGGCGATCCGGTCGGCCGCGAGGTCGGGCTTGCCGTTGTATTCCCAGGTGAAGTCGGGGAAGACCGTGACCTCGAACTTGCCCTGGCGCAGCATGCAGTCGCTGGCGTTGCGGGACAGCGTCTCGACCAGCGGCTCCTCCGTCGTCGTCGGCAGGCGGCCGAGCAGGGTCGCGCACGCGTTGTCCTGGACTCGCGGTCCGACCGTGGCGGTCTGCACGGTCGGGCGGCCGCGCGGCGAGGTGGTGATCGCCGCGGGGATCCCCTGTCGGGACAGGCACTCCACGACCTTGTGCGACGTGTTGTCCAGTTCGTCCCTGTCGCGGGCCGTGATCCGGTACGGGCCGACGATCCGCGGATCGATGCGCCCGGCCTGGTCTGCGGAGGAGAGCGCGGCGTCCTGGTGCAGCGGATCGATCACCGCGGACGGCCGGGCGGGCAGCGGACCGGTCGTGCCGGCCCGCGCGATCGTGGTCTTGCGGTCGGCCGTGGTGAGCACGATGGCCCGCCCCGTGCTCGACGAGAGCTGCCTGACCTCGGGCGCCGCGCCGTCCCAGCGCGGATGGGCGATGGCGTACTTGACCAGCCCGTCGTAGATCCGCTGGTCGTCGGCCAGCGACTGGCCCTGCTGGGTGCGGATCGCCTTGGTCGTGGTCGTCACGGCCAGCCAGGTCGTCGCCACGACACCGCATACCGCGACCAGCACCGACGCCGCCAGCAGGCGCATAAGCAGGCTGCGGCGGAGCGGGATCCTACGCTGGCGCACGGGCTCCGGCCGCCGGATCGGGACCAGGGGTCAGCTTGTAGCCGATGCCGTAGACCGTGACCAGGTAGACCGGCCGCCGCGGCTGCGGTTCGAGCTTCTTGCGCAGGTTCATCACGTACATGTCGATGGTCCGGACCGTCGAGGAGACGTCCCAGCCCCGGGTGCGCTCGAGTAACTGCTG
>JAOPVE010000333.1 GCA_025963185.1 Actinomycetes bacterium
AACCTCTGACGTGCAACACCGGCACGCCAGAGAACCGGCGCCTTGCCCACGCGGCCCTGGCACTCGCCTCGCTCCGCCCGCCCTATTGGCGGACGCTCTTAGCGGTTATGGCCGGCCGCCTCCGGCGAGTCGGGCCATGAACCGCTAACAACACCGGTCAGGGAACGCTCAGCTGACGTGGATCCCCGGGCGGTGTTTCGGGTCGTCCTCGGATTCGCGCAGGATCTCGCGGACGACCGGTGCCGTGTCCCCGCGCCCGAGGATCAGGTAGCGGAACATGTGGGCCAGCGGATTGCCCTCGGCCCACTCGAAGTACGCGTGCGGCCGGACCCCGGTGGCATTCTGGAGCGCCAGCAGGATCGCCGCGATCGCGTTCGGCACGGCCGGGCTCTCGGCCCGCAGGATCCGGTGGCCGCCGACCTCCACGCCCGTCACCCGCAGCACGTCCGAGAAGTCCGACGGATCGATGACGTCGATCTCCAGGAACAGCACGTCCGCGTTGCCGGGCACCGGGTTCATGTCCCGCTGCGCGGTCTCCTTCTCGTCGTACTCGGCCTTGTCCCCGGCCTGGCGCTGGTTCGCGATGATGTTGAGCTTGCCGTCGTGGGCGAGCGAGTCGGCGAGGAAGCGGCGGGCGGTCTCGTCGAACTCGATCTTGTCGGCGCGCAACTCGGTGGTCCGGGTGACGCGGGAGATCAGCGAGACCAGGACGATCCCGCCGATGAACAGGGCCGAGATCGCGAGGCCGTCCGGCTTCTCAATGATGTTGTCGATCAGCGCGTAGGCCAGCACGAGGGTCAGCAGCCCGAAGCCCACCGCGGACCGCCACTGCCTGCGCCGGATCGACGAGATCAGCACGGCCACCGCACCGGAGACCATCATCGCGAGGATCCCGGTGGCGTACGCCCCGCCCTGGGCCTCGACGTCGGCCTTGAACGCGATCGTGATGACGATGCTGATCGCCGTGTAGACCACCACGACGGGCCGGACGGCGCGCCCCCACTCCGGCGCCATGCCGTATCCGGGCAGGTAGCGGGGCACGATGTTGATCAGCCCGGCCATCGCGGACGCGCCAGCGAACCACAGGATCAGCACGCTGGAAAGGTCGTAGACCGTCCCGAACACCTCGCCGAGATCGCGGTGGGCCAGGTAGGCGAGCGCCCGGCCCCGCGCCTCGCCGCCCGGGCCGAACTCCTTCGCCGGGATCAGCACGGTGGTCACGAAGCTCGTGGCGATCAGGTAGACGGACATGATCAGCGCGGCCACGGTGAGCAGCTTGCGGGTGTTGCGGATCCGCGAGGCGAGGCGCTCCTGGGGCGTCTTCCCGTCGGCCGCCACCAGCGGCATCATGCTCACTCCGGTCTCGAATCCGGACAGTCCGAGCACCAGGGCGGGGAACGCGAGGAACGCCGGCCAGACGATCCCGCCGAAGCCCGTGCCGTGCGCGGTGAGCGCGTGGGTCCAGCTGGAGAACGCGGCCGGGGTGCTGATCACGCGGATCACGCCCTCGACCACGATCACTGCGTTGAGCAGCAGGAACACGGCGACCAGCGGGATCGCCACCCCCACGGCCTCGGAGAATCCCATCAGGAACACCGCGCCGAGGATCAGCAGCAGCACGATCGTGATGAGCACGTTGTGGCCGTGCAGGAACTGGGGCGTGTACGGGTTCTCGACGAGGTGGACCGTGGCGTCCGCGGCCGACAGCGTGATCGTGATCAGCCACGAGGTCGCCACGAACCCGAGAAGCACGAGGACGAAGATCTTGCCCTTCCAGAACGGCAGCAGGTTCTCCAGCATCGCGACCGATCCCTGCCCGTGCGGACTCTCCTCGGCGACCCGCCGGTACATCGGGAGCATGCCGAGCAGGGTCAGCGCGACGATCAGCAGCGTGGCCAGCGGCGAGAGCGCGCCCGCGGCGGCCGCGGCGATGCCCGGCAGGTACGACAGCGTGGAGAAGTAGTCGACGCCGGTGAGGCACATGACCTTCCACCAGGGCTGCGGCGTCGTGTGGCTCTCGTCCGCCTCCGGGCCGACCGGCTGCACGCGGTGTTCGAGTAGCCAGCCCCGCAGACCCGTCACCGGGTGCGGCCGGCTGCCCGGGGTCTCGACCTCTGCCGGGATCGTCTGCTGACGCTGCGCGCTCATCGGTCTCTTTCTGCCCGTGATGCTGACCCATCAAGGATGCAGTACCCGGACAACGCGACCGCCGCCGGTCACCCGTTCATGCGGCTACCCGTTCCTGCGCAGCGCCCAGGTGACCGTCATCTGACCCGTCGTGGTCCCGGCCTCGTCGCGCAGCACCACGGTGACGTCGAAGCGCGCCTTGCCCTCGGCGGCGAGGTCCGCGCGGACGTCCGCGGCCGGCCGGGCCAGGGCCGCCTCGGCGGTCACGGGACCCATGGCCAGCGCCCGGTAGCGGATCTGCGCGCCTGCCGCGAGCGGCGTGTACTCGCCGAACAGGTCGGAGAAGCTGCCGACGACGATCGCTCCCGTCGCGGACTCGCCCAGGGTGAACATGGCCCCCGCGTGCGGTCCGGCGACATGATTGTGCAGGTCAGGACGGTCAGGCAGGCGGAGCACCGCGTGCTCGGCGGTCAGCTCCAGGTACTCCAGGCCGAGCGTGCGCGAGAACGGGACAGCCTCCGAGAGGCCCTTGCGGATCGTGTCGAAGTCGGGCATAGCCGCAGTCTGCCACGGCAAGTTACCGATCGGTAGCAAGCTGGGCCCCCCGAAGGGGAACGGCGGGTCCGCGCTCGTCGGTAATCAGGAAAGACGGAAACCCGCCCGCGGACCGGAGCCCACGGACGGGTTTCTGCCTGTGCTGGGAGCCTCAGACGAGACCCGCGATGTCAGACGAGCCGCTCGCCCGTGATCGCGTGGAACGCGTGCAGGTGCTCGGGCTGCATGCGCAGGTAGACCGTGTCGCCCATCTTCGGCGGCGTGCGGCCCTCGGTGCGGACGACCAGCCGGTCGTCGTTCTCGTTGCCCAGCTTGGCGTGGCCGTAGACGTAGGCGTCGGAGCCCAGCTCCTCGACCAGGTCCACGACCATCGGCAGGCCGCCGTCGTTCGGGCCGACCAGGTCGGTCGACTCGGGACGGAAACCGACCGTGACCGTGTCCGCGCCGCCGGTCCGGGCCTGCTCGATCTGCGCGCGGGTCAGCGGGAACACCAGGCTGCCGAGCTGCGCGCCGCCGTCGATGACCTTGACGGTCTTGATGTTCATCGCGGGCGAGCCGATGAAGCCGGCCACGAACGCGTTCGTCGGCCTGTCGTAGAGCGCCCGCGGGGTGTCGACCTGCTGGAGCAGACCGTCCTTGAGGACCGCGACGCGGTGACCCATGGTCATGGCCTCGACCTGGTCGTGCGTGACGTAGACCGTGGTCGTGCCGAGGCGGGCCTGCAGCGCCGCGATCTGCGAGCGGGTCTGCACGCGGAGCTTGGCGTCGAGGTTGGACAGCGGCTCGTCCATGAGGAAGACCTGCGGCTCCCGGACGATCGCGCGGCCCATCGCCACCCGCTGGCGCTGGCCACCGGAGAGCGCCTTCGGCTTGCGGTCGAGGTACTCGACGAGGTCGAGCAGCTTCGCCGCATCCTGCACCCGCCGCGAGATCTCCGACTTCGGGGTCTTCTTGAGCTTCAGCGCGAAGCCCATGTTCTCCGCGACGGTCATGTGCGGGTACAGCGCGTAGTTCTGGAAGACCATCGCGATGTCGCGGGCCTTCGGCGGGAGGTTCGAGACGTCGCGGTCGTTGATCTTGATCGCGCCGCCGTTCACGTCCTCCAGGCCCGCGAGCATGCGGAGCGAGGTGGACTTGCCGCAACCCGAGGGGCCGACGAGGACGAGGAACTCGCCGTCGCCGATCTCCAGGTCGAGAGCGTCTACCGCCGGCTTGGTGGACCCGGGATAGACCCGAGTCGCCTTGTCATACGTGACAGTGGCCATGGTGCGTCCTTTCACCGGCAGGAACGTGCCGGACGATCCGAGTGATGGACGGCGCGGCAGCCTTCATGTGCTGGCCGGTGCTCCGCCTCACCATGCGCCAACTGGCGGCATGGTGTGGTCAACATATCTGTCCAGGCGAGCGCTGTTAACAGTCCGCTAGGCGAAATAGCGGGGCTGGGGCTTTTGTGGGGTTTCGGCTTTCGTTCGGGGCCTGTGGCGGGGTGGTGGGCCGGGTCGTGTGGGGGGTGGCGGGCCGCCGATCTGGTGGCTGGTGGGGTTCGCCAAAAACTGTCCTGTTTAGGGCTCTCGCCGCCTCGAACGTCCTGAATCGGTTAGGGTGCCGCGCATGGCTCCCCGGCAGCCCACCCGTAGAACCGCGACCCTCGCCTCCCTCGCGGCGGAGCTCGGCGTGTCCAGAACGACCGTCTCCAACGCCTACAACCGGCCGGACCAGTTGTCGCCCCAGCTGCGGCAACGCGTCCTCGAAGCGGCCAAACGGCTCGGCTACCCCGGTCCGGATCCCCTCGCTCGCTCACTTCGCACCCGCCGCGCCGGCGCCATCGGACTCGTCCTCACCGAGGCCCTGTCGTACGCCTTCCGCGACCCCGCCGCCGTCAAGTTCCTCGAAGGGCTCGCCTGGGCGTGCGAGGACGCGCGCACCGGTCTCCTGCTCGTCCCCGCAGTCCCCGGCGCGGGGTCCGACCCCGCCCTCGCGGCCGCCGCCTCCGTGGACGGGTTCGTCGTCTACTCGCTGCCGACCGGGGATCCGCACCTCGAGGCCGTGCTCGCCCGCCCGGTCCCCACCGTCATCGTCGACGAGCCCCTCGAGATCGAGGGCGTCGACTGGGTGGGGATCGACGACCACGTGGCCGCCGCGTCCGTCGGATCGCACGTCGCGTCCCTCGGCCACCAGCGCGTCGCGATCCTCTGTACCCGGATCGGCTTCGAACTGCGCGACGGGGCGGTCTCCCTCGATCGTCAGCTCGAATCGTCGTACGACGTGGTCCGGCTGCGGCTCGACGGCATCACCGAGGGCCTGGGCATCGACCGCCAGCAGATCCCGGTCTACGAGTGCTGGACCCACTCCGTGTCCAGCGCCGAGACCGAGGCCGGCCGGCTGCTGTCGGACCACCCCGACGTCACCGCCCTGATGTGCACCACCGACATCCTCGCGCTCGGGGCGAAGCGCGCCGCCGAGTCCCGTGGCCTGCGGATCCCCGACGACCTCTCCATCACCGGCTTCGACGACATCCCCGACGCCGCCGTCGCCGGACTGACGACGGTCGCCCAGCCTCACGCGGCGAAGGGACGCGCGGCCTGGCGACTG
>JAOPVE010000384.1 GCA_025963185.1 Actinomycetes bacterium
CCCGGACGGCGGCGGTTGTCAGCCCGGGTTCCCGGTGTCCGCGCCCGCGGCGGCCGAGGGCGGCGCGCACCTCGCCGACCAGGACACCTACGTCGAGGACAACGACCGGCTCGGGGCGGGGGCGCACGTCGGCGCGCTCGCCGACGGGCTGCGCTGCGTCGGGGTACTCGGCCGGGACGCCGCGGTCGGTGGCGCACACCCCAGCGGCCGGATCGACCGGTACGCCCCCCGGCTACCCCTCAACGCGCGCCCATTCCTGTCGGCCTGCCCGGTGACCGTCGTCGGGCTGGACGCGTTCGGGCTGGATCCGGCGGGCCTGCCCGAGTCCGGTGCCGCGGAAGCCCCGGGGGACGGCGCGGCCACCCCGGCCGGTCCGGCGGGCGATCGCCGTGCCGATCTGGCGCGCCTGGACGCCTCGATCGCGGCCCTCGACGCGGCCCGCCCAGCGTCCTCGCTGCTGCTCGTGGTGGGGATCGCCGACACCGAACTGCCGGTCCGGCTGCACGTGGGGATCGCCGACGGTCCCGGGTTCGGACCGGGCTGGCTGACCTCGCCGAGCACCCAGCGATCCCCGTTCGCGCAGCTCACCGATGTCGCGCCGACCGCGTACCAGGCGCTGGGCATCCCGATCCCGCCGACGCTGTCCGGCGAGCCGATCCGTACCGCCGGAGGGCGCCCGCCGATCGCGGCCTCGATCGCGCGGCTCGTGGACGACAGTGCCGCCGCCGAGGCGTCGGAGCCGCTGGTCCAGCCGTTCTTCACGGCGCTGGTCGTGGTGAACCTCGCGGTGATCGCGCTCGCGTCGGTCCTGTTCCGGTGGCGGGCCCGGCGGGCGGTTGCGCTGCGGCGGCGGCCGATCCCGTTCGGGTTCTCGCCGCGCCAGCTCGTCGAAGTGTGTGCACTGTGGACCGCGGCGATCCTGCCCGCCAGCTACCTCGCCAACGCGGCGCCCTGGTGGCGGCTGCCCGGCGCCCGGTTCGTCCACGTCCTGAGTGTGCTGGCGCTCGCCGCCGGGCTCACCGCGCTGGCCAGGGCCGGGCGCTGGGGGCAGTCCTCGCTCGGGCCGGCGACCTGCGTGGCGGTGTCCGCGGCCGTGGTCCTCGGCGCCGACGTCCTGCTCGGATCCCCCATGCAGCTCAACGCCCTCGCCGGGTACTCGCCGCTCGTCGCCGGGCGGTTCACCGGGCTCGGCAACCTCTCGTTCGCGGTCTTCGCCGCCGGATCCCTGTGCGGCTCGGCCATGATCGCCCAGGCCGTGCCCCGGCGCTGGCGCCCGCTGCTGCTGGCCATGACGGGGATCGCGTCGATCCTGCTCGTCGCGGGCCCCGGCTCGGACGGCGGCGGAGTCCTCGCCCTGGCTCCGGCCGCACTGGTCCTCGTCGTGCGCGGCAGCCGGATCCGGATGTCCGCGCTGGCCGCCGGGGTCGCCGGGGCGGTGGGCGCGGTCGCCGTGACGGTGTTCGCGGTCACCGATTACCTGCGCGCCCCGTCCGACCGCAGCAACCTGGGCCAGTTCGTCACGCAGCTCGGGCAGGGCACCGCCGGGGTGGTGATCCGCCGCAAGGCCGAGGCGAACCTGAACCTGTTAATCAACAGCCAGCTGACGATCCTCGTGCTGGCGGTGCTGGTGTTCGTGCCGCTGGTGCTCATGCACAGCACGGGCGGGATGCGGCGCGTGTTCGGCCTGTATCCGTGCGTGCGGGCCGGGCTGCTCGCCACCGCGGTGGCGGCCGCGATCGGCTTCGCGGTCAACGACTCCGGCGTCGCCCTGCCCGCGTTCGCCGTCGCCCTGGCGGTGCCGCTGGCTGTCGCGACGACGCTGCGGGTCCGGGCGGGGGCGGCGCACGGGGTCCTCATCGCGCCCCGGAACGCCCACGTGCCCCCCACCCCGGATCCCGCACCCGACCCCGAAGACGCCGGCCCGCACGACGCCGGCCCGCACGACGCCGAACCTCCAGGCACCGAACCTCCAGGCACCGGGCCTCAGGACACCGAGCCTCAGGACACCGAGCCTCAAGACACCGGCCCCCAGGACGCCGCGCCTCCGGACGGTGAGTCCGCGCCCGGTCTTGCGGCCGGGCCCGGTGGCGGGACGAGTGCCGATACCGTGGACGGGATCGGCAGCACCCCGGCGGTAGCCGGCCCGAGGAAGGATCCCAGCCGGTGAGCGGCACCATCACCCGGATCGCGGCGGCCCTGGCCGTGCTCTGCGGCGCGCTCGCGCTGGCCGGTGCACCCGCTTCGGCGCGCGGCGGGGAGGCGTCCGTGCGGCACGTGGTGATCGCGGGCGTGGCCGGCCTGCGCTGGAGCGACGTGTCCGCAAAAGGCACCCCGGCGCTCGCCAGGCTCACCCGGTCGGGATCCGCTGGCAGCTTGTCGGTTCGCTCTGCGCCCTCGGTGACCTGCCCCGGCGAGGGCTGGCTCACCCTCGGATCGGGCACGTACGCGGCACTGAAGGATCCGTCCGGCCTGGCCGGCGACACCAGTTGTGCCCACCGCGGCCCGCCGCAGGTGAGCTCGGCGGGCGAGGGCGCGACGGTCCCGGCGATGGACGAACTGCGCAGCCTCAACAGCGAACTCCGCTTCGGGGCGAGCCCCGGCCTGCTCGGATCCTCGGGCCTGCGCTGTGTGGCCGCCGCGGGGCCGGGCGCCGCACTCGCCGCGGCCGACCGGGAAGGCCATGTCGGGCAGTACGTGCCCGCCCTGCCGGACACCGCGGACAGCGCCGGGGAGTTCCTCGGCCGGTGCCCGCTCACGATCGCCGACCTGGGTGCGCTGCCCGAGGGCGGCGACCGCGCCGGGGCCCTGCGCGACCTGGACCGGCGCATCGGCGTACTCGACCACGACCGGCCCAGCGGCACGGTGCTCATCGTCGCCGGGGTGGCCGAGACCTCCGCGCGCCCGCCGGGCCGCCTGCACCTGGTCCTCGCCGAGGGACCGGGCTTCCACGGGGGCTACCTGCGGTCCCCGAGCACCCAGCGGATCCCCTACGTGCAGCTCTCGGATCTCGCCCCCACCGCACTGGACCTGCTCGTCGACAAGGACCTCCCCGACGAGGTCGCCGGACGGCCGCTGGACGGCGGCGCGAGCGGGCGCCCCTCCTCGGTCGCCGCGACCACGGCCGCGCTGGCCGACACCGACACCGCCGCCGTGGCCCAGAAGCAGGTCATCGGGTGGTTCTTCGTCGCGTTCGGCGTCGTCGCGCTGGTGGTGCTCGGCGCGCTGACCGTGCTGATCCGGCGGCGGCGCCGGGGGGAGGGCGCGCCTCCCGCGGCGATCCGCTGGCTGGGCATGGCCGCGCTGGCCCTCGCCGCGGTGCCCGGCGCGACGTTCGCGGCGAACCTGGTGCCCTGGTGGCGCGCGCCCTGGCCGGGGCTCGCGCTGGCAGGGCTGGTCACGGGATTCGCCGTCCTCACGGCCGGGCTCGCCGTCACCGGACCGTGGCGCGCCCACCGCACCGGACCGGCACTCGTGGTGGCCGCGGTGACGACCGGGATCTTCGCGGCCGATGCCGTGACCGGAGCGACCCTGCAGATCAACAGTCTGCTCGGCTACACCCCGCTGGTGGCCGGGCGCTTCACCGGGTTCGGCAACATCTCCGCGGCCGCCTTCGGGGCGGCCGTGATGATCCTGGCCGCGCTGCTGGCGTTCGGGCGGCCGCGCGTCCAGGCGCTCGCGATGGTGGCCGCCGTCGGGATCCCCGCGATCGCGATCGACGGCGTGCCCGGCTGGGGAGCGGACTTCGGGGGAGTGCTGACCTTCGTCCCGGCGTTCGTGATCCTCGGGATGCTGGCGAGCCGGTCCCGCATCAGCTTGCTGCGCCTGGTCCTCGCCCTGGCCGGCGGCATCGTCGTGGTCGCGGCGATCGGGGTGGCCGACTGGTCCCGCCCCGCCCGGGACCGCACCCATTTCGGCCGGTTCGTGGCGACCGTCCTCGACGGCACCGCGGGCGCGACCGTCTACCGCAAGCTGCTCACGAGCATCGACCTGCTGCTGCACGGCTGGTACACCCTCGCGGCGCTGCCGGCGGTCGTGATCCTGGCCGTGCTGGTGTTCCGGCCGCCCGCGGCGCTGCGGCAGGCCTACGCCGACGTGCCCGCGCTGCGGCTCGCGCTGGTGTCGGTCGTGGTCATGTCGGCGATCGGGTTCGCGACCAACGACTCGGGCGTCGCGGTGCCGGTCGTGGCCGCGCTGGTGGCGGTGCCGATGACCTTCGCGCTGTGTGCCGGCGCGCTGCGCGGGCCGTCCGGGAAAGGCGGAACGCCCGACACACCAGTGCCGGGAGTGGGCGAGCCGGCGAAAGTGTTACCGTGAACTCCCGTGGACGCGTGGCCCTTAAGGGCTGCGCCTGAGATACCGCGGGAGTCTCCCTTGGCGCTGTCGTCGCGGACGACCAAGCACGTCTTCGTCACCGGAGGCGTCGCTTCCTCGCTCGGAAAGGGCCTGACCGCGAGCAGCCTGGGCAATCTGCTCAGTGCGCGTGGGCTGCGGGTCGTGATGCAGAAGCTCGACCCCTACCTCAATGTCGATCCTGGGACGATGAACCCGTTCCAGCACGGCGAGGTGTTCGTCACCGAGGACGGCGGGGAGACCGACCTCGACGTCGGCCACTACGAGCGTTTCCTCGACACCGATCTGCACGCCTCGGCCAACGTCACCACCGGCCAGGTGTACAACCGGGTGATCGCCAGGGAGCGCCGCGGTGAGTACCTCGGCGACACCGTCCAGGTGATCCCGCACATCACGAACGAGATCAAGGAGCGGGTGCGGGCCATGGCCACCCCGCTGCCGGGCGAGCGCGCCCCCGATGTCGTGATCACCGAGGTCGGGGGCACGGTCGGCGACATCGAGTCACTGCCGTTCCTGGAGTCGATCCGGCAGATCCGGCACGACGTCGGGCGCGACAACTGCTTCTTCCTGCACGTCTCGCTGGTGCCGTACCTGGCGCCGAGCGGCGAGCTCAAGACCAAGCCGACGCAGCACTCCGTCGCCGCGCTGCGCAACATCGGTATCCAGCCGGACGCGATCGTCTGCCGGTCGGACCGCGAGATCCCCGAGGCGCTCAAGCGCAAGATCAGCCTGATGTGTGACGTCGACGCCGAGGCCGTGGTCTCCGCGGCGGACGCCCCGTCGATCTACGACATCCCCAAGGTCCTGCACCGCGAAGGGCTCGACGCCTACGTCGTGCGCCGCCTGGGCCTGCCGTTCCGGGACGTGAACTGGACCCGCTGGAACGACCTGCTCGACCGGGTCCACCGTCCGCAGCAGACGGTCACGGTCGCGATGGTGGGCAAGTACGTCGACCTCCCGGACGCCTACCTCTCGGTCTCCGAGGCCCTGCGCGCGGGCGGGTTCGCCAACTACGCCAGGGTCGACATCCGCTGGGTGACCTCGGACGACTGCGACAGCCCGTCCGGTGCCGCGGCCGCGCTCGCCGGGGTGGACGGTGTGCTGATCCCCGGCGGGTTCGGGGTCCGGGGCATCGAGGGCAAGATCGCCGCGGTGACCTACGCGCGCGAGAACCTGATCCCCGTGCTCGGCCTGTGCCTGGGACTGCAGTGCATGGTGATCGAGGCCGCGCGGTCACTGGCGGGGCTCGCCGGCGCCAACTCGGCCGAGTTCGACGAGCAGACCCCGCACCCCGTGATCGCCACGATGGCGGACCAGCTCGACGTGGTCTCCGGCGAGGCTGACATGGGCGGCACCATGCGCCTGGGCTCCTACCCGGCGGCGCTCACCCCGGGCAGCCTCGCCGCCCAGGCCTACGGATCGGCGCAGGTCACCGAGCGGCACCGGCACCGCTACGAGGTCAACAACGCCTACCGCAAGCAGCTCCTGAAGGCCGGGCTGGTGTTCTCGGGCACCTCCCCGGACGGGCACCTGGTCGAGTTCGTCGAGCTGCCGCGTGAGGTCCACCCGTTCTTCCTCGCCACTCAGGCGCACCCCGAGTTCAAGTCCCGCCCGACGAGGGCGCACCCGCTGTTCAGCGCGTTCGTCGCGGCGGCCATCGAGCGGGCGGCCCAGGACCGGCTGCCGGTCGAGGTCCCCGTCGAGGTCCCCGCCGAGGCGGTCGCTGGCCGATGACCGGCACCCACAGCTTCGAGGTAGTGAAGAGCACGGAACGGTTCGAAGGGAGGGTCATCAGCGTCGTCAGCGACGAGGTGACGATGCCCGACGGCGGAACCGCGGTCCGCGACTACGTCCGGCACATCGGGGCGGTCGGCGCGGCCGCGATCGACGAAGAGGACCGGGTGCTGCTGGTCCGCCAGTATCGGCACCCGGTCCGGCGGATGCTCTGGGAACTTCCCGCGGGGCTGCTCGACGTGGACGGCGAGAGCGCGCTGGACACGGCGAAACGCGAACTGTGGGAGGAGGCGGACCTGCGGGCGGACACCTGGCACGTGCTCGCCGACCTGCTCCCGACGCCGGGTTCCAGCGACGAGGCGATCCGGCTGTACCTGGCGCGGGACGTCACGGCGGTCCCCGACGGCGAACGGCACACCCGCACCGGCGAGGAACACACGATGACCGTCGGCTGGGTGCCGCTCGACACCGCGGTCGAGTGGGTGTTCAGCGGCGAGATCGAGAACGCGGCGTGCGTCGCCGGGGTACTGGCCGCGGCCCGCGCGCGCGAGACCGGGTTCACGAACCTGCGCCCGGCCGGCGCGCCGTGGCCGGCCCGCCCCGGCCGCTGATCCTTCTGCTGCACGGCGTGGGCGGCGCAGGCCGCCCACGCCGTTTCTCTGTGCGGGCACGATCCCAGGGACGTCCCAGTGGGACGGCGTCCCTGCAGGTCAGACGGTGGTGACCGGACCAGCGTCCCAGCCGTCCCCGATTTCCTTGCCGCCTGCGAAGGGCGGCTGTGAGTGTTTCCGGCGTCCGGGAGGTCATGCCCCGGGCCGTCCGCAACGGCCGATCCCGGCCCCGGCGGGCATCCGTCACTCACCAAGGAGAACCCGTGCTTCGACACCGTCTCGCGACGCTCGCGCTCAGCAGCGTGCTCGTTCCGCTTGCCATCTTCGCCGCCGCGCCCGCCCAGGCAGCGACGGCTGGCGCCACCGCGCAGGCCGTGACCACGCAGGACACCAGCTGCGCAGGCGGCGACCTGTGTTTCTGGCAGAACGACGACAAGGGCGGCGCCAAGGGCCGCGTCTCCGGCAACAACGCCGCCTGGAGCTGGGCTCGTTCGGGCTGCCCGGACGGCACCTGGAACAACTGCGCCTCCAGCATCCAGAACAACGGCAACTCCTGCTCGGTGAAGGTCTACGACAACTCGGGCTACAGCGGCCACGTCCTGACCCTCACCCGCGGGACCTACATCAGCAGCCTCAGCGGGTACTGGATCACGTTCCCGGTCGACAGCTGGGACAACGACATCCAGTCCAACAAGTGGTGCTGACCTCCTGACCAGCGACCAACTGAGTCCCCGACCGACCCGAAGGTGGAATCGGCCATGCGCGTAGCTGCGATCGTCAGCATCGTCGCGGGGGGCCTCGTGCTCGCCGGCTGTGCTTCGGCACGGCCGGCGAGCCCGCCGGTCTCCGCGGACCTGAGCGCCACCGCGCTCGCCGCCGTCGCCCAGGACGGCTCGTTCGCCGCCGACGAGGTCGCCCTGCACCGCGCCGACGAGATTCTCATCGCGCGCTGCATGGCGAGCCGGCACCAGCCGTACACCCTCGTGCCCTACGCGCCGGCGACGGCCAGCTCGGTGACCGACACCGAAGCACACCCCGATCTGGCCTGGCGGCGGACCGCCGGATACTCGATGCGGTCCGGGTTCGGCGGGCCCCCGCAGGGCGCCAACGACCGGTACGTCGCCACCCTGACCTCGGCTGGGCAGGCCGAATGGCGGCAGGCGCTGACCGGCGACGGATCGGCAATGTCGTCCGTCCGGGTGCCGAGCGGCCAGGTGTTCACCTCGACGCGCAACGGCTGTGTCGCCGAGAGCGGACGGCGGCTCTACGGCAGTGCGGAGGCCGCGAACCGGGCGTACTACTACCTCCAGGACGTGCGGGTCCGGCTGGCCTCGTCGATCCGCGGGGACGCCGAGTACACCGCCGCCGTGGGCCGGTGGGCGGCGTGCATGCGGTCCCGGGGATTTTCGTACGGATCCGCGGCCGATGCGCAGGCCGCGATCGGCCGCGACTACCAGCAGCACGGCGTCACGGCGGCCGGGCAGTCCCGCGAGATCGCGGTCGCCGTTGCCGACGGCGAGTGCGTGGGATCCGCCGGGCTCACCGCGGTCGCCGTGAGGCTCACCCGGGCCAAGGCGGCCGGTTACCCCGCGGACGTCCGGCGCACCCTCAACACCCTCGCCGAGGCGCGGCGGACCGCGATCGCCCGCGCGGCCACGGTGCTCGCCGGGAGCTGACCTGCGGCGCCGACCGGGCCGGACCGGCGGCCAGGCGACTAGACTTCGAGCGCCCGGCGGGTGCGTCCCGGCCGACAACGGAGTCGGCCCACCGCCACACGGAAGGTTGGTGTCGCCGTGAAGGTCGGTGTGCCGAGAGAAGTCAAGAACAACGAGTACCGGGTGGCGATGACCCCGGCCGGCGTCCACGAGCTGGCCCGCCACGGCCACGAGGTGTACATCGAGGCTGGGGCGGGGGAGGGCTCGGCGATCCCCGACGCGGACTTCGAGCGGGCGGGCGGGCAGATCCTCGGCACGGCCGACGACGTGTGGGGCGTGGCGGACCTCGTCCTCAAGGTCAAGGAGCCGATCGCCGAGGAGTACGACCGGATGCGGCCCGGCCAGACCCTGTTCACCTACCTCCACCTCGCCGCGTCCAAGGCCTGCACCGACGCGCTGCTCGACCGCAAGGTCACCGGCATCGCCTATGAGACCGTCGAGCTGCCGGACCGGTCGCTGCCGCTGCTCGCGCCGATGAGCGAGGTCGCCGGGCGGCTCGCCCCGCAGGTCGGCGCGCACTGCCTGCTCAGCGCCGAGGGTGGCCGCGGTGTGCTCATGGGCGGGGTGTCGGGGGTGTACGCGGCGAAGGTCGTCGTCATCGGCGCCGGCGTCTCGGGCATGAACGCCGCCACGATCGCCCTGGGCATGCAGGCCGAGGTGCTGCTGCTGGACAAGAACATCCAGCGCCTGCGCGAGGTCGACCGCATCTACCACGGCCACATGCAGACCGTCGCGAGCAACGCCTACGAGATCGAGCACGCCGTGCTTGACGCCGACCTGGTGATCGGCGCGGTGCTGGTCCCCGGCGCCAAGGCCCCCACGCTGATCAGCAACGAGCTGGTGTCCCGCATGAAGGCCGGCAGCGTGCTCGTCGACATCTCCGTCGACCAGGGCGGCTGCTTCGAGGACACCCGGCCCACCACGCACGCCAATCCGACGTACCGGGTGCACCAGTCGCTGTTCTACTGCGTCGCGAACATGCCCGGCGCGGTGCCGCACACCTCGACGTACGCGCTGACCAACGTCACGCTGCCGTACGCGGTGGAGCTGGCCGGGCGGGGCTGGCGCGAGGCGCTGCGGTCCGACCGCTCGCTCGCCCTCGGGCTGAACACCTACGACGGGCACATCACCTACGGACCGGTCGCCGAGGCGCACGGGCTGCCCGCGCTGCCGCTCGCGGAGGTCCTGGCCGGCCCATGACCTCTGCAGTCTCCGAGGTGGCGGGGCCGGTCGCGGCGGCGATCCGCGGCTACCTGGACCACCTCGCCGTCGAGCGCGGGCTGGCCGCCAACACGCTCGTGTCCTACCGGCGTGACCTGCGCCGGTACGCGCACGTGCTGGCGCAGCTGTCCGTCGGCGCGATCGGCGAGGTCCGCCCCGGGCACGTGAGCGAGTACCTGGCGAGGCTGCGCGCGGGCGACGAGGATCATCCGCCACTGTCGGCTTCGTCGGCGGCCAGGGCCGTCATCGCGGTCCGCGGGCTGCACCGGTTCGCGCTGCGCGAAGGGCTCGCCGCGGACGATCCGGCGCGCGCTGTCCGACCGCCCGCCCCGCCCCGGCGGCTGCCCAAGGCCATCTCGGCCGACGACGTCGACGCCCTGCTAGCCGGGGCGCGGCTCGCCGAGGGGCCGCTCGCCGCCCGCGACCACGCCCTGCTGGAACTGCTGTACGGCACCGGCGCCCGGATCTCCGAGGCGATCGGCCTGGCCGTGGACGACGTCGACCGCGAGTCCGCCGCCGTGGTGCTGCGGGGCAAGGGATCGAAGTCGCGGCTGGTGCCGATCGGGTCGTACGCGCTGCGGGCGCTGGAGGAGTACCTGGTCCGGTCGCGGCCGGTGCTCGCCGCGTCGGGGCGCGGGGGTCCGGTGCTGTTCCTCAACGCCCGCGGGGGAGCGCTGTCGCGGCAGGGGGCGTGGGCGATCCTGCGCAGCGCGGCCGAACGCGCCGGGCTCTCCCGCGACATCTCGCCGCACACCCTGCGGCACTCGTTCGCGACCCACCTGCTCGACGGCGGCGCGGACGTGCGCGTGGTCCAGGAACTGCTCGGCCACGCATCCGTCACGACCACGCAGGTCTACACCCTCGTGACGGTGGACCGCCTCCGCGAGGTCTACGCCACGGCCCACCCCCGCGCCCTCGGCTGACGCCCGTCCCCCGCCGTCCGGGACGGTCCTCGCGCCGAAGTGCGGTAACTCCGGCCGGTCCCGACCGGCCACACTTACCGCACTTCGGCGGGCGGTGTTGGGCGAGTGGGAGATATGTCCGCTTTGGAGGGTGGTGGGTGTGTCGACATGTGGATCCGGGTTGCTGCTCGCTAACACGCGACACGCCGGTTACGCAGGCGCAGCTTCCCCGGTGATTGTGCAGGTGGTACGGCCTGTCTATGGTTCGGCTACCGCATCCACCGCTCCCTTCCCCAGCCACGGGTGCGGTGTCGATAGGTCGATAGAGAGGGCTTCATGCTTATGGCCATGTCGACAAATCCCTGGGCGGACGGTGCACACGGCACCCACGATCAGTCGGCGCTCGATCTGGCGGCGCTCGGGATAGTCGCGGCAATCAAGAAGGACGTGGTGGCGGAAGAGCGCGCGGCGCACCCGCTGCCCGAGCCTGAGCCCCCGCGCGCACCCGCGCGGATCATCGCCCTGTGCAACCAGAAGGGCGGCGTCGGCAAGACCACGACGACGATCAACCTCGGCGCGGCGCTCGCCGAGGAGGGCCGCCGGGTACTGCTGGTGGACTTCGATCCGCAGGGCGCTCTTTCCGTTGGCCTCGGCGTGAGCCCCTACGAACTCGACATGACGGTCTACAACCTGCTCATGCAGCGCGGTGTGACGGTCGAGGACGTGCGGATCAAGACCAACGTCAACGGCCTGCACCTGCTGCCGAGCAACATCGACCTCTCGGCCGCCGAGGTCCAGCTGGTCAACGAGGTCGCCCGCGAGCAGACCCTCCAGCGGGTGCTGCGGCCGGTCATGCGCCAGTACGACTACATCCTGATCGACTGCCAGCCCTCGCTCGGCCTGCTCACGGTCAACGCCCTCACCGCCGCGCACGGCGTCATCGTGCCGCTCGAGTGCGAGTTCTTCAGCCTGCGCGGACTGGCGATGCTCATCGACACCGTCGAGAAGGTGCGCGACCGGCTCAACCCCGATCTCGAACTCGACGGCATCCTGGCGACCATGTACGACGCCCGCACGGTGCACGCGCGCCAGGTACTCTCCCGGGTGGTCGAGGCGTTCGGCGACAAGGTGTACGACACGGTCATCTCCCGGACCGTCAAGTTCCCCGAGACGACGGTCGCCGGAGAACCCATCACGACGTGGGCGCCCGGCTCGGGAGGAGCCAAGGCGTACCGCGCGCTCGCTCGAGAGGTGCTGGCCAAATGAGTCGACAGGCGAAGCTGCCTGGAGCCGCGGAGCTGTTCCGGCGGACGGGGACGTTCGCCGAGCCTGCCCCCGTCACCCCACTGCGCAGCAAGCGCCGCTCGTCCGGCCGGGAGCGGCACGACGAGAAGATCACGGTGTACGTCTCCTCCGGCGAACTGCTGGACCTGGAGACCGCCCGGCTGAATCTGCGCGCCGATCACGGGCTCGCCGTCGACCGCGGCCGGATCGTCCGGGAGGCCATCGCCATGGCCCTGGCCCAGCTTGAGGAGTACGGCGCCGACTCGGAGCTGGTCCGCCGGCTGAACGGTCCCGCGGGCGGCCGCTGACGTGCTGTTCGCGCTGAACAAGCCGGTCTCGTTCGCCGGTCTGCTGCTGGGATTCGTGCTGGCCATGGTCGTCCGCGGAGTGGTCCAGCGGGCGGTGTTCGCGCGCGTGTCCGGCCGCCGTGCGGGGCTGCCCGTGTTCGATCCAAAGCACGACTTCGACGTGTACGGCATCGTCGGTGCGGCCCTCGGCGGCACCGGGTGGGGACGGCGCGCGCCCGTCGCGTACGGCGACTACGCCCCGCGGTACCGGGTCGCGCTGAGCGGTCCACTGGTGGTGCTGGTGCTCTCGCAGCTGGCGCTCGCCGCGTGCTTCGCCTACACCGGATCGCTGGCCGGGTTCACCGCACTCGCGCTCTCGGACACGCTGCACGGCCTCGACTTCAACGACAACGTCCTGCAGTTCCTGTGGGCGCTGGCCGGATCCCTGCTCGCGGCCGGGCTGCTCATGCTGGTGCCGCTCCCGCCGCTGGACGGCTGGGGCGTGCTCGCCCGCCGGATGGGTCCGCGCCCGAGCCCCGGATTCGCCAAGGCCGCGCACTGGCTCGACGACAACCACATCGGCGTGGTGATCCTGCTGATCGGGCTGGCGCTGCCGATCGGCGGCGGGGCGTCCGCGGTGCTGCTGTTCCTGTTCGACCTGATCAGCTACCCGATCTTCGCGCTGTGGAGCGCGCTGTGATGCGCGCGCTCGGCACGGGGTTGTCCGCCACCTGCGCTACCGTCGAACGGTGACTTCCGAGACCGCCGTGGCTGACGACGCCGTCGCCGGGGCCGAGGGCGAGCCGGTGCCCGATCCGGCCGGCGAGCCCGCCGAGACATTCACCGGCAACTCCCGCACCGGCGCGTTCCAGGTACACCTCCACAACTTCGACGGCCCGTTCGACCTGCTGCTCCAGCTCATCAGCAAGCACAAGATGGACGTCACCGAGGTGGCGCTGCACCAGGTCACCGACGACTTCATCGCCCACATCCGGGCCATGGGCAAAGACTGGGATCTCGGCCAGGCCACCGAGTTCCTCGTCGTCGCCGCGACCCTGCTCGACCTCAAAGCCGCCCGGCTGCTGCCCGCCGCCGAGGTCGACGACGAGGAGGACCTCGCCCTGCTGGAGGCCCGCGACCTGCTGTTCGCGCGGCTGCTCCAGTACCGGGCCTACAAGGAGGTCGCCGCGTTCCTCGCCGTGCAGGAGGCGGCCGCCTCGAAGCGGTATCCGCGCTCGGTGGCGCTGGAGGAGCGGTACGCCAAGGCGATCCCCGAAGTGCTTCTGGCCTTGAGCCCGCAGCAGTTCGCCGAGCTCGCGGCCAGGGCGCTGTCGCCCAAACCGGTGCCGACCGTGTCGATCGACCACATCCACTCGCCGAGGGTGAGCGTCCGCGAGCACGCGCTGCTGCTGCGCGAGGCGCTGCTCAAGCACGGCTCGGCGACGTTCCGGGCGCTGTGCGGCGACTGCCAGAGCACGCTGGAGGTCGTCGCCCGGTTCCTCGGGCTGCTGGAGCTCTACCGCGACGGCGTGCTGCACTTCGAGCAGGTCGAGGCCCTCGGCGAGCTGCACGTGCGGTGGATCGGCGGCGCGGAGGCCGAGTCCGCGGGCGCGGAGATCGACGAGTACGGCGATGAGCACGGCGACGATGAGCACGGCGACGACGAGCAGCCCGAGACGCCGGGGGAGGGCGCGTGACCGAGAATCCCGAAAACCATCCTGCGGACCCGGAGCCGTCGCGCGCTTTCGCCACCGAGCCCGAGACGACGGGGCCTGAGTTGACCGCCGGCACCGAGGTGGCTGAGGTCGAGGTGGCCGAGGTGGCGGTTGACGAACCCGGCGATGACGTCCCCGCCGGGACGGGGTCGCGGCTCAAGCAGACCCTCGCGCTGCGGACCCCCGAGGAACTGCGGCCGGCGATCGAGGCGATCCTCATGGTCGTGGACGAGCCGGTGGCCGACAACGTGCTCGCGCAGATCCTGGAGCGGCCGACCGGCGAGGTCACGGCGGTCCTCGAAGGGCTGGCCGCCGAGTACCGGGAGCAGGAGCGCGGCTTCGACCTGCGCCGGGCGGCGGGCGGCTGGCGGTTCTATACCCGCTCGGAGTTCGCCCCGTACGTCGAGCGGTTCGTGCTCGACGGCCAGCAGGCCCGGCTCACCCAGGCCGCCCTGGAGACACTCGCCGTGATCGCCTACAAGCAGCCGGTCACCAGATCGCGGATCTCGGCGATCCGGGGTGTGGCGGTTGACGGAGTGATCCGTACGCTGTTGACGCGCGGGCTCATCGAAGAGTGCGGCGCCGAGCCCGACACGGGCGCCCATCTCTACCGCACCACGCTGCTGTTCCTCGAAAAGCTCGGCCTCGACACCCTGGGCGAGCTGCCCCCGCTCGCCCCGCTCCTACCTGATCTGGACTCCCTCGACGATGTCATCAGCCCCTCGGCCTAAGCAGCCCCGCAAGCCGAGTCGCCAGCCCAGCCGCCGGTTCGACCCGCGGCCCGGAGCTGTGCCCCGCCAGACCAAGCCCGTTCCCGCGAAGGACGTGCACCACCCCGACGGCGAGCGCCTGCAGAAGGTACTCGCGGCGGCCGGCGTCGGATCCCGGCGCGCCTGCGAGGAACTGATCGCGGCCGGGCGGGTCTCGGTCGACGGGCAGGTCGTCACCGAGATGGGCCTGCGGGTGGATCCGCGGTCCTCGGTGATCCACGTCGACGGGTCCCGGATCGTCATCGGCGACAGCTACGTCTACCTGGTCCTCAACAAGCCGCCGGGTGTCGTGAGCACGATGTCGGACGAGAACGGCCGCCCGTGCGTCGGCGACTACGTGGCCGGCCGCGAGACCCGGGTCTTCCACGTCGGGCGCCTGGACTCCGAGAGCGAGGGCCTGCTGCTGCTCACCAACGACGGCGAGCTGGCCCACCGGCTGACCCACCCGTCCTACGGGATCCAGAAGACCTACCTGGCCGAGGTGCCCGGGCCGATGAAGCGCGAGGTCGGCCGCACCCTGCTCGCCGGGATCGAGCTGGAGGACGGCCTGGCCAAGGTCGACGAGTTCCGGCTGGTCGACAGCCTGCCCGGCAAGGTCATCGTGGAGGTCGTGCTGCACGAGGGGCGCAAGCACATCGTCCGGCGGCTGCTGGAGGAGGTCGGACACCCGGTGTCCCGGCTGGTCCGCACGTCGATGGGCCCGCTTGCCCTCGGCTCGCTCAAGCCCGGCGGCCTGCGCCGGCTCAGCCAGCCCGAGATCTCCGCCCTCTACACGGCGGCCGGCCTGTAGCTCGCCTCCGCGGAAGTGCGGTAACCGTGGCCGGTCCTGGCCGGACGGAGTTACCGCACTTCGCGGTGGGGTGGGCCTCGGCGGGCACGCTGGGTGTCACGCGGCCCGGATAGGCTTCGCGGCGGGACCAGACATCGAAGGGAACGGGTGTGGCGGTACGGGCTGTGCGCGGGGCGATCCAGGTGGACGCCGACGAGCGGGACGCGATCCTCAAGGGCACGACCGAGCTGATCACGGCGGTCCTCGAGCGCAATGCCCTGACCCCCGACGATCTGATCAGCGTGGTCTTCACGGCCACCCCCGACCTCACCGCCGAGTTCCCCGCGTACGCCGCGCGGCTGCTCGGCTTCACCGACGTGCCGCTGCTGTGCGCGACCGAGATCGCCGTGCCCGGCTCGATGCCCCGGGTCCTGCGGCTCATGGCGCACATCGAAACCGAGCGCAGCCGGGCCGAACTGCACCACGTGTACCTGGGTGGGGCCGCCGCCCTGCGCCGCGATCTGCCCCAGTGAGACCGGCCCAGGCACCGCTGGGTCATGATGAACAGTCACCGTTTTGCGAAGGAGCCCCGAGTGAGCAGCCACCCCGCGTCCCCGGCCGTCCCGTTCACGGGGGTCGTCGCGGTTGACGGCCCGTCCGGCTCGGGGAAGTCGACGGTGTCGCGCCGCCTCGCGACCGCGCTCGGCGCCCGCTACCTGGACACCGGCGCGATGTACCGGGCGCTGACCTGGGCGGTGCTGGAGGCCGGGGTCGACCCGCAGGACGGAAAGGGTGTGGCCGCTGTGCTGGCGACGGCGGTGATCGACCTGACGACCGATCCGCTGGCGCCCGGGGTGAGCGTGGACGGGCAGGCGGTCGACGCCGAGATCCGGGGTCCGGAGGTCACGGCCGCGGTGTCGGCGGTGTCGGCGGTCCCAGCGGTCCGCGCGGCGCTCGTCGCGCAGCAGCGCGAGATCATCGGCGACGGCGGCAACACCGGCGCCGGCGGAATCGTGGTCGAGGGCAGGGACATCGGCTCGGTGGTCGCGCCCGACGCGGTCCTCAAGGTGTTCCTCACCGCGTCCGCCGAGGCCAGGGCCGAGCGCCGCAGTGCTGAAGTGCCCGGTGCGGACGTGGCGGCGACCCACGCCGACCTGATCCGCCGGGACACGCTCGACTCGACCCGCAAGGCCAGCCCGCTGCTCCAGGCCGAGGACGCGGTCGTGCTCGACTCCACCGCCCTCGGCATCGACGAGGTCGTCAGCCGCCTGCTCGGCCTGCTCGCCGCCGGAGTGCGGCCGTGACCGACTCGCCGGGGACCGCCCCGGGCACCGAGGGCGGCTGGACAGCGTTCGCCGAGGACTACGACGTCGATCCGGCCGAGCTGGGCGGTGCCGCCGACGGCGATCCGGACTGGGCCGAGGACGCCGTGCCGATGCCGGTGGTCGCCGTTGTCGGGCGCCCGAACGTCGGCAAGTCGACGCTGGTCAACCGCCTGATCGGGCGGCGTGAGGCCGTGGTCCAGGACGTGCCGGGGGTGACCCGCGACCGGGTCGCCTACGACGCGCTGTGGAACGGCCGCAAGTTCACCGTGGTCGACACCGGCGGCTGGGAGCGGGACGCCCGCGGCCGCGCGGCCGCGATCGCCGCCCAGGCCGAGATCGCCATGGCCACGGCGGACGCCGTGATGCTGGTCGTGGACGCCGTGGTCGGCGCCACCGACACCGAGATCGCGGTGGCCCGGGTGCTGCAGCGCGGCGGCAAGCCGGTGATCGTCGTTGCCAACAAGGTGGACGACGAGCGCACCGAGGCCGACGCGGCGGCGCTGTGGTCCCTCGGGCTCGGCCAGCCGTACCCGGTGTCGGCGCTGCACGGACGGGGGTCCGGCGACCTGCTCGACGCCGTCCTCGAGGTGCTCCCCGAGGCCCCGCCGGACCGCGTCGGCGGATCAGGTGGCCCGCGCCGGGTCGCCCTCGTCGGGCGGCCCAACGTCGGCAAGTCCTCGCTGCTCAACAAGCTGACCCGGGAGGACCGCGCGGTCGTGGACGCGGTCGCGGGCACGACGGTGGATCCGATCGACAGCCTGGTCGAGCTCGATGACGAGGTCTGGCGCTTCGTGGACACCGCGGGCCTGCGGCGGCGGGTCGCCCACGCCAGCGGCGCCGAGTACTACGCGAGCCTGCGCACCCAGTCCGCGATCGAGTCGGCCGAGGTCGCCGTCGTGCTGCTGGACGCGGCCGAGGTCATCAGCGAGCAGGACCAGCGGATCATCTCGATGGTGGTCGAGGCCGGCCGCGCCCTGGTCATCGCGTTCAACAAGTGGGATCTCCTCGACGAGGACCGCCGCCTCCAGCTGGAGAGCGAGATCGACCGCGAGCTGGCGCGGGTCCGGTGGGCGCCGCGAGTCAACGTGTCGGCCCACACCGGCCGATCCGTCGACCGGCTCGCACCCGCGCTGCGCACGTCCCTCGCGGGCTGGGAGCAGCGGATCCCCACCGGGCGGCTCAACAGCTGGCTCGGCGAGCTGATGGCGGCGACCCCGCCGCCGGTCCGCAGCGGAAAGCAGCCCAAGGTGCTGTTCGCCACCCAGGCCGGAACCAAGCCGCCGAGGTTCGTGTTGTTCACCACCGGGTTCCTCGAGCCGTCATACCGTCGGTTCATCGAGCGGCGCCTGCGGGAGGACTTCGGTTTCGTGGGCAGCCCGATCGGGGTATCCGTGCGAGTCAAGGAGAAGCGCTCGAAGCGCTGACCGGATTGCGGCCCGTCGGCGCCTTACCTGACCTGGCTGTTACCGAGAGCACACATGCTCGAAATGTGATCCCGCCAGGCTGACTGCCTGGCGGGCGGCTCACGTCCTCCGCCGATCCGGAGGCGATGCCCGATGGCCAGCCAGACCGAGGCGCCCACTTCTGCTACGGAGAGTGGCCGGCGAGGATCCCTGACAATCGGAGTCGAGGAAGAGTTCCATATCGTCGACCTCGACAGCCGTGAGCTCGTGCCGCGCGGCGCCGATGTCCTCGACCGGCTCCCCGGCGGATCCTTCTCGGCCGAACTGCACAAGTCGGTCGTGGAGACCAACAGCCCCGTCTGCACCGGACTGCACCAGCTCCGCGCCGAGCTGGTGAAACTCCGCCGCCAGGTCAGCTCGGTCGCGGACGGGATGGGGCTCGGCGCGGTCGCCGCGGGGACCGTCCCGCTGGTCGACGCCGACGACCTCGCCGTCACCCCGACCCGCCGCTTCAAGCAGATGCTGGACGACTACCAGCTCCTGGCCCGCGAACAGCTCATCTGCGGCGCCCAGGTCCACGTCGGGCTGCCGCAGCGGGACGTCGCCGTCGCGGTCGCCCAGCGGGTCGCGCCCTGGCTGCCGACCCTGCTCGCCCTGTCCACCAGCTCGCCGTACTGGATGGGCCAGGACACCGGGTACGCGAGTGTGCGGTCGCTGCTCTGGCAGCGGTGGCCCACTGCCGGGGCGTCCGGGCTGGTCACCTCCGCCGCGGACCACGACGACCTCGTCGCCGAGCTGATCGCGTCCGGCACGATCACCGATCCGAAGATGATCTATTTCGACGTCCGGCCGTCCGCCCACGCGCCGACCATCGAGCTGCGGGTCACCGACGCGTGCCCGTCCGTGGACGACGTGATCCTGCTAACCGGGCTGTTCCGGGCACTCGTGCGGCGCGAGCGGGACAACGTCGTGAACCGGGTGCCGCTGCGGATGGTCCGCCCGCCGGTGCACCGGGCCGCGATGTGGCGGGCCGCCCGGTCCGGGCTCGAAGGCGACCTGGTCGACCTGTCCGGCCCCGCCGAGCCGGTGCCCGCCGCGATCGCCGTCACGGACCTGCTCGACAGCCTCCGCCCGCAGCTCGAAGCCGAGGGCGACTGGGAGCACATCCGCGACCTCACCGAGCAGGCGCTCGGCCGGGGCAGCGCGGCGGACCGCCAGCGCCGGGCCTTCGCACGCCGCGGCCGCCTCTCGGACGTCGTAGACGCGGTGCTGGAGGAGACCAGGGCGGCGTTCGAGCCGTCCGCGGCGGTGTTCGGCGGCGGATCCCTGCTCGCCGGGTACGCCG
Source organism: Actinomycetes bacterium (assembly GCA_025963185.1). Lineage (GTDB taxonomy): Bacteria > Actinomycetota > Actinomycetes > Mycobacteriales > Cryptosporangiaceae > RYN-140. Next base: position 19,432 of record JAOPVE010000384.1, read on the forward strand.
GCCGGTCCGCCCTCGGCGGGGGAGTGCCGGGGGACGAGGCCGTGGGTCCGGGCGGATCCGTCCTGCCCGGGTACGGCGAGCTGGTCGACATGCTGGAGCGGCTCGGCCCGGTGGGGCTGCGCGACCGCGAGCACGCCCGGGACGCCGAGCAGCGGTCCCAGCAGATGACGTTCCGGGTCGCGGGCGAGGCCGCCACCAGGCTCTTCCCCGTAGACATCGTCCCGCGGATCGTCCCGGCGGCCGACTGGGCACAACTGTCCGTGGGGCTGATCCAGCGCGCCCGCGCCCTCGACGCGTTCCTCCAGGACGTCTACTCCGAGCGGGCCGCGGTGGCCGACGGCGTGATCCCCGCCTGGGTGGTCGACGGCGCGCCCGGACTGCTGCCCGTCGCCGCGCTGCTGCGCCAGAAGGTGCGCGCCCACATCGCCGGAATGGACCTCGTGCTCGACGCGTCCGGCGGCTGGTGTGTGCTCGAAGACAACCTGCGGGTGCCGTCCGGCCTCGGGTACGCGCTGCAGAACCGGCGCCTGTCGGACCACGTCTGGCCCGAGCTGCCCCGCCCGCCCGGCCTGCTCGACGTCGAGCAGGTGCCCGGGATGCTGCGCGCGGCGCTCGCCGAGGCCGCGCCCGACGCCACCGACTCGCCCTCGATCGTCCTGCTCTCGTCCGGACCCGCTGACTCCGCCTGGTTCGAGCACCAGCTGCTCGCCGACGAGATGGGCATCCCGGTCGCCCGCACGGTCGACCTCTCCGTCGACAACGGGGCCGTCTACCTGCACCAGCACGGCGCGCGCCGCCGCGTCGACGTCATCTACCTGCGCATGGACGAGGACACGCTCGTGCACGCCCCGGGCGCCGACGGCCGGCCGCTCGGGCGCCCGCTGGTCGCCGCGGTGGCCGCAGGCACGGTCACCCTCGCCAACGCGCCGGGCAACGGGGTGGGCGACGACAAGGCCGTCTACGCCTACGCCGGGGCGTTCATCGAGTACTACCTGGGCGAGAAACCGCTGCTCGCGGACGTGCCGACGTACCTGTGCGGCGATCCGTCGCAGCGCGCGCACGTGCTCGAGCACATCGGCGAGCTCGTGGTGAAGCCCGTCGACGGCTACGGGGGGCACGGCATTCTCATCGGCCCGCTCGCCGAGGAGGACGAGATCGACGCGGTCCGGCTGCAGATCCGGGCCGCGCCCCACCGCTGGATCGCCCAGGACACCAAGCAGCTCTCGACCCACCCGGTGTTCGACGGCACGCGCCTCGCGCCCCGGCACGTCGACCTGCGCGCGTTCGTCCTGCACGGCCAGCGGACCGTGGTCGCCCCGGCGGCGCTGACCCGGGTCGCGCCGGAGGGCAGCCTGGTCGTGAACTCCTCCCGCGGCGGCGGCTCGAAGGACACCTGGATCCTCGGTTAGCGCGGACGCTCTTAACGCGTTCGCTTGATGGCGGCTTTCAGTGCCCGGCGGACCACCGGGCCCTGGCCATCCAGGGCCTGGGCGAGTGCGGCGAGGTTCCCGATGACCGCGAACGCCGACTCTTCGGCCAGCGGGTCGACTCCTCCGAGCAGTTCGGCGCCGAGGAATGCCGCCGCGACCGCGCGGGCGAGATCCGCTGGGTCGGCGAGGCCGTCCAGAACACTCGCCGCGAGGATCCGGGTGAGGACCGCCTCGATCTCGGCGATCCACTCGGCCAGTGCCGCCTTCGCCGCCTCGCCCAGCAGCGGATCCGTGTGGGCGGCCGCGAGCAGCGGGGTCAGCGCCGGGCTCTCGCCCCGCAGGGTCGCCGCGAACGCCACCAGGGCGCCCAGGCTGGTGACCTCGGCGAGCCCGGCGCGGTGCCCGGCGATCTGGCGCGCGGCCTCGTCGCGGAAGGCCGCCACGACCAGCTCGCGGACGCTACCGAAGTGGTAGAAGACCAGCGCCTGGTTCACCCCGGCCACGGCGGCGACAGTACGGGCCGAGACCGCGCCGATCCCGTGTTCGCGGATCGTCGCCATGGTCCCCTCGACGAGCCGCTGCCTGGTGGTGTGCTGGCTGGTGCTGCTTTGGCCGGTCTGGTGTTCGCCCGGATGGTGTTGGCCCGGCTGGTTTGGGCCGGTCTCGTGTTCGCCCGGATGGTGTGGGCCGGGCTGGTTTGGGCCGGTCAACTGCGGGCGTCTTCGCGGAGAGGCCTGGCGCTCGTGGGGACGCCCCCCGCCTGGGAGTACGCGGCCGTGAAGCTACCCCGGTAGCCGAACACCGGGCCGAAGCGCGGATTGGCGACGCGGACCTCGATCCGGAACCGCGAGAGCCGTTCGTCGTACGACTCGTGCAGGTCGGCGACGGCCGACAGGGACTCGGGCAGCCGCAGGTCGAGCGCCCGCTCGCGGATCCGCTGGCGTGCCGTGCGGATCCGCAGCCCGCCCCGGTCGTCTACCCGCAGATCCAGGTCGACAGCCACATGCTGGTGCGTGCCGAGGTAGTCGACGATCGTGCCCCGCTCGGCGTCGTAGATCATCGTCGCGTCGAATCGCCGCCGCCGCCCGCGCGCCACCTCGAAGGCGCGGTTGAACGTCACCGTCTCGCGGCCGAACGAGTCCAGGTAGGCGTAGTTCTCGATCGTGAACGGGATCCGCCGGCCGCGCTCTGGGAACAGCACGTTCCGGTGGGCACCGAGCGCGAGGAACGGGACTGTGTAGGCGGGGCCGCGCCAGACCTCGTCCATGGTCCCGGATCCGGTGCAGGCGGTTTCGTCGGCGCTGGAGAAGCCGAAGCGGCGCTGGAGTTCGGGGTGCAGGCGGGCGAAGTCGCTGCCGAGGGCGCGTTCGAAGATCGAGGTCATGGGTGCTCCTGATGTACGGGGGTGCGCCGGCGATCGGCGCGGCGGGCTCGCTTGAGGTGCTCGCCCTTCGAGGGATTTGAGCGATCGCTCAAATTCGAGGATAGCTCGGCGGTCTACGATCGGGGAACCTGGACAAAACGGCAGCGGGGGTTCAAATGTCCGAGACTGTGCTCGTCTACGGCGCCACCGGAACGCAAGGGGAGCCCGTCGCCCGGCGGCTTCTCGACCAGGGCGCCCATGTGCGGGCACTCGTCCGCGACGAAGGACGGGCCCGCTGGCTGCACGACGCGGGCGCCGAGATCGTGCTCGGCGACCTCGCCGATCCGGTCAGTCTCGAAGTGGCGAGCAAGGGCGCCGACCGGGTGGTACTCCAGTTGCCGCTCCAGTACGACTTCGGGCTGCACCAGACCTACGGGCTCAACGCCGTCGATGCCGCCCGCGCCGCCGGGGTGGACCTCGTCGTCTTCAACACCTCCGCGCACATCCTGGCCGCGGACGTGGAGGTGTACCGGGTCCGCCAGACGGTCGTCGACGCGCTCCAGGCCAGCGGAGTGCCCAGCATCGTCCTGCGGCCCACGTTCTACCTCGACAACTTCCTCGGCCCGTGGATCCGCCCCGGGATCGACAACGACGGGATCCTTGCCTTCCCGCTCCCGTCCTCCTTCGAGATGTCGTGGATCTCCGCCGACGACGCGGCCGCCTTCGCCGTCGCCGCACTGGACCGCCCCGACCTCGCCGGGCGGGTCCTCGACATCGGCGGCGCCGAGCCTCTGACCGGCGACAACATTGCCCGGTGCCTGTCCGCGGCGCTCGGCCGGACGATCCGCTACGCGCCGATCACCCCGGACGACTACGAGCGCGCCCTGGTGCCGGGCTTCGGCGCGGCCGTGGCGGCCGAGGTTGCCGAGCAGGTCCGCTGCATCGTCGCGCAGGGGACCGGGGCCCTCGACATGGACGCGACGTACCGGGAGTTCGGTGTCGAGCCCGTCCAGCTGATCCGCTGGATCGAGTCCCACTGGCCGCACTGACCAGTTCGCTTGGCGTGGTGCGGGCGGCGCTGGTCGCGCCCCGGCGGAAATCGGAGCGCACGCTGCGGTAGTCTTACCGCGTCGCGCATGCGGTTCGATGCGCGCGATCGGGACGTGGCGCAGCTTGGTAGCGCACTTGACTGGGGGTCAAGGGGTCGCAGGTTCAAATCCTGTCGTCCCGACGCAGGTCAGAAGCCCTGTACCGGAGCGGTACAGGGCTTCTGGGTGTCTAGCTGGGTGTCTAAGGCCATATC
>JAOPVE010000433.1 GCA_025963185.1 Actinomycetes bacterium
GCCCGGGTTCGGGCTCGCGGCGGCTGTGCTCATGCGGCGCTGAGCGCGTGCGGGCAGGGCTCGACGGCCCGGCCGTCCGGCAGCAGCTCGCCGCTGTCCTCGAACACCACCACGCCGTTGCAGAGCAGGCTCCAGCCCTGCTCGGGGTGGGCCGCCACGACGCAGGCCGTGGCGTGTCCCGGATCGTTCGGAGACGGGCAGGCCGGCCAGTGCACGCACATGGTTCCCTCCCTGGGTCGCCGGATCGTCATGCCCTCACTGCAGCCGGCCGCTCGCCACCGGGTCAGGGGTGGACTACCTGGGGGACTACCCGTTCGCGCCCGGGGAGACGGCGACGCCCGGGGAGACAGGGACGCCCGGGGACACGACGCCCGGGGACACGACGATGCCCGGGGTGACCAGCACGGCCGGGGGGACGAGCACGAGCCTCAGCCCGCCGCCGCGGGGATCTCCACGGCGATCTCCTCGCCCAGTTCGGCGCCGCCCGTCAGCTCCAGGTCGTCGCCGCTCCAGAAGCTGCCCGGGTCGTACCAGTTCGGCCGCCGTCCGCCGGGCAGCAGTCCCATCGCCTCGTACGTGAGCGCCACGACCTCGGCGCAGTACGCGGTCTCCAGTCCCGGATCCCCGGCGGCCCGGTGCGCGGCCCGCCCGCCGGACGCGCGCCGCAGGTCGGGGATCCGGCCGCGCAGCCACCTCCCGGCGAGCGTCGCCGAGGACGGGAACGGGGTGCCGTCGAGCCGGGCGATCGTGCGCAGGACCGCGTCCTCCATCTCCCGGGTGACCGGACGGGAGAGCTGCCGCAGCCAGGCCCGCTGCCCGTACCTGGCCCCCCACACGAGGACGGCCTGGCGCATGTCGTGCAGCTGGACCCCGCGCTGGTGACCGCCGGACCACACGTCCGGCAGCGACCGGCCGAGTTCGGCGTGCCACATGAGCGGGGGCATGTCCTCCAGCACCACGGCCATGCCCACATGGTTGACCGGGCTGTTGGTGGTCAGCTGGATCGCGCGGTCGGCGACGCTGCGGCCGCGGAAGACCCAGACGTCCCCGGTGCGGGAAAGTTCGAGCGCTTCGTCGAGCCGGAGGCTGGTTGGTGCGGGCACCGCCGTAGCCTAGGCAGCATGCGCTTGTGGAAGGTACTCGGGCTCGCGGGTGTGGCCGGTGTGGTGGCGACGGGGGTGGTCGTGGCGAGGGCCGAACGGCAGCGCCGCGCCTACACCCCGGACGAGATCAAGGCCCGGCTGCACGACCGGCTCGCCGAGGCCCAGTCCGCTACCCAGAGCGACCGCTGATTCCGCTGCTCAGCGTGGCTTTCAGCCGTACGGGGCCGAACGGCTGAGCACAGCGTGACGATACGGAACCCGGGTAGGTACCCGGGTAGTCTCCCCGTACTGCGCGCCCCCTCCGCGACACAGACTCGATGGTGTCCTGAACGCCATCTCAGGGGGTCTGCAATGTGCCAGCACAACCCAGCGTGCCCATCGCCGGAGGGACCGGACCGTGCCGCGGCGCGGATCCGTGCGGCGTTCCCCGGCCAGGGGTGGAGCCTGCTGTGCAACGGGGTGGTCCTGTTCGACGACGCCGGCGCGATCCTGCCTGACCGGCGGGTGACCCAGCCCGGCGCCACCGACCCGGCCCGCCTGACCGAGCCGGCCCGCCTGACCGGACCGGCCAAGCCCGCCCTCGCCCAAGCCGCGGTGGCCCACGCCCCACTCACCCCGTCCCGGCGGCGGACCGAGCCTGTGCGGCTGGCCCATGCCGCGTGAGCCCCGCCGGTCCGGTGGACGGCACACGACCCGCGACGAGCGCGGGCGCACGGCCAAGGAGCCCGACCGGCCCCACAATCCGCACCGGCCCAAGGCCGGCGGACCCAGCCCGACCGAACCCGAGACGCCCCGCTACGGGCACCCAGGGAGCACCACCGCGATGAGCACCACGACAGCGCACCATCATCAGTTATCCGGCCACCTGCCCGGCGGCACCAGCGGCAGCGGCGAAACGGAGCATCACACGGAACACACGACCAACACCGGATCCGGTGGCGACGACGGCTCGGACGGCCGCCCGCACACCGGTCACGACAGCGGCGAAACCGGCCCCGACTGCGGTGGCGACGAGCTGCTGCGGCAGATGTACGAGCACGACCGGACGGTCCTGTTCTCGTACGTGCTGCGGCTGACCCGCGGCGACGCCCAGCACGCCGAGGACATCGTCCAGGAGACGATGCTGCGGGCCTGGCAGAACGCCCGCAAACTCGGCACCCGGCGCGCCCAGCTCCGGCCGTGGCTCGCCACCGTGGCCCGCAACGTCTTCATCGACTCGCACCGGCGCCTGCAGTCCCGGCCGCAGGAGACCGAGGCCGACGCGATCGAGTTCGTGCCGGTCGCCGACGAGTCGGACAACCTGCTCGCGCAGATCGCGATCACCGGCGCCATGACCTCGCTGTCGAAGGCGCACCGGGAGGTCCTCGTCGAGCTGTACTACCGCGGCCGGACCCTGCAGGACGCGGCCCGGATCCTCGACATCCCGGTCGGCACCGTGAAGTCCCGCGCCTACCACGCGCTGCGCGCCCTGCGGGTGATCCTCGAAGAGCGCGGTGTCACGCCAGGGTTCTGAATCCGAGCGTGCCCGGCCGCTTCAGATACGTCCGGCCGGCCAGATTTTCGGCCCATTCACTATCGCCCGCTTTTCGCCGGTCAGGACCAGCTGACCGTCACGGCGCGAATAGGCGCGAACCTACGGTGGATCCTCGCTCACCTTTACTGAGCACGAGTCGAGGAGCACCGACATGCAGTCGCCATTACGCGCAATTCTCCAGCGCCCCCGATGGGCCGGCGCCGTGGCGGGGATTCTCGTCTTAGGCACCGCCCCGGTATTCGCCCAGGCGTCGCCCGCCGCGGCCGCGATCAGCCTGCCCAGCGGGTTTCGCCTGGTCACAGAGGCAACGGGACAAGCCCAGTACGACCTGACCGACTTCGCCGTCCTGCCCGACGGATCGAAATACACCACCGGAAAATCCGGAAAGGTGGCGTGGGTCAGCGCCGACCAGACGACGATCCGGACCATCGCGCAGTTACCCGTATACGCCGCGTTCGACATCGGCCTGATCGGGATCACGCTCGCCCCGGACTACCTGTCGTCGGGCAACATCTACGTCGTCAACGCCCACGATGTGGCGGGTCACCAGTACGACGAGATCGTGCGGTACACGGCTGACAATCCGGGGAATCCGACGGCATTGTCGGCGCCGCAGGTGATCCTCGACGGTGTGAACCAGGACTACCACTACCACGGCGCCGGCACCGTGATGGCGAACGCCGACGGCACCTTCTACGCGGGCTTCGGCGACGAGTCCTCGTGGGTGAGCGCGACCCCCGACTCGCTGCGCGCGCAGAACATCGACGACCCGCACGGCAAGATCCTGCGGTTCGACGCGCAGGGCCGCGGCGTGCCGGGCAACCCGTTCTACGACGCGAAGAACCCCTCGAGCTGGCGCAGCCGGATCTTCGTCATGGGCGTCCGCAACCCCACCCGCTTCACCACGGACGCCCGGACCGGCCACCTCTACATCGGCGACGTCGGCTGGACCGCGTACGAGGAGGTCGATGTCGCGCGCGGCGGCGAGAACTTCGGCTGGCCCTGCTACGAGGGCGTCAACAAGCCCAGCGCGTTCGCGACCATGGCGGGCTGCCAGGCGATCTACGCGGGGAACGTGCGCAACGATCCGCCGCTGTACGTGTGGGCGCACAACGGCGCCGGCGCGGCCGCGATCGGCGGGATGTTCTACACCGGCACCTCCTACCCGGCCAGCTACCAGGGCAAGTACTTCTTCGCCGACTACGCGGAGCAGATCATCCGGGTCATCGGGACCGACATCAGCGACAAGGTCACCAGCCCTGGCGTGACGTTCGGGACCGGTCTCGGCGGCCCAGTGGCGATCCACGCCGAGATCAACGGGGACCTGGCGTTCGCCGACATCCTGTCCGGGCAGATCAAGCGGCTGCGCTACGAGGCGGGCAACCGGCCGCCGACGGCCGCGGCGACCGTGACCAACGATCCGTCGACCCTGTCGGTCAGCGTCGACACCAGCGCCTCCGACGACCTCGACGGCGACGCGCTGACGTACTCGACGAGCTTCGGTGACGGATCCGCCCCGGTCACCGGCCCGAACCCCCAGCACACCTACGCGGCCGCCGGCTCGTACGCGGTCGCCGTCACGGTGACCGACCCGCTCGGGGCCACGGACACGGCGACGATGACGGTCAAGCCCGCCAACCACACGCCGGTCCTGCAGGTCACCGCTCCCCCGGCCGGGCAGAGGTTCGCGGTCGGCGACGCCGTGAACCTCACGGCCTCGGCGACCGACGCCGAGGACGGCGCGCTCACGCCGAAGTTCACGATCGTGCTCCAGCACTGCCCGTTCGGCGGCGTCTGCCACGCGCACCCGGACACCACGGTCGACGGCGGCTCCTACAGCGGGGTGTTCACCGACCACGGCGGCGACACCAAGATGGACATCTCGGTCAGCGTCACGGACGCCGACGGCGCCACGGTCACCTCGCTGTACGAGGCGCTGCCGGACGTGCACAAGGTGACCGTCGTCAGCCCGGTGCCGGTGCTGCTCAACCAGGACACCGTGACCGCGACGACCGCGGTCGCCGGGGAGAGCGTGACCGTGGCCGCCCCGGACCTGTACGCGGGACGGCAGTTCACGGGCTGGTCCGACGGCGGCGCGAACGCCCACACGATCACCATGCCGCACTCGGACCTGGTGCTCACCGCCAACTTCGCCACCGAGATCGACACGAAGTACATCCAGTACGGCGGCGCGGCCAAGCTCGGCGCGGCGACCTCGGCCGAGACGGCGTTCACCACCGGATCCCTGGCCGGCGGCCGGTACCGGACGTACGAGCACGGCGCGATCCTCTGGTCCCGCGCGACCGGCGCCCACCCGGTGCAGGGCGCCCTGTTCACGCACTATTGGGGCGGCGGGACCCCGGCGTACTACGGCTTCCCGACGGCCGACGAGCAGACGATCCCCGGCGGGTACGCCAGCTACTTCGAGCGCGGCCGGGAGTACTGGTCGGGCCCGACGGGTGCGAAGTTCGTCAAGGGCGCGATCCTGAGCCGCTACCTCGCGCTCGGCGGAACGTCGTTCGGCCTGCCCCTGAGTGACGAGCTCAAGCTCGCCGACAAGAAGGGATCGGTCAGCAACTTCACCGGCACCAAGAGCATCTTCTGGTCGCCCAGCACCGGCGCCTGGGACGTGCAGGGCAAGATCCGGGACCGGTACTTCTCGATGGCGTCCGAGCGAAGCTGCCTGGGCTACCCGACGAGTGGGCAGGTCAAGACGTCCACCGGGTACAAGAACAGCTTCCAGCGCGGGTGGGTCACGTACGCCACGAGCACGAAGGTCACCGCGCACCGCTGCGGCTGAGCTTCGCCACAGAAACACCGAGCCCGGCAGCCGATTCGGCTGCCGGGCTCGGCGCTGTCCGGGCCCATAGCACACCGGTCTACAAAGGAACTCTTAAGACGGGACACTCTTGACGATCCCGGACAGTCCGCACAATCCTGAGAGCGCTCTCACGGGGCACTGACCAGCACACCTGCCCCCGTGACGCCCCCACCGGCCGGGGTGTGCGCGCCCCCGCGGCGCCACCGCGACTACCCCGGCCGCACGGATCGAAGGCCAGCCTTTCCCGGCCCGACCCCTTGCTCCGCCGAGCAAGCAGAGGAGAGTTTGTGCGAACCCGAACCAAGGTGCTGTCCGCGATCGCCGCGGCCGCCGTCACTGTTCCCGCCGCCGTCGCCGCGGTGACCCTGACCAGCGCCGAGGCCGCGTCCCCCACCGCCGCCCCGGCAGCAGCCACAGCCGTCGGCGCGACGATCCCGCTGACGATCAGCAACAACTCCGGCCGGCCCGAGCCCGTCTTCGTCTACGTCCTGGGCCAGAGCCTGACCACGAACAAGCTCGGCTACGCCGACGCGGCCGGGCAGTTCCGCGAGTGGACCGGCGGGGCGCCCGTGCCCGTCCCCGCTCCGGACGTGTCGATCCCCGGCCCCGCCACGGGACACAGCGCGACGATCCGGATCCCGCGCCTGTCGGGCCGGGTCTACTTCTCGTTCGGCCAGCGGATCAAGTTCTTCCTCACCACCACCGGGCTCGTCCAGCCGGCGCCGTGGAACCCGAGCGACCCGAACGTCAACACCGAGTTCGACTGGAGCGAGTACACGCTCAACGACTCGGGCCTGTGGCTGAACAGCTCGCAGGTCGACATGTTCGCCGTCCCGCACGCCGTGCAGGTCACCAGCACGACCGGCCGGACCTCCCGCACCGGCGACCTGGTGCCGGGCGGCCGCAACCGGGTGCTCGACGCGATCAAGAACCAGCCCGGCTGGGACAAGCTCGTGGTCACCCGCAAGTCCGACGGGCTGCGGCTGCGCGCGCTCTCGCCCGGCAAGGCCGCCGACGCCGGGCTGTTCAGCAAGACCTATCTGGACCCGTACATCAACCAGGTCTGGAACACCTACCGCGGCCAGAACCTCACCGTGATCCCGTGGGAGGACCAGCCGGCCAAGAAGTTCACCGGCCGGGTCGACGGTGCCGGGATGATGAACTTCACCGACACCTCCGGAGCGCGGGTGGCCTCGTTCGGCAAACCCGCGACCGCGGACGTGTGGGGCTGCGACGGCAAGCTGGCCGCGCCCAACGATCCGCCGTTCATCATCGGGGCGATCTCGCGGACCCTCTGCGCGGCGTTCCACCGCTCGACGCTGGCGACGATCCACACCCAGCCGTCGAAGGATCCGAAGCAGTTCTACCAGGGGCTGATCACCAACCACTACGCCCGCAAGATCCACAACCACATGGTCGACGGCAAGGCCTACGGCTTCGCCTTCGACGACGTGGGCCACTTCGAGTCGCTGGTGCACGACGCGAGCCCGAAGTCGGCACAGATCACGATCTGCGCGTTCTGACCGAGCACCACGCACGCCGGTGGCCCTGGGCTCGAGCCCAGGGCCACCGGTCTTCGCACGCGGTCATGCCGCCCGGCCGGAGCGCCGCCCCACACGGCGCGACCAGCTCAGCAGTGCTATGCCGCGATGTCCACCAGCGTCGCCGACACCTGCGCGCCGCTCGCCGCCCGGAACTGCACGACGTCACCGGGACGCCGGCCGATCAGGGCCTTGCCGAACGGGCTCGCCGGAGTGATCACGTCGACCCCGGGACCGGCCTGCTCGACGAACCCGACGAGGTAGCTCTCCGGCTCGGGCTCGCCCGAGAACCGCACCACGACCCGGTCGCCGACCTCCACCGAGCTGTGCGGGCCACCCTCGGCGCACGCGGGCGCCTCAAGCTGGAGGTGGAGCGCGGCGATCCGGCCCTCCAGGTCGGCCAGGCGGATCAGCGCCTCGATGTTGCCCGTGCGATCAGCCGCGTCGCCGGGACCTGTAGGGGGCGCACTCTCGGCCTGTGCCTGAGCTTGCTGGACCAGCAGGCCATCCAGGCGGGCAGTCAGGGCGGCGCGGGCGGACGGCGTGAGCGCGAGCGGAGTCGACATCGGGGAAGTCCTTTCGGGAGCTGGCATATGACATGACCAACTGCTCTCTTCCCACTCGCAGTTCCCTCATAGCATGAAGGTCTGTTAAGAATTCGCGTCGGCTTGTTCCGCGCGTGCCCCGGCGAGCGACCGCCGCTTCAGGTACGCGGTCGTCCCCAGGCCCACGACCAGCGCGATCACCAGCGCCACCCACGAGAAGCCCTTGAGCCACTTCTCGGCGGCGCGGCCAGCCAGGTACACGGCGAACGTGGTGCCGGTCGCCCAGATCAGTCCCCCGGCGGCGTTGGCGAGCAGGAACCGCCGGTACGGGACTCGCAGCGCGCCGGCGAGCGGGCCCGCGAGGATCCGCAGCAGCGCCACGAACCGGCCGAAGAACACCGCCCACACGCCGTACCTGGCGAACGTGCGCTCGGCGTGGGCGAGATGCGGCGGGCCGAAGTGGCGCGGGAACCGCCGCCCCAGCCGTTCGAGCAGGGCCCGGCCGCCGCGGCGGCCGATCATGTAGCCGACCGAGTCGCCGGCGATCGCCCCCGCGCTCGCCGCCGCCGCCACCAGCCATGGGCTGGTGATCCCCTTAGCGGCCAGCAGCGCGGCCGTGACCAGCGCGATCTCGCCCGGCAGCGGCACGCCCATGCTCTCCAGGAAGATCACGGCGAAGACCAGCAGGTACAGCCAGCCGGGCGGGAGCGCCGAGAGCCAGTCCTGGACGTGCGCCATCTACTCGGGCCCTCTCCGTCGCCGCCGGATCCGTCAGCCGGTGCACCAGCCGTCCCGAACCTACCCTGCCGCCGCACCCACCCGGCTCCACCAAAAGCCAGGCCCCCGCGCCCCGCCACTCCATCGGCCCTCCCTCGAAGTGCGGTAACCCCAACCGGCCAGGACCGGCCACGATTACCGCACTTCGGCCGGCGCAGAGTCAGGTGAGGAGCCAGCCGTGGTCGTCGGCTAGGCGGACCGCTTCGGCCCTGGTGCGGGCGCCGGTCTTGCCGATCGCCGCCGAGAGGTGGTTGCGGACCGTGCCCTCGGACAGGTGCAGGATCCGGGCGATGTCGGCCACCGTCCCGCCGGATCTCGCCGCCCGCAGCACGTCGCTCTCCCGGTCCGTCAGCGGCGAGTCACCGTGCACCAGCGAGTCGGCGGCGAGCGCCGGATCGACGACCCGCAATCCCTGGTGCACCCGCCGGACCGCGTCCGCGAGCAGCTTGGCCGGGGTGTCCTTGACGACGAACCCGCTGGCCCCGCCGGCCATCGCCTGGCGCAGGTACCCGGCCCGGCCGAACGTCGTGACGATCAAGACCCGGCAGGACGGCACCTGGGCGGCGACCTGGCGAGCCGCGGCGATGCCGTCGAGGCCGGGCATCTCGACGTCGAGCAGGGCCACGTCCACGGCGTGCTCGCGGACCGCGGCCACCACCTCGTCGCCGCGCCCGACCTCGGCGACGACCTCCAGGTCGGGCTCCATGCCGAGCAGGGCGGCCATCGCGCCCCGGACCAGCGCCTGGTCGTCGGCGAGCAGCAGCCGGATCGTCATCGCGGGGCCTCCATGAGCACCCGGAACCCCGGGGCGTCCGTGCGGTTGCCCGCGGTGAACCGGGCGCCCAGTGCCTCGGCGCGGCGCCGGAGCCCGGCGAGCCCCTGCCCACCGCCCTCGCTGGGACCGAGGCCGGCGCCGGGACCCGCGCCGGATCCGTCGTCGGCGATCTCGACGCTCGCCGGGGTCAGCGTGATCGTGCACCGGGTCGCGCCGCTGTGCCGGACCAGGTTCGTCACCGCCTCCCGGATCGTCCACGCGAACAGCTCGCGCCACCGGCCGCCCACGTCATCCGCGGCCGTGGGCAGGTCAGCCTCGATGTGCGCGGCGGCGAGCGCCGACCGGGCGGCCGCGATCTCACCGGGCAGCGACACCCCGCGGACGCCCTGGGTGGTGGCGCGGACGTCGGCGAGGGCGTCCCTGGCGAGCATCTCGACGTCCCGCAGCTCGGCTCTGGCCCGGTCCGGATCGGTGTCGAGCAGCCGCTGCGCCAGTTCGGCCTTGATCGTGACGACCGTGAGTGAGTGGCCCAGGATGTCGTGCAGGTCGCGGGCGATCCGGGCGCGCTCGTTCTCCACTGCGAGCCAGGAGAGGGCCTCCTGCGCCTCCATCAGGCGCTTGTTCCGGTCGAAGGCGATCCGCAGGCCGAGCACCGCCGCGCCGGCCAGGATCACCGCGAGGCTCGATCCGTCGCCGGCGTCGGACCAGCCCGGCACGATCCGGGACACGATCTCGGTGCTGGCGCCGAGAGCGACGCAGAACCCCACGGCCTGCCGGATCGGCAGGTTGATCATCGCCGCGGCGGCCAGATAGCCGTTGCACGCGAGCGCGTGGGCGTCCGCGCCGGGCACCATCAGGGGGATCAGCACGGCCAGCCCGGCAAGGTGTGCCCAGCGTGCCCGCAGCGGGTGCAGCCGCCCGTACCGCACCGCCTGCCGGCCGTAGGCGAACACGTACAGGTAGAGCAGGACGAACGCGACGAGTGCGGCCAGCCCGAGGTAGCGCTGCCAGCCCGCCGGGTGCCTGAGCATCGCCGTGAACGGATCCGCCAGGTAGAACAGCCAGACGGCGGCCGCGAGCCAGCCGTAGCGGGACCGGGTGGTGGTGCGCCACGCCAGCTCGGAGGCCCCGAGCGGCGCTCCCGGATCCGCAGCTTCCTCAGCCCGCCGGCCGACCCCGAAGGGCCAGCCGGCGGTGGTGCGCGGTGCGCTCGCGGTCATGGTGAGGAGCCTAAGCCGCGGCTCAGACGCGGGCCGTGTCGCGGCGGAACCGCCAGATCGCGCCGGTGGTGAACACCGCGGTCCAGGCCAGGACGTTGACGATCGCGATCGGGAGCGATCCGCCGCTGTGGTCGAGCGGGTACCGGGCGATCACGCCGACGCCGTAGACGGGGGTGAACTTCGCGATCGTGCCGAACACGTCCCCCATCAGGCTCAGCGGAATGAACAGCCCGCCGGCGAAGGAGAGCAGCGCGAGCACCGGCCCGAGGATCTGCATGACGTTCTCGCTCGG
>JAOPVE010000437.1 GCA_025963185.1 Actinomycetes bacterium
GCTGAGGCACCCGATCTGCGCCGCCGCGAGAACCGCCAGGTGCAACCCCGGTACCCGCCGAACCTCGCTTTGTGCGCGGCCCGCTGAGGCACACGATCTGCGGCGCCGCGAGAACCGCCAGGTACAACCCCGGTACCTGGCGAACCTCGCGGCTTGCATCTCGCGCACCTCACCGGGCTCCAGGTCTAAATCAAAGTCCACCCGCCACACCCGGGAAGTGCGGTAAGTCCAGCCGGTCAGGGCCGGTCGGAGTTACCGCAGTTCGGGGTGGGGGGTTACGGGAGTTGGCGGTTGCGGAGGGAGTCGCGGATCTCCGTCAGCAGGACAACCTCTTCCGAGGGGGCCTTGGGGGCGGGCTCCTCGCCGCGCTTGCGTCGCTCGGCGAGCTTGTTCATCGGCAGCACGACGAGGAAGTACAGCACCGCGGCGATCAGGACGAACGTGATGGCCGCGTTGATGAACGCCGCCCAGGTGAACTCGACCCCCTTCGCCGGCGACCAGGTGCCGGCCAGCGTGGTGCCGCCGCCGCCTACCCACTTGATGAGTGGTTCGAGGAACGACTTCGTGAACTGGGTGACTACGGCGGTGAATGCCGCGCCGATGACGATTCCGACCGCGAGGTCGACCACGTTGCCGCGGAGGATGAAGTCCTTGAATCCTTTGAGCACGCCTGCGTCTCTCCTCGGTTGAAGCCCGTGTTCAGGGTTGCCGCACTGTAACGGTGACGGCGGCACCCGGGACAAGAGCGGCGAGCCGAGTCGCCTGCGTTCGGCTGACCCCCAGGTAGAGCAGTCCGCCATCGCTGTCGGCCGCCGCACGCAGCACTAGGACGTCCTCGGCGAGCACGCCCGGGCGGCCCAGCACGTCGACGCGCTGGCCGGGCCGGACGATCGAGACCACCCCGCCGTCCGGAAGGCGCAGCGGGAACCCGACGAGCCCCGCGGGCACGACGACGGCCGCCGTGGGGATCGCGGACGGCCGGACCACCACCGAGGCGCGCGGAACCCCCGGCGATCGAGGCCCCGGACCGCTGAGCAGCAACAACGCCGCCACACAGAGCAGGACCGCCACGAACGACCACCGCAGCAGCCCGGATACCCGGGGCAGCCGCCACCCGAGCCCGAACCACGGCGGACCCAGTCGCTCGGACAACTCACTGCGCTGGGAAAACACGAACGGCTCCTCACCTCGGGGACTTCCCCGACGGTAAGGAGCCGTGGTGCTGGCGGGCGAGAGTGCGGACCGGATCTGTGGACAGCCAGCCCGGGTGTGGACGGCCGAGCCGCCCCGCCGGATCCGTGCTAAGCGCTCTTCGCCGCAGGCGCCGCCGACGACGAGCCAGAGCCCGACGACGAGCCAGAGCCCGACGACGAACTAGAAGAACCCTCGGACGACTTCGACCCGTTGCCCGTAGAACCCGTAGAGGACGAGCCCGTGGCGGACGAGCCGGAGGAAGTGGTCGACGACTCCGACTTCGCAGTCTCCGCGGCCGTGGAGGCCGCCCGGGAGTCGGTGCGGTAGAAGCCGGAGCCCTTGAAGACCACGCCGACCGACGAGAACACCTTGCGCAGCTTGCCCTCGCAGGCGGGGCAGACTGTCAGCGGGTCGTCGGAGAAGGACTGCACCGCTTCCAGCTTGTTGCCGCACTCGTTGCACGCGTACTGGTAGGTCGGCACCTCGGATCCTTCCCTGGCACTCTCGTGATTCGAGTGCTAAGTGTGCGTCATGGCGGCCGAATCGTCCAGCGCAGGGGTGCTGTCCGGCAGATCACACCAGCCTCCGGACGGGGTGATGACCGCTGTCACGGGGCGGTCGTGCGGCTCGGCGGGGAGTTCGGCCACCAGTTCGCCGTCGTGCAGCAGTGCCACGAGGGGGACGTCCCGGGGGACCCTGGTGAGGGCGCGGTCGTAGCAGCCGGCGCCGCGGCCGAGGCGGGTTCCGCGCCGATCCGCCGCGAGGGCCGGCACGAGCACCAGATTGCAGGCGGCGACGGCGAACCGCCCCAGCCGGGTGCCGCCGGGTTCGAGCAGTTGGCGGCTGGTGAGCACCAATTCCTCACCGGGCTCGTACTCCGACCAGTCGAGGTCCATCGAGGGCAGCACGATCGGGAGCAGTACCCGGGCACCCTGGCTGGCCAGCCACGACGGCAGATCGCTGCCGCCCGGCTCGGTGCCGACGGGCACGTAGGCGGCGACGCGGGCGCCGGGGTGGGCCGCGAGCCAGTCCGCGAGCGCCGAACGGACCGCCGGCACCTCCGCTTCGCGTGTTTCCCGAGGTAGTTCAGTGCGGCGGCGGAAGAAATCAGCGCGTACCGTCTGTTTGGTACTCAAAGTAGTCATCAGTCCGTCTCCGGGGTCGCGACGAGCGCCGGTCGCCGGCAGCATGGCGATGCCAGCATTCCATTTGTCCGGGGAAGGGGAGCCGATCTCGTGACGCTGCGTGGACGATTGACGGCTGCCTTCCTTGCCGTAGTACTCGGGCCGGTCGTCGTCAGCTCCGCCGCGGTGGCCCTGAGCAGCACCCGGGCCACCGAGAGCCGCGAGACCGAACGGCTCAACGCGGCTGCCAACGGCGTGATCACCAGCATGAAGGCCCTGTGCGAGCGCGCGCACGCCGCCGCCGAGGCCCTCGCCGCCACCGCGAACGGCGCCGGCCGGGCCGCTGCCCCCCAGATCGTCGTGGCCCGTGGCCTCGTCGGCATCGCCCGGATCGAGGACGGGTCCGGAAAGATCGTCGCCCAGGCTGGCCAGCTACCCCTCGCCGAGCGGACCGTCCCGTGGGGCGACTGCCGGTCCCGGCTGCCCGCCGCCGCTCCGCTCATCGCCGCGGCCGTCGAGATGCGGTCGCCCGCCGGGAAGCTGGTCGGGCGGGCGCGCACCGCGTTCAGCGTCGACCAGGACGTGGTGACGGGGATCGCCGAGTCCGCCGGTGGCGTCGACGTCACCCTGCTCGACGGCAGCGAGGCCACGATCAGCACCCTGCCCAAGTACCGGGCGGACCAGGTCGCCAGGGCCGCCGCGACCGCCAACCGCGTGATCCCGTCGGACCTGCGGGTCGCCGCCGCCGACAACCAGAGCCGCCAGCCGCTGCGCTTCGCCGTGAGTACGACCCATCAGAGTCTCGGCGAGCTGTACGGGGCGCTCGTGCTGGTCGTCCTCGTCGTGGCCGGGCTCGCGATCCTCGCCGCCTGGTACCTCTCGCGCAGCCTGACCCGCCCGCTCGCGGACGTGGCGCAGACGGCCGAGCGAGTAGCCGCGGGAGACCTGGGGGCGCGGGCGCCGGTCCGGGGCAAGGACGAGGTGGCCAGACTCGCGACCACCTTCAACCGGATGACCAGGGACCTCCAGGCCTACGTCTCCGCGCTCACCGCGAGCCGCGACCAGCTGCGGGGCAACCTGGCGCTGATCGGCGACACGCTGTCGAGCACCCACGACCTCGACCGGATCCTCGAGGTGATCCTCGAAACCGTCATGGCCGCGACCGGCGCCCAGGCCGGGGTGGTCCTGCTGACGGACCGCTCGGCGCGGGAGTGGCCGGGGGTCCTCGTCGGGCAGTGCGGGTTCGGGATGAGCGGGCGCGGCGTCGAGGTCGCGGACCTGCGGGTACCCATCGGCGCCGGAGTGCTCGGCGGGGTCGCCGCGAGCGGGGAACCGCGGCTCGGACGGGTCAGGGAAGGATCCGCCGACCTGGCCGCCAGCGAGCCGCGGTGCCGCACCTACATCGCGGTCCCCTTCTCCGGATCGGGTCGCTCGAACGAGTCCAGGGGGATCGACGCGCCGCCGCAGATCCTCGGCGTGCTTGCGCTTTACGACCGGCTCGGCGCGGACGATTTCGACGACGGCGACCTGGTCACTCTGCGGACGTTCGCCGGTCAGGCCGCGGTCGCCGTCGAGAACGTGCTGCTGCACCAGGAGTCCGAGCGGCTCTCGCTCACCGACAGCGTCACGGGCCTGTGGAACTACCGCTACCTGCGGGTTTCCCTGTATCGGGAGGTCGAGCGGGCGGTCCGGTTCGCGCGCCCGCTCTCGGTGGTCAAGATGCAGCTGGACCGTTACCGCGAGATCGGCGACACCCACGGCCCGTCCGCCGCGGAGGCCGTGCTGAGCGAGGTGGCCCGGCAGGTGCTGGCCATGGTCCGCGAGGTGGACCTGGTGTTCCGGCGCAGTGAATCGGACTTCGTGATCCTGCTTCCCGAGACCGCCGCCGACGGGGCCTGCCGGGCCGCCGAGCGGTTCTGCGCCGGGCTGCGGGAGTCCCCGATCCAGCTCGGCAGCGGGGATCCTGGCCTGGAGATCGCCTGTACCGTGTCGGTCGGCATCGCCGTGTTCCCCGAGCACGCGCCGGACGCCGAGGCGCTCCTCGGACGGGCCGACAGCGCACTGCGATCCGCCATCGCCGCAGGCCGGGACACCTGGCGGATGAGCGGAGAGCAGGACCCGCGCCCCGGCGCGCCCGCACTGGGGGCACTGGTGGGCGGTCCCGGCCGGCAGGACGCATCGGTGAATACCGGCATCGAGCGCGGTTGACCGGACACAGTTCCGGCTAGTCTCCCCGCATGGCCGACAACGCTTCCGTGCCCCGTCCCCACCACCGTCCGACGACCAAGGCTGTCATCCCCGCGGCGGGCCTCGGCACCCGCTTCCTGCCGGCGACCAAGGCCGTGCCGAAGGAACTGCTGCCCGTCGTCGACAAGCCCGCCCTCCAGTACATCGTGGAGGAGGCGACCACCGCCGGGATCACCGATGTCCTGCTCGTGACGAGCCGAGGCAAGACCTCGATGGTGGACCACTTCGACCGCCGCCCGGACCTCGAAGCGCTGCTGGAGGCCAAGGGCGACCAGCGGCGCCTGGACGCGATCCGGCACCCGTCCGAGCTGGCCGCGATCCATTCCTCCCGCCAGGACGAGCCCAAGGGCCTCGGGCACGCGGTCCTCTGCGCGGCCGCCCACGTGGGCGACGAGGCGTTCGCGGTCATGCTCGGCGACGACCTGATCGACGAGCGCGACCCGCTGCTCGCCGAGATGCTGTCGGTGCAGGCCGAGCGTGGCGGCATCGTCCTGGGGCTGATCGAGGTCCCGCGCGAGCACATCAACCGGTACGGCAGCGTGGCGATCGAGCCGGTCGACGCGCCCGAGACGCCGCTGTTCACTACCGTGAAGATCACCGAGATGGTGGAAAAGCCGTCGCCGGACGAGGCGCCGAGCAACCTGGCCATCATCGGCCGGTACATCCTGCCGCCGGAGATCTTCGACGCGATCCGCAAGACCGAGCCCGGCGCCGGCGGCGAGATCCAGCTCACCGACGCCATGGCCCGCCTCGCCTCCGAGGGCACCGCGGTGCACGGCGTCGTGTTCCGCGGCCGCCGCTACGACACCGGTGACCGCGGCGACTACCTCAAGGCCGTCGTGCAGATCGCCTGCGACCGCGCCGACCTCGGCCCGGAGTTCCGCCAGTGGCTGGTGGACTTCGTCCGGTCGGAGCTCGACGCCTCGGTTGTCCCCGGATCAGACGGAGGTTCTGAATGACCGCTCTCGCCACGCCAGGGATCGCCGAGTACCTGTCCACGGTGCTCGGCGACTCCGAGCCGCTCCCGCCGCTGCTGCTCGCGCTCCTCGACGCGCGCGGTGCGATCGTCGCCACCGACGTGCTGGCCCGCCAGTCCGTGCCGACCTGCGATGTGGCCGCGTCCGACGGGTATGCCGTGCGGTCCGCGGATCTCGCCGAGGTGCCGGTCACGCTGTCGGTGCTCGGCGAGCTGCGCGCCGCGTCCTGGGAGCACGCGAACGTCTCGGCGGGGACCTGCTACGCCGTGACGACGGGCACGCCGATGCCGTCCGGGGCGGATCTGGTGATCCCCGGCGCGGGCACCGACCGTGGCCGCGCGAGCGTCACCATCACGCACCCGCCCGGCGCCCAGACCCGGGTGCGGATCGCCGGGTCCGAGCTCGCCGCGGGATCCGTCGCGGCCGCCGCCGGATCCCTGGTCACCCCCGCGATGATCGGCCTGCTCGCCGCCGCGGGAGTCGACCACCTGCACGTCCGGCCCAAGCCCCGCGTCGCCGTGTTCTCCACCGGCGAGGAACTGGTCGACCTCTCCGGCGGATCCGGCCGGGGCCACGTGGCCGACGCCAACTCGTACTCGCTGACGGCGGCCGCGGCGGAGGCCGGCGGGCAGCCGATCCGCGTCGGGATCGTCGGCGACGACACCGAGCCCCTGCGTGACCGCCTCGAAGACCACGCCATGCGTGCTGACGTCCTGCTGCTCTCCGGCGGCACCGGCGAAGGACCGGACGACACCGTCCGCAGGCTGCTCGGCTACGACGGCGCCGTGACCTTCGCCGAGCTCCCGCTGCACCCCGGGCTCGTGGTGGGCTACGGGCGCCTCGGCGACGACGGGATCCCCGTGATCTGCCTGCCCGGCGATCCGGCGGCCGCGCTGATCGGGTTCGAGCTCGTCGTGCGCCCGGTGCTGCGGCGGCTCGCCGGCCTGGATCCAGTGTTCCGCCCGTCCGTGAAGGCCGCGCTGCTCGAGGGAGTGGACTCGCCGGTCGGGCTGCGCGAGTTCCGGCCCGCCAGCGTGGCCGAGCGGCGCGGCGGCGGGTACACGGTCCAGCCGATCGGCGGGCGCCTGCTCACCGCGCTGGCCACGGCGAACGCCCTGCTCGTACTCGGCGAGCACGTGTCCAGCGCGCCGGCGGGGACGGCCGTCGACGTGCTGATGCTCGACCGCAGCCGCTGATGGGGATCCGCGCCTGATGGAGAGACTGCCTGGCTGGCCGGTCGTCCTCGCCGAGGGACCGGTCGGGTTGCGTCCCCACCGCTACCGGGACGCGCGCGAGTGGAGCGAGGTCCGCTTGGCCAACGAGAAGTGGCTCGCCCCCTGGGAGCCGACCGCCAACCGAAGCTGGGCGGACCGGCACTCCGCCGGCGAGTACGTCCCGGTATACCGCTCACTCAAGCGCGGCGCCCGCGAGGGCCAGGTGATGCCGTTCGTGATCACCTACGAGGGCCGGCTCGCCGGTCAGCTCACGCTCGGCAACATCGTCCGCGGTGCGTTCTGCTCGACGTACGCCGGCTACTGGGTCGACGGGCGGCTCGCGGGGCGCGGGATCATGCCGACCGCGCTCGCGATGGCCGTCGACTACGGCTTCACCGCCTCCGGGCTGCACCGCGTCGAGGTCAACATCCGGCCCGAGAACACCGCGAGCCGACGGGTCGTCGAGAAACTCGGCTTCCGGCAGGAGGGCTTCCACTCGCGGTACCTGCACATCGACGGCGACTGGCGCGACCACGTCGGCTACGCGCTGACCGTCGAGGACGTGGCGCCGCAGGGCCTGCTCGCGCGGTGGCGCGCCAGCCGGGTGTGACTTTCCCCCCAAGCCGGTAGCAACCGGACGCAATCGTGACACCTGTACACCCGCAGCGCCGCAGGAGGCATGTCGACACACCGACATGCGTCCCTATCTCGTTGCGTGTCGCCCCGTAGCCTCGCTGGGAGGGAACGAATCCCAGCGGCTTGGCAGGGCCTGATCCGGCTGGCCAGTCTCGATCGGCGAGAGGTCTTCAGGAGGGGCGATGCCGTCTTCGGTGCTTCTCGCGATCCTCGTCGGCGCCGGTGTGCTCGCCCTCATGCCCGCCCTCGTCCGGCGCTACGACTCGGCGGTCCGCGGGCAGGCCGAGTTCCACAGCTCGTCGATGCGCGTGCTCGGGCGCAGCCGGCGCAGGCGGACCGTCCCCGGCCGCGCCCCCGTCCGGCCGCCCTCATTCATCCGCGCCCCCGACGACGGGCGGATCATCGGCCGCGCCGCCGTCCCGTACGCGCTCACCCCGGGTGACGCCGAGTCGGACGCGCTCGTCCGTGCCGCGCTGCGCGCCGCCGCGCCCACGACGTCGGCCGCGGTGTCCGCCGCGGCGCTCGCCGAGGCCACCCGGGC
>JAOPVE010000438.1 GCA_025963185.1 Actinomycetes bacterium
AGGTCAAGGACGTCCTGCTGCTCGACGTCACCCCGCTGTCCCTCGGCATCGAGACCAAGGGCGGCATCATGACCAAGCTCATCGAGCGGAACACGACGATCCCGACCAAGCGCTCGGAGATCTTCACCACCGCCGACGACAACCAGCCCTCGGTGCAGATCCAGGTGTACCAGGGCGAGCGCGAGATGGCGGCCTACAACAAGAAGCTCGGCATGTTCGAGCTGACGGGCCTGCCGCCGGCGCCGCGGGGCGTCCCGCAGGTCGAGGTCACCTTCGACATCGACGCGAACGGCATCGTGCACGTGTCCGCGAAGGACCTGGGCACCGGCCGCGAGCAGTCGATGACGATCACCGGTGGCTCCGCGCTGCCGAAGGACGACATCGAGCGCATGATGCGCGACGCCGAGGCGCACGCCGACGACGACAAGCGCCGCCGCGAGGAGGCCGAGACCCGCAACCGGGCCGAGTCCCTCCAGTACCAGACCGAGAAGTTCCTGGCCGAGAACGGCGACAAGATCCCGGCCGACAAGAAGACCGAGCTGTCGGACGCGCTGAGCGAGCTGCGCGGCGCCGTCGGCGGCACCGACATCGAGGCGATCTCGGCCGCGCACGAGAAGGTCTCCACGCTCTCGCAGGAGATCGGCGGGGCGATGTACGCGCAGGCGGCGGCCGACGCACCGTCCGCCCCCGGCGCGGAGGCCGGTCCGGAGGCACCGCACGCCCAGGCGGGCGACACCGGTGACTCTGACGTGGTGGACGCCGAGATCGTCGACGAGCCTGGCGAGGGCGGCAAGAAGTGAGCAAAACCAACGGGGACTCGGGCGACCGGGGCGAGGAGCAGCCGAAGGTCGTGATCCGCGACCGCCGGCGCATTGATCCGGAGACCGGCGCGGCTCGACCCGGTGCCCGGCCAGCGGGACAGTCCGCTGGCCGGAGCCCCGGCGCGGCGACCTCGGGTGCCGCGGCGATGAAGAAGATCATCGAGCGCAAGTCCAGTGAGAAGAAGTCTGACGACGACAAGGCGGGCGGCGAGCAGTCCGGCGCCCCTAGCAAGGCGGACCTGAAGGAGGCGGAGGCGCTGCGATCGGAACTCGAAGAGCGCACGCTCGACCTCCAGCGGGTCACCGCCGAGTACGCCAACTACCGCAAGCGGGTCGACCGTGACCGGCTCGCGGTGGTCGAACAGGCGACGGGCGCGGTGCTCACCACGCTCCTGCCGGTCCTCGACGACATCGACAGGGCGCGCGCGCACGGCGACCTGACCGGCGCGTTCGCGGCGGTGGCCGAGCAGCTCCAGAACAATCTGAACAAGCTCGGTCTCACGCCGTTCGGCGAGGTCGGCGACGTGTTCGACCCGATGTACCACGAGGCCGTGATGCACACGACCAGCGCGGACGTCACCGAACCGACCTGCGTGGACGTCCTGCGCAAGGGCTACGCGCTGGGCGAGCGGCTGCTGCGGGCCGCGATGGTCGCGGTGGCGGACCCGGAGGCCGGTGCGCCGGTCACCGACGGTTAGCGGGGGGAGGGACGCCTGATGAGCACGAAGGACTGGCTCGAAAAGGACTACTACGCGGTACTGGGCGTCCCGAAGACGGCCACGCCCGAGGAGATCAAGAAGGCCTACCGCAAGCTTGCCCGCGACCTGCACCCGGACAAGAACCCCGGGAACGCCAAGGCCGAGGCCAAGTTCAAGGAGGTCTCCGAGGCGAACGACGTGCTGTCGGACGCCTCGAAGCGGCGCGAGTACGACGAGGCGCGCTCGCTGTTCGGATCGGGCGCGTTCCGCCGCAGCGGTGGCACGACCGGCGCCCCGGGCGGGTTCGACTTCTCGGACCTGTTCGGTGGCGGCGGAACCGGCGGCGGTGGCGGCGGCACGCGGGTCGGCGGCATCGGCGACCTGTTCGGCCAGATGTTCGGCGGTGGCGGGACGCGCACCACGCAGGCGGGTCCCGCCCGCGGCCGGGACATCGAGACCGAGGCCACGCTGGACTTCGCCGAGGCCGTGCACGGGGTGACGGTCCCGCTGCGGCTGCACGCCCCGGGCGTCTGCGACACCTGCAAGGGGTCCGGCGCCAAGCCCGGTACCTCGCCGCGGCGCTGCCCGAACTGTGGCGGGTCCGGCCTG
Source organism: Actinomycetes bacterium (assembly GCA_025963185.1). Taxonomy (GTDB): domain Bacteria; phylum Actinomycetota; class Actinomycetes; order Mycobacteriales; family Cryptosporangiaceae; genus RYN-140. The sequence goes on from JAOPVE010000438.1 coordinate 2,129, forward strand.
ACCAGCAGGAACCAGGGCGCGTTCGGCTTCAGCGAGCCGTGCCGGGAGTGCCAGGGCACCGGATCGCTGATCGACGACAAGTGCAAGGACTGCAAGGGCACCGGTGGGGTCACCAAGACCCGCACGATGAACGTCCGGATCCCGGCGGGTGTGAGCGACGGCCAGCGGATCCGCCTCAAGGGCAAGGGGCAGCCCGGACAACGCGGCGGCCCGCCCGGGGATCTCTACGTGGTGGTGCACGTGAACGGGCACAAGGTGTTCGGCCGCAAGGGTGAGGATCTGCTGCTCACGGTCCCGGTGACCTTCCCCGAGGCGGCGATGGGCACCGAGCTGAAGGTCCCGACGCTGAACGGGTCGGTCACGCTGCGGGTCCCGGCGGGTACGCCGTCGGGGCGCCGGCTGCGGGTCCGGGGCAAGGGCGTGGGGAAGGCCGACGGCACGTTCGGCGATCTGCTGGTGACGATCGAGGTGTCGGTCCCGCAGAAGCTCACCGAGGCGGCGAGGCAGGCGCTCGCCGCGTACTCCAAGGCGATGCCGGAGAACCCGAGGAGTGCGCTGGAACGGGAGGCGAGCCGTGGCTGAGAACCTGTCCGACCAGCCGCTCGACGCCGCGGTGTTCGTCATCTCGGTCGCCGCGCAGCTCTCGGGCATGCACCCGCAGACGCTCCGCCAGTACGACCGGCTCGGGCTCGTGCAGCCCGGCCGGTCGTCCGGCGGGGGCCGCAGGTACAGCCCGCGGGACGTCGTGATGCTGCGCGAGATCGCCCGGCTGTCCCAGGAGGACGGCGTCAACCTGGCCGGAATCAAGCGGATCATCGAGCTGGAATCCCAGGTCGAGGCCCTGCAGGCCAAGGTCGGCGAGCTGCTGGACGAGCTCGCGGCGGCCAGGGCAGACCTGTCCCAGGTGCACGCCTCGTACCGGCGCGACCTGGTGCCGCTCAGCCAGAGCGCCCTGGTCGTCTGGCGGCCGAAAAAGCAGTAGCGGAGCCCCAGTACGTTCGGCCGGTCCGCCGCTGACGGCGGCGCCGACCGGAAAGGTTCCCCCAGACATGAACGAAGCAGGTTTCCGCAAGCGCGTGATCCAGACGGCGACGCCGTTGCTGGCACCCGGCGAGCGGATCCTCGTCGCGGCGCGGTCGACCGTCGGCTCGGGAGGCAGCCAGCTCGCGGGAGCCGCCGCGGTCGCGGTGGGCGGCGCGCTGGGCGGGTTGCTGGCCAAGCCCAAGGCACAGTTCATCGCGCTGACGGACCAGCGGCTGATCCTGCTCGATCGGCAGTTCGGGGGCCGTCCCGCGGCTACGCCCTCCGCCGACATCCCGCGATCCGCGATCACGCTCTCGAAGGTCTCCTTCTTCGTCGTCACCCGGATCACGCTCGCGGTCGAGGGAGAGCCGAAGGGCCTGAGCTTCGGTTTCCCGCTGATCGACCGCAAGGACGCCAAGGCGCTGATCGCCGAGCTGAGCACGACCGCCGGTCAGCCGCAGTCCGCGTAGCACCACGCGGGGACCTGGACACTCACGATCGTTCTCGTTGTCCGTAATGTCGGTTTACACTGGCTGAGTGTCCAGGTCGTTTCCGGTCCCGCTGGACGAGGAGGCCCGCGCGGCCGCCGTAGCGGACTACCGCATCGTCGGCGTGCCTCCGCTGCCCGACCTGCCCGCCATCGTCGAACTGGCCGCCGACCTGCTCGGGGTGCCCAACGCGGTGGTCAACATCATCACCGCGGATCAGCAGGTGCAGCTCGCCGCACACGGCTTCGACGGGGCCACCGTGCCGCGCGGGGAATCGATGTGCGCGACGACGATCGTCCAGCCCGAGCCGGTGATCCTGCGCGACGCCCGGCTCGATCCGCGCTTCGCCAGCCACCCCCACGTCACCGGAGAGCTCGGCAACATCGTCTTCTACGCCGGATCGCAGTTGCGGGCCCCGGCCGGGCACGTTCTCGGCACGCTGTGCGCGTTCGACACGGTCGCCCACGACCTCACGGGTCACCAGCGCGAGGGCATGGACAAGCTCGCCCGGATGGTCGTCGGCGTGCTCGAACTGCACCGGCACGCCCGTCTGCTGCACGAGTCCATGCGCGACCTCGAACGCAAGAGCGGTGAGCTCGTCAGGTCGAACGCGGCGCTCGCGAGCTTCGCCGGGCAGGTAAGCCACGACCTCCGGAACCCGCTCACGGGCGTGCTCGGCTACGTGGCCGTGCTCGCCGACCTCCCGGCCATCGCCGCGGATCCCGAGGCCAAGTTCTGCATGGACCGGGCGCTGTCCTCGGCGACCCGGATGTGGCGCATGATCTCCGACGTACTCGCGCACGCGTCCGCGGGTGGGCACCTGTCGATCCAGCCGGTGCCGCTCACCGCCGTGGCCGCCGACGTCGTGGACGACCTGGCCTCGGTGATCGCCGGAACGGGCGCCCTGGTGTCGTTCGGCGAGCTCCCGACCGTCGCCGGGGACGCCACCTCACTGCGGATCGTGCTGCAGAACCTCGTCGGGAACGCAGTGAAGTTCCGGCACCCGGACCGTCCCAGCGTGGTCCACATCAGCGGCGACGAGGATCCGGTGAGCTGGTGGATCGCGGTCTCCGACAACGGGGTCGGGATCCCCGAGGCGGATCGCGGCCGGGTACTCGAAATGTTCTCGCGCCTCCAGCCCGCGGTCGAGGGATCCGGGATCGGGCTGGCGACGGTCCAGCGGATCGTCGACGCCCACGGCGGGACCCTGGCGATCGAGGCGAACGACCCGGCGGGGACCGTCGTGCGGGTCACCCTGCCGAAGCTCTCGCCGAACGGCCAGGCCGCCCGCCCGCAGACCCACGCCGGGGCGGCCGGGCGCTCGTAGCGGTCCCGACATGCCGGTCCGGCGGCGGTCCGGGACGATCGGGTGCATGCGATGCCTGGTGACCGGAGCGACGGGGTACATCGGCGGGCGGCTCGCGCCCCGGCTGATCGACGAGGGCCACCAGGTGCGGTGCCTGGTCAGGGATCCGGCGAAGCTGCGGGACGTGCCCTGGTCGCGCTCGGCCGAGATCGCCCGCGGGGACGTGCTCGACGCCGGATCGGTGCGCGCGGCCTGCGAGGGGATCGACGTCCTCTATTACCTCGTGCACTCGCTGCCCGAGCGCGGCTTCGGTGACGTGGACCGGCGCGCCGCCGAGACCGTGGCGGCCGCGGCAACGGACGCGGGCGTCCGCCGGATCGTCTACCTGGGCGGACTCCACCCCGCCGACGCGCACCTGTCGAAGCACCTGGCCTCCCGGGTCGAGGTCGGCGAGGTGTTCCTGGCCTCGGGCGTCCCCACGGCGGTGCTTCAGGCGGCCGTGATCATCGGATCCGGGTCGGCGTCCTTCGAGATGCTCCGGTACCTCACCGAGCGGCTGCCGGCGATGGTCACGCCCCGCTGGGTTCGCAACCGGATCCAGCCGATCGCGGTCAGGGACGTGCTGCGGTACCTGTGCGAGTCGGCCAACCTCCCGCCGGACGTCCACCGCACCTTCGACATCGGTGGGCCCGACGTGCTCACCTACGCCGACATGATGCGCGGGTACGCACGCGTGGCCGGGCTCAAACCGCGGGTGCTCGTGCCGGTCCGGGTGCTTTCGCCGTGGCTCTCGGCCCAGTGGGTGAACCTGGTGACGCCGGTCCCGCGGTCGATCGCCGTCCCGCTGATCGACTCGCTGGTCCACGAGGTGGTGTGCGCCGAGCACGACATCGCGCGGTACATCCCCGATCCGCCGGATGGGCTGATCGGGTACGAGCGGGCCGTGGCGCTGGCGCTGGCCAAGATCCGCGGGGCGCAGGTGGAGACCCGGTGGTCCAGCGCCGGGGTGCTGCCCGCGCCCGCGGAGCCCTTCCCGACGGATCCGTCCTGGTCCGGCGGAACCTTCTACGAGGACGTGCGGGAGCGCCGCTCGCCAGCGCCCCCCGAGGCACTGTGGACGGTCCTGCGGGGGATCGGCGGGGACAACGGCTGGTACTCGTTCCCGCTGGCCTGGGCCGTGCGCGGCTGGCTCGACCGGCTCGCCGGCGGGGTCGGCCTGCGCCGGGGCCGCCGTAGCCCCACCGAGCTCTACGCGGGTGAGGCGCTGGACTTCTGGCGGGTCGAGGAGATCGATCGGGGGCGGCTGCTGCGGCTGCGCGCGGAGATGAAGGTGCCCGGCCTGGCGTGGCTGGAGCTGTCGATCCGCCCGGACGGCGCGGGCAGCGTCTACCGCCAGCGGGCCGTGTTCCTGCCCCGCGGCCTCGCCGGGCACGCGTACTGGTGGTCCGTGTGGGCGTTCCACGGGATCGTCTTCGGCGGGATGGTGCGCAACATCGTCCGCGCCGCGGAGAAGGCGCGCGCGGTCGCCCCGGCATGACGAACGGCCCGCCGGTTGGCGGGCCGTTCGCGGTCGAGCGAGGTCAGGCGACCGAGTGCCACGGGTTGGCGAAGCCGTTCGCGAGGCCGCGGACGGCCGTGATCGTCGCGCCGTTGAACGGCTGGAACGGGGTGCAGCCGCCGAGCGGGGCGATCCGCGTGACCGTGCTGCCGTCGCTGAGCTTGGTCTCCACCGAGACCGTCACGCCGTCGGCGAGCGTGTCGCACACGTTCGACAGGTGCGGGTCGGCCGTGACGGATCCGCGGTAGGTGCCGTTGGCGTCGGTGACGGACCAGCCGGCCGAGGGCGTGGCGAGTGTGGTCGCGGCGATGGCCGGAGCGGTGGCGAACAGGAGGGCACTACCAGCTAAGACGGTGGCAGCGGTGGCGCGGACGACGTTCGTGCGGAGACTCATCGTGGCCTTTCGGTCGCTATACGGATTTGTACCGGTTTATACGTAACCCCGGCGATGACAACGGTAGACAAAGGGGCTCGGCCGCGCAATGGCGGGGCCCGTGAGCGTATTCACCGTGTAACCGCCGTCGCAGTACTGGGCCGAATCAACGCACTCACACGTACGCGAACGAACGATCCCCGCCTCACGCGCCCCTCCTCGCGAAGCGCGGTAACTGCGGCCGGTCCGGACCGGCCGCAGTTACCGCACTTCGGGACGTGTCATGGCGGCTCGGCGGACTGTGCGCGGCGGTGCCCGTTCACACCGCCGCAAACCTGTCGTTCGGCTATACCTGCGCTCTCCGCTGGTCCGGATGCGGCTCGGCATTTCGTGAAGCCGATGTGAACGCGGAGTCCGATTGTCGCCGTCAGTAACGGGCTCGCAATCGAGCGCAATTGTGGACCGGCCGGAGATATA
>JAOPVE010000491.1 GCA_025963185.1 Actinomycetes bacterium
TCAGCCAGGCAGGGGACTGCGCCAGCCCGATCGCGAGGGACGCGGCGGTGAACAGCGCCAGTCCGGTGACGAACATGCGGCGGCGGCCGAGGACGTCCCCGGCCCGCGCCCCGAGCAACAGCAGGCCACCGAAGACCAGCGTGTAGGCGGTCTGCACCCAGGACAGGCGAGTGGCCGAAAACCCGAGGCAGGAACGGATGTTCGGCAGCGCCGCGATGACGATCGAGATGTCGAGCACGATCATCAGGTAGCTCACCAGGACGATCGCCAGCACCGCCGCCGGGCGCGGCCGGGCGGCCGCCGTACGGCGAGCGCCCGGGCGAGATCCGCAATCACGTTTTCACGTCCTTTTCCGCCCCTCGGTGGGCCGCCGTTTACCGCCCTCGCGGGAGGCAATATCCAGGAGAACGCGGGAGAGCCCCGCGCGACAGGCCGTGCCGGTACAGGTACTGACAGGGCCTCCCACCCGGGCGAGAGCGGACCTACCGTCGTGGTCGTGGACAGCAGAAACGAGATTCGGGACTTCCTGACCTCGCGGCGCGCCAAGATCACGCCCGAGCAGGCCGGCCTTCAGTTCTGGGGCGGCAACGGGTCCGCGGTGTTCGCGCCGATCTTCGCCAGCGCGGCGCGGCCGGCCAACATCGCCCGGTTCCTCTTCCCCGATCCCGCGGCCCCGGAGTTCTACGCCGACTGGGACCGCCTGGCCGGCGACACGGTCGCGCTGCTGCGGGCCGACGCGTACGAGACGATGGAACTGACCGCGGACCAGGGCCTGCGGCTCAACGCGTACAGCGCCGAGCCCGGCAGCCCGTCCGAGGACGCCCTCACCCTGCTGGCGAGCTGGACCGCGCCACAGCGGTCCGCCGTTCACGATGCCGACCGTCCCTGAGACTTGAGGAGAGTTGTGGAGATCCAGCCCAAGCGGCCCAGCACCAAGGGGCCGGCGGACCTGTTCACCGGCGATGTCTGGTTCGACGTCCTCGCCGAGGGAGAAGCGCCCTCGCGGCTGCGGGTCAACCTCGTCCGGTTCTCCCCCGGCGCGCACACCGCCTGGCACCGGCACGCCAACGGGCAGACCCTGCATGTGACCGACGGGCGCGGGCTGGTCCAGTCGCGCGGCGGGGAGCTGATCGAGGTCCGCCCCGGCGACACGATCTACACCCCGCCCGGCGAGTGGCACTGGCACGGCGCCACGCCCGGCGACTTCATGGCCCACCTGGCGATGTGGGAAAGCCTTTCCGCGGACCAGCAGGGTCCCGAGACCGAATGGGGCGAGCACGTGGACTACACCGCACTGGAAATCGGAGGGCCGCGGTAATGCGGGCAACGGTGATGTACGGCGCCGGGGACGTCCGGGTGGAGCACGTCCCGGATCCGGTGCTGACCGAACCCACCGACGCCGTGGTCCGGGTGCTGCGCTCGTGCATCTGCGGCAGCGACCTGTGGCCCTACGCGTCGATGCCCCCCTCGGATCGGGGCCGGCGGATGGGCCACGAGTTCCTCGGTGTCGTCGAGGACACCGGCGCCGGCGTGACCGGGCTCCAGCGCGGTGACGTCGTCGTCGCGCCGTTCGTCTGGTCCGACAACACATGCGACTTCTGTGCCGAGGGCCTGCAGACCTCGTGCCGGCACGGCGGCAACTGGGGCCACGACCTCGACGGCGGCCAGGGCGAGGCGGTGCGGGTGCCCCAGGCGCAGGGCACGCTGGTGAAGCTGCCCGCCGGCGAGGACTCCGCCCTGCTGGCCTCGCTGCTCACCCTCTCGGACGTGTTCTGCACCGGCCACCACTGCGCGGTGACGGCCGGAGTCAACGCCCGCACGACGGTCACCGTGATCGGCGACGGCGCGGTCGGGCTGTCGGCGGTGCTGGCCGCGAGACGGCTCGGCGCCGAGCGGATCCTGCTCATGGGCCGCCACAAGGACCGCACCGACCTCGGCCGCGAGTTCGGCGCGACCGACGTGATCGCCGAACGCGGCGAGGAGGGCATCGAGCGGATCCGCGAGCTGACCGGTGGCGACGGCACGCACACCGTGCTGGAGTGCGTCGGCACGAAGGACGCCATCGCGACTGCGTTCGGCGCGGTCCGCGACGGCGGGACGGTCAGCAGGGTCGGCGCGCCGCAGTACGCGGACGTGCCGATGGACTTCCCCGTCTTCCTGCGCAACGTCACCCTCACCGGCGGCGTCGCACCGGCCCGCGCCTACATCGACCAGCTCATGCCCGACATCCTCGACGGCACTATCGACCCCGGCCGCGTGTTCGACCGCACCATCACCCTGGACGACACACCCGCCGGCTACGAGGCCATGGCCCACCGCGAGTCCCTCAAGATCATGATCCAACCCTGACCCCGCCTCCCCGAAGTGTGTGCCGTTCTGCCGCCTATGACCGGTCTAGCGGCACGCACTTCGGGGGGTGCGCGGTTCCTGGGGGGTGTTGAGCCCACGTTGTCTCCAGGCCGTACCCTGTGGCGACCCGGCCCGTGATCACGCTGAGATGCCGGGTCGGTAGTCCCCGAGGAGCGAGCGAGTTGACGAACGGCGTGCCCGCGCGGCCATCCGACCCCGCAGGTGGGGCGCCCGCCGGGCAGAACTCGCGCGCGCCGCTTCCCCGTCGGCCCCGCCTCGTCGTCCTCGACGGATTACGCATCCTCGCCGCACTGGCAGTCGTGTGTTACCACTACGTCTCCGGCGCCGAGCGGTACTGGCTCGCCGACGGGCTGCAGACCTTCCCGACCCTGCGGCACGTCACCAACTACGGCTGGCTCGGCGTCGACCTGTTCTTCCTGATCAGCGGCTTCGTGATCTGCATGAGCAGCTGGGATCGCGGCCTCGGTGACTTCTTCATCTCCCGGGTGACACGGCTCTACCCCGCGTACTGGTTCGCGGTCCTGTTCACCTCGGGGATCCTGTGGGTTTGGCAGACCTCGCTGCCAGGGCCGACGCCCGCCAAGGTGCTCGCGAACCTCACGATGATGCAGACCGGGCTCGCCGAGCGGGACATCGACGGCCCCTACTGGACGCTCTGGCTGGAACTGCTCTTCTACCTGCTGTTCGCGGTGGTCGTCTGGCGAGGCGTGACCTACCGGCGGGCAGTGGTGTTCTGCGTGCTGTGGCTCATCACCTCGGCGGTGGCCTGGACCAGCGGCGGTGTGGTCGCCCAGGCGCTCAGCCCGCACTACTCGATGTACTTCACCGCCGGCATCGCGATCTACCTGATGCACCGGTTCCGCCCCACTCCGGTGCTGTGGGGCATTGTCGGATTCTCCTGGCTGCTCGCCCTCTACGGCCTTTCCCCGCGGCTCACCTCGATCAGCTACAGCATCGGCGAGAAGGTGTACTGGCCGGTAGCGGCGGCAGTCGTCAGCGCCAGCTTCGCCGCGGTGATCGTCGTCGGGCTGGGCTGGCTGAACCGCGTTCAATGGCGCTGGCTGACCACGGCCGGAACGCTGACCTATCCGCTGTACCTGCTGCATGCGGGCATCGGGTACGCGGTGATCTACCACCTGTCGCGGATCGTGCCGAAGTACGTGCTGCTCGGCGGCCTGATCGTCAGCATGCTGGTCTTCGCCTGGCTGGTGCACCGCTTCGTGGAGAAGCCGGTTGCCGCGCGGCTCAAGCGGGGCCTCTCGCGCGGCATCGCGGATCTGCGCCGCGGCGCCAGCGATCCGCCGGTGCGCGAGGCTCGTCACCCACTCAGGGTGGACCTCCTCAACGTCGCCGAGCCGCCAGCCCAGCGGACGCCTCAGCCCTGATCCGTCACCGCGCAAGTGTGTGCCGCTGGACCGGTTATAGGCGGCAGAACGGCACGCACTTCGGGGTGTGGGGCGGGGGTGGTTAGGTGGCGGTTGCCGTGATCAGGGTTGCTGTCATGGTCGTGGTGATCGGGCCGGGGCCGAGGCGGGCGATCAGGGTCGCCTCCGCCGCGGTGGTCGCGGCGCCGAGACCGTCCGGATCGCGGGCCTCGATCTCGGTCCGCAGCGGGGTGCCCTGGCAGAAGCCGATCGCGCCGTCCCGCGCCGAGGGAGCCCTGCTGGTGAGCGTCAGCGTCTCGGCCGAGACCGTGCCGAAGCCCGCGTTGCCGAGCGCCACCCGGACCGCCGCGACGTCGTGGTAGCCGTACGGCACCCGGCTGAGGAACCGAGGCGGATCCGCGGGGAAGCGCGCCGCGACGGCCTCGGCGACGGCGTGCGGGATCGGGCTGGTGGCGAGGCGGTCCCAGATCGTGAACAGCGCGTGCCCGCCGGACCGGAGGACCCGCGCCATCTCGGCGTACGCCGTCGCCTTGTCAGGCACGAACATGACCCCGAACTGGCAGACCGCGACGTCGAACTCCCCGTCCGCGAAGGGCAGGCTTTGCGCGTCGGCGGCCTCGAACCGGACCCCCGACGCGCCGAGCCGGAGGGCGGCCCGGTCGAGCATGGGCTGGCTGAGGTCGGTGGCGACGAT